>CAVBGA010000001.1:0-9053 GCA_963594675.1 Lachnospiraceae bacterium
GCTATAACCTATTTAATGTCACCATGCGTCGTATGGGTGTGGATTTCACTTTTGTGGATCCGGATTGCAGTGATGAAGAGCTGGAAGCTGCATTCAAGCCCAATACTAAGGCTGTTTATGGCGAGACCATTGCCAATCCGGCCTTGATCGTTTTTGATATTGAGCGTTTTGCCAAGGCAGCTCATGCACATGGGGTCCCCTTGGTTATTGACAATACCTTTGCTACGCCTATTAATTGTCGTCCAATTGAGTGGGGAGCAGATATCGTAATCCATTCCACTACAAAATATATGGATGGACATGATGCTACCATTGGCGGTGCAATTATTGATGCAGGTAAATTTGACTGGATGGCTCATGCAGACAAATTCCCGGGACTTTGCACACCGGACGAATCTTACCATGGCATTACCTATGCTGAGAAGTTTGGAAAAGAAGGTGCCTATATTACCAAGGCTACCGCTCAGCTTATGCGTGATTTGGGAGCAATCCCTTCTCCTATGAGTTGCTATATGCTGAATTTGGGACTGGAATCTATGGCTGTTCGTGTGGAGCGTCATTGCCAAAATGCCCAAAAGGTGGCAGAATTTCTGGCGGAAAATCCCCAGGTATCCTATGTCACCTATCCAGGCCTTCCTCAGGATAAATATTATGAGAGAGGTCAGAAATACCTGCCAAACGGCAGCTGCGGCGTAATTTCTTTCGGTGTAAAGGGCGGAAGAGCAGCTGCTGAGGAGTTTATGAAACATTTGGATCTGGCCATTATTGCTACCCACGTAGCAGATGCCCACACCTGCGTACTGCATCCGGCTTCTTCCACCCATCGCCAGATGTCCGATGAGGAATTAATCGCCGGTGGTGTACTTCCGGACATGGTAAGACTGTCCGTAGGTATTGAGAATGTGGAGGATATCATTGAAGATCTGACTCAGGCTCTGGAGAAATCAAAAGAAGCATAAAATAGAAAAGAATCGAATAAAGGAGAAAATTGGAAATGATTTACGATAATGTATTGGAGGCCATGGGGCATACCCCGGTCATTCGTCTCAACCACATGACCGGGGAGAACAGCGCTCAGGTTCTTGTAAAATATGAAGGCTTAAATGTAGGAGGCTCTATCAAGAGTCGTACCGCCTATAATATGATTCTGGCAGCAGAAAAGCAGGGCTTAATCCATGAAAATACCATCATCGTAGAGCCTACCAGCGGCAATCAGGGAATTGGTCTGGCTTTGGTAGGTGCTGTTCGAGGTTATCGCACCATCATCATTATGCCGGATTCTGTCAGTGTAGAGAGAAGAAAGCTGGTCAAACACTACGGCGCTGAAGTTATTGTCATTCATGACGATGGTGATATCGGAAAATGCATCGATGAGTGTCTGCAGACAGCTCTTAGAATGCAGGAAAAAGACCCCAATGTCTTCGTACCACAGCAGTTTTCTAATCCTGCCAACAATGAAGTGCACAAATTCCATACGGCCCTGGAGATGGCAGAACAGGTAGGCGGACCAATCCATGGTTTCTGCTCAGGAGTGGGAACCGGAGGAACGATTTCCGGCATTGGCGAAACCCTAAAAGCTCTGAATCCTGACATTGAGATCTGGGCAGTAGAGCCGGAAAATGCAGCCATTCTGGCTGGAGGAAATATCGGTACTCACTTGCAGATGGGTATCGGCGATGGCATCATTCCCGACAATCTGAATCAGGAGATTTACAGCGAGATCTGTATTGTAACTGATGAGGAAGCCATTCAGACCGCAAAAGATTTGGCAAAAAAAGAGGGACTTATGGTAGGAATTTCCAGCGGAACCAATGTATGCGCAGCTATCAAGCTAGCAAAGAAATTAGGACCGGGAAAAACCGTAGTAACAATCTTGCCAGACACTGCAGAACGCTATTTCAGCACTCCTCTTTTTGAAGGAGAATAATTTGCTTTTTTAGCTAAGGTTAAGGTTTATCATGTTCTCTATTCAGCTTTTTCTCTTATACTAAGCACATACAAAACAACAACACACAAAAACAAAATAACAATAATAGCAGCAAAAAATACTGTGCAAAGTAAAGGGCATAAGATACGCATTGAAAAATGCAGAAAATGAAGAATTGGAGGACAAAACAATGAGAAAAAATTTAGTGAATGTAAATGACTTGAGAAATGTAAATGGCGGTACGAATATCACGAAGGCAGAGGGAATAAACGGATTCGCTCGTCCCATCTATAATAAATCCACTAACCTGAGTGCTAAGACAGCAATTTTGAATTCTGATACAGACGGAGAATTCAAGGAGTGCCTTACAGGAAAGACAAAAAAGAGGGCGACGACTAGTATTGCCTGTGTGATCTGATTCGACAGTGCGACCTGCGGTTACTGAGCAACAATCAATTTTAACAGATATATAGATGAATAGAAGAAAAGGTGGACCTTGCCTTACGGCAGGTTCACCTTTTGTCGCAGCAAACAACAAATTACAAATCAAAATCCTTAATTACATCCTCTAGAATTCCCACAGCATCAGAGATGCAGCCGGGGCAGATACGAAGAACTGTGCCGGTTTCTACTCCCTTCAATTCTTTACAGATAGAAGACTGATTCTTTTCTTCGAATCTCTTTACAATTTCCTTGGTAATTTTGTAGGTAGCAGCTTTATTCTGGGTAAAATCCGGACCCTTACTATTTAAGAGACTGGCGATGGCTACTGCACCAGAAACTGCACCGCAGGTGCCTTGCATGCCTCCCATTCCAAGTCCAAAGCCTTCCAAAACACAGAAAATATCTTCGAGACTCATATCTACTTTATCAGCAAAGGCACAGGCAACAGCCTGAGCACAATTGTAGCCGCTTTGGTGTAAGCCAGCGGCTTTTTCCATTCTTTCACTAGCACTCATGATAAAAACCTCCTGTGAAATAAACAATCCACCTTCATTTTAACATGAAAATATGTGTTAGGGATTTCTAATATCAGATATAAAAAAAGGAAAATAATTCTTCGTTCGTACAAATCAACTCTTGACAGGGTATACCCCCTGCGGTATAGTAGCTTCGTAAAACATATACCCCCTATGGTATATAAAAGAGAGGAAATGAAAAAGCTGTATTGTACCCATTATGTAAGGAGTGATAAAAGTTATGAAAAATCTATGCGATAAGCTAGAAGAAGTCTTAGAGATAGATGGGATGAAAAAGGATATCGCCTTTTTGATCATTGGAGGAGTCAGCCTTTTGCTAAGTATCTTCCATTTGACCCCAGATTTTTTGCCGGACCCGGCATGGATCGCTATTATTCTCTGTGGCGTTCCTATTACTATAGAGGCTTTTGTCGGTTTGGTAAGAGACCATGACATTACCGCCGATGTGCTAGTGGCATTGGCTCTTTGGGCCTCTGTAGTTATTGGTGAGACCTTTGCTGCTGGCGAGGTGGCTTTTATTATGCAATTGGGTGGCCTTTTGGAGGAGTTGACCGTTGCAAGAGCAAGAGCAGGCATTGAGAAATTAGTGCATTTGACACCACAAACCGCCAGAATTCTTATGCCGGATGGCAGTGAGAAGATTGTGGAAGCAGAAGAGGTAAAAGTTGGGGATATCCTGCTGGTAAAACCAGGGGAGACAGTAGCAGTGGATGGTGTCATCACCAAAGGGGAGACATCCATTAATCAGGCAGTTATGACGGGAGAGTCGCTGCCTGTAGATAAAGGTGTAGGAGATGAAGTATTTTCCGGCACGGTAAATCAGTATGGTGCTTTTGAGATGAAAGCCAGCAAGGTGGGAGAAGATTCCTCTATTCAGAGAATGATTCGTCTGGTACAGTCGGCAGATGCAGGCAAAGCAAAAATCGTAAATCTGGCAGACCGTTGGGCGGTATGGGTAGTTGCTGGGGCAGCTATTATTGCTATTCTGTCTTATCTCTTTACCCAGGACCTCATTCGTTCCGTAACTGTGCTGGTTGTATTTTGCCCTTGTGCTTTGGTGCTTGCCACTCCTACAGCGATTATGGCTGGTATTGGTAATGTTACCAAGCATGGATTCCTTGTTAGGGAAGGAGATGCCCTTGAACGACTGGCAAAAGTAAATTGCATTACCTTTGATAAGACCGGAACTCTGACCTATGGAACTCCTGAGGTCACTGATGTGTTAAGTGTGGATGCAAAGGGGAGAGAGGATTTACTTCGACTTGTTGCAGGAGCCGAGAGTGCTTCAGAACATCCCTTGGGACAGGCGATTGTAAGAGCTGCGAAAAAAGAAAAAATGCAGATTTCCAAGGCGGAAAATTTTCATATGATGCCAGGATATGGTGTGAAAGCCGAGGTGGAAGGAAAGAGCGTAGTGGTCGGAAATCTTAAGCTTTTGAATAAAGAAGAGATTTCCATAGATAAAAGCTTTGTTAGCAATGCGGAAGAATACTTGGCAAAGGGTAGTACCGTAATCTACATAGCAGTAGATGATAAATTTTATGGATTTGTGGTTATAGCAGATCTTATGAGAGAACAATGTCGGGCCATGATCATAAATTTGGAAGGACAGGAAGTTCGTCCGGTTCTTTTGACAGGAGATAATGAAAAGGCAGCTGCCAGTATTGCAGGAGAAGCAAAAATTAAGGATTTCCAGGCCAATTGCCTTCCTGAGGACAAGATTGCCTTCATTGAGAAAACTCAGAGTCAAGGAAAACGGGTATGTATGATTGGTGATGGCATCAACGACGCCCCATCCTTGAAGCGTGCCGATGTAGGTATTGCTATGGGCGGGGTAGGATCTGATATTGCTGTGGATGCAGCGGATATTGTTCTGGTGGATGATGACGTAAAAGAGCTTCCACATTTATTTGCTCTGTCAAAGCGAATGATGAAGATTATTAAAATTAATCTGACCATTTCCATGACACTGAACTTTTTGGCAGTTGCCTTGGCGGTTCTTGGAATATTGAACCCGGTATGGGGTGCTCTGGTGCACAATGCGGGATCGGTATTTGTTATTATAAATTCTTCCTTACTTCTTACGTGGAAGAGAGGCTAAAAAAGCAAAAAGGATAAAAGAGGCTGAGTTGGAATGGGCGTTCCCATAAAAACTCAGCCTTTGCAATTTTATGAAAATATGAGAGAATAGGGGTATTGTTTGAAACTGCAAAATTGAAAATTCATAGCTTTACAAATACAGAAAGGATGTGTGCATGGCGATTATCGATATTCATAGCCATATACTTCCTGGTATAGATGACGGAAGTCGGAATCTTGATGAATCAATAAAAATGCTGGAGAGGTCCAGTGAACAAGGGGTGGAGCTTATCTATGCTACCCCTCATTTTTATGCGGATCAGGATCATCCGGACGATTTTTTGAGAAAAAGAGAAGAAGCTTGTAAGAGCCTATTTCAGGAGATGAGGGGAAAAAATATAGAAAATACAGGAAATGCAGCTGCATCTCCTGAAAAATTTCCCCAGATTCGCCTAGGGGCAGAAGTTGCCTTCTTTCCAGGGATGAGTTACGCTAAGGCTCTGGGAGAATTGACCTTGGAGACCAAAAGTCATCAGAAGCTTCTCCTTTTGGAGATGCCCTTTGGCAACTGGGATGAGGATATTATGCAGGAACTTTGGAAGCTGAGGGAACGACGGGACTTCCGACTGGTTCTGGCACATCTGGAACGTTTTACCACATTTAAGAAGAATCATGAATATATCAAAAAGCTTTTGAAAGGACCGGATTTGATTCAGGTGAATGCAAGCTCTATTTTGGAAGGATTTGGATGGTATAAATTCGGGAAATGGTTCCGTGATGATTGGGTGGATTTTCTGGGATCAGATTGCCATGGAATAGAACACAGAGCCCCCAATATAGAAGAAGCGCGGAGACTTTTGGATAAGAAATTAGGGCCAAGTTATCTAAAAATGTTGGATGCCCATGGGGAAAGAATGCTGGATGGGGAGAAAGATTACGCAAGGTGAGCTTTCTCCCTACACTTTTTCCCTGCTAAAAGTGCCTATTAAAAGGAGATTTTCTTGATTATAATCAAGTATAATTGAGAAAATCCCCATTTTTTTTTTTTTCGAGCAGGTAAAGATTTACATAACTTTTACTTGTTTCACTGGGAAAATGAAGTATAATAGATGAGTGTATGAAGGAAGAAAAAATTATTATGAAAGAGAAATAAAACATGATGAATGAACATAAAGGATTCTTGCACAGGTGGCAGAACGTCACCGCCATATTGGTTCTTTATGACCTTTTGGCTGTAATATTTTCTTATTTTGTTGCCCTTTGGGTACGCTTTGATTGTCACTTTTCTAAGATACCTGAAGTGTATTTTTCAGGTTATTATCGCAGCATTCTGATCTATGCAGTCATCTGTATCCTAGTTTTTCGCTGCTTTTGTCTCTATCGCTCCATCTGGCAGTTTGCCAGCTTTGTGGAGCTGTCTCGCTTGATTTTGGCCAATATAGTTACCCTGTTTATCTATGTGGTTTTTGCCAATATAATATCAAGTCGTATGCCGGTGACCTATTTCCTTTTCGGAATTACTCTCCAATTTATCGCCACAGTAGGGGTGCGTTTCTCCTATCGTTTTGTTCTGTTGCTCAGAGCCAATCACAGTATTTCAGGTGCGAAGGAGCAGGAAAAGGTATTGCTGATCGGAGCCGGACAGGCAGGTCAGAGCATTCTCAGGGATATCCGAAGATCCCGTGAGGTAAATGAAGAAGTTGCCTGCATTATCGACGATGATCGAAATAAATGGAACCGTTATATTGATGGTGTCAAAATTGTAGGGGGCAGAGAAAGCATTGTAGAAAGCTGTGAAAAATATCATATTTCAAAAATCTACTATGCAATTCCCAGCGCAGATATTAAAATAGAGAAAGATATATTAAATATCTGCAATGAAACCAACTGTCAGGTAAAGAAGCTTCCGGGCATGTACCAATTTATGACTGATGAGGTATCTCTGGCAGATATGAAGCCGGTGCAGATCGAAGACCTCTTAGGCCGAGATCCCATTAAGGTAAATATGGAAGAAATCTATGATTTCATCAAGGGAAAGGTAATCCTGGTAACGGGAGGAGGCGGATCTATTGGATCCGAGCTCTGTCGACAGATTGCCGCCCATGAGCCTAAGAAATTGATTATCTTCGATATCTATGAAAATAATGCCTATGACATTCGCTTGGAATTATTGGAGAAATATCCCCAGTTGGATCTGGAAGCCATTATCGGATCAGTAAGGGATATTGATAAATTGCTGGATCTGGTGGAGACCTATCATCCCCAGGTGATTTATCATGCAGCGGCTCACAAGCATGTGCCTCTTATGGAGGATAGCCCCTGCGAATCCATAAAAAATAATGCCTTTGGCACCTACAATACAGCCTTGGCTGCTTTGGCTTCCGGCTGTGAGCGTTTCGTGCTGATTTCCACAGACAAGGCGGTAAACCCCACCAATATCATGGGCGCCAGCAAAAGACTGTGTGAAATGATCATCCAGACCTTTGATAAGGCGGTAAAAGCGGGAAATGCAGAAAAACTGCTGCAGCTTTATTCTGGTCATCTGGAAGGAAAAGAAAAGGCGGAATTAAAAGGAAAATTAAGAAGCGGAAGAACAGAATTTGTTGCCGTCCGTTTTGGAAATGTTCTTGGCAGCAATGGTTCGGTTATCCCAGTCTTTAAAAAGCAGATTCAGGAGGGTGGTCCCGTTACCGTGACTCATCCGGACATTATCCGCTACTTTATGACTATTCCCGAGGCAGTCAGCCTGGTACTACAGGCAGGAGTTTACGCCCAGGGTGGAGAAATCTTTGTCTTTGACATGGGTGAGCCTATTAAAATCGATACCCTGGCAAGAAATCTGATTAAACTGTCCGGTCACGAACCAGATGGAGACATCAAGATTATATATACCGGCCTTCGCCCAGGAGAAAAGCTTTATGAAGAAAAGCTTATGGCAGAAGAAGGCATGAAAAAGACAGAAAATAAGTTGATCCATATCGGAAAGCCCATTCCCTTTGACTCCGATCAGTTTCTGGAAGAAATGAAGAAATTGAGAGAAGCAGCCTATGAAAATGTGGGAGATATTAGGGAAAGAGTAAAGGCGATTGTAGGAACATACGAACCGAAGTGAGATTACGTGATACAAGAGAAACGCAAGGGAATAACAAGGAAAGGTTCTGAGCAATTATGCAATTGAGAGCCCGGTTATGGGTATTGTCTTTTGCAATTTATACTATAACGGAAGGGGTCCGTTTTGTTAATAAGGTTACAGTGAAATTCAATATCTTAGTTTAGTTATGATGTAATAAATACGATAGTGTTGAGTAGAAATTAAAAGTTAGGAGATTCCAAAATGGCAGAAACAGTCGTTTGTAACGGAAAAGAAATTATAAAGAGAAGTATTCCATTTAGTCCTCCGGATATTTCAGAGCTGGAAATCAATGAAGTGGCAGAAGCCCTCAGATCAGGATGGATTACTACAGGCCCTAGGACAAAAGAGCTGGAAAAGCGACTTGCTGAGTTTTGTCATACAAGCAAGGTGGTCTGCCTTAACTCTGCAACAGCAGCGGAAGAATTAAACTTCCGTATATGTGGTATAGGTACCGGAGACGAAGTCGTAGTACCTTCGTACACTTACACCTCCAGCGCCGGTGCCGCGATTCATGCCGGTGCAAAAGTCATTTTTGTAGATAGTCAAAAAGAAAGTACAGAGATGGACTATGACGCTGTAGCAGCAGCGATTACAGAAAAGACCAAAGCGGTAGTAGCTGTGGATCTTGGCGGAATCATATGTGATTATGACAAGCTATATGCAGCAGTAGAAAGTAAGAAAGATTTATTTAAGGCTAAAGCAGGAGATTCCTTAGGAGCGAGAATTCAGCAAAAGATTGGCAGGGTTCTTGTATTTGCAGACTGCGCACATGCACTTGGTGCACAGTGGTACGGAAAAATGGCTGGCGAGATCGCTGATTTTTCAAGCTTTTCCTTCCATGCCGTAAAGAATTTTACAACAGCGGAAGGCGGAGCAAGTACATGGAGAGATATTCCGGGTATTGATAATGAAGAAATCTATCATCAATATCAGC
>CAVBGA010000002.1:0-2050 GCA_963594675.1 Lachnospiraceae bacterium
GCTTACCTATGCAGGTAATCTTGAGAACCTTAAGGATATCGAGGATAGAGACAATTATACATTCGTGAGAGCTGATATCTGTGACAGCGAAGCCATCCAGAAAATATTTGATGAGAATGATATTGACCGTGTGGTACATTTTGCAGCAGAGAGTCATGTGGACAGAAGTATCCGCAATCCGGAAGTCTTTGTAAAGACCAATGTTTTGGGAACTTTGGTTATGTTAAATGCAGCAAAGGCTGCCTGGGAGCTGGAGGATGGAAGTTTCAAGGAAGGCAAGAAGTTCCTTCATGTGTCTACAGATGAGGTATATGGATCTCTGGAGGAGGAAGGAGAGTATTTCTACGAGACAACTCCTTATGATCCCCATAGTCCATATTCTGCCAGCAAGGCTTCTTCTGATTTCCTGGTTAAGTCCTATATGGATACGTATAAGTTCCCTGCCAATATTACCAATTGCAGCAACAATTACGGACCTTATCAGTTCCCGGAGAAATTGATTCCCCTGATCATCAACAATGCACTTCAGGGTAAGACTCTGCCAGTATATGGCGATGGTAAGAATGTTAGAGACTGGCTCTATGTAGAGGACCATGCTAAGGGTATTGATATGGTACAGGAGAAGGGAAGACTTTTCGAAACCTACAATATCGGTGGACATAATGAAAAACAGAATATTCAGATTATCCACATTATCCTGGATACACTTCAGGAGATGCTTCCAGATGAAGATCCTCGTAAAAAGCTGGTAAGTGAAAATCTGATTCAGTACGTTACGGACAGAAAGGGCCACGACCGTAGATATGCCATTGCTCCGGACAAGATTAAAGAAGAGGTTGGCTGGTATCCTGAGACGAAATTTGAAGACGGTATTAAGTTAACCATTCGCTGGTTCTTCGAGCATGAAGATTGGATGAAGAACGTTACCAGTGGAGATTATCAGAAGTATTATGAGGAAATGTACAAATAAGTACAGATAATTTGATAAAGCCATTTTGCTGTGATCAGATATTGGCCAGCAATATGCTTATGGGAGGACATTTATGAAGGGAATTATTCTTGCCGGAGGTTCCGGAACAAGACTGTATCCGCTTACAAAAGCTATATCCAAACAGATTATGCCAGTGTATGACAAGCCTATGATCTATTATCCATTATCCACCTTGATGCTGGCCGGGATTCGAGAGATTTTGATTATCTCTACACCGAGAGATCTTCCTGTATTTGAGGATCTTTTTGGAACAGGTGAGCAGTTGGGACTTTCTATTTCCTATGCGATTCAGGAATCCCCCAGAGGATTGGCAGATGCCTTCATTATCGGTGAAAAATTCATTGGCAATGACAATGTAGCCCTGGTTTTAGGAGATAATATTTTCTACGGACAGAGTTTTTCTAAAGTGTTGGAGCGTGCGGCTTCCAGAGAAAAGGGTGCCACTATCTTTGGATATTATGTAAGAGATCCCAGAGAGTATGGTGTGGTTGAGTTTGATGAGAGTGGAAAGGCTCTTTCTATTGAAGAAAAGCCTTTGAATCCCAAATCAAATTATGCGGTGCCGGGCTTGTATTTCTATGACAATGACGTAGTAGAGATTGCTAAAAATGTAAAACCCTCAGCCAGAGGCGAGATTGAGATTACCAGTATTAACAATGAATACCTTCAGAGAGGTACCTTGCAGGTAGAGACTTTGGGACGTGGATTTGCATGGCTGGATACAGGAAGTCATGATAGCCTTCTTGATGCTGCAGATTTCGTATCTGCCTTCCAGAAGAGACAGGGCTTGTATATTTCCTGCATCGAGGAAATCGCATATAAGCGTGGTTTTATAAGCAGAGATCAATTGGTGGAGCTGGCACAGCCTCTGCTGAAGACGGCTTATGGCAAATATCTGTTGGAGATTGCTGATGGACTTTGATGCATAAGCAAAAAAATAGAAGAATACAATGAAGTGATATATGCAGGGGAGGGCCTTTTGGGGCTTTTCCCTGTATGAGACATTTTAGGGTTATTGTGAAAACAGTAACATTTTAGGAGGATATATAAAATGGGTAA
>CAVBGA010000003.1:0-4791 GCA_963594675.1 Lachnospiraceae bacterium
GATCTTCAGTTTGAGGATAATGCGGCAGTATGTGTGGTTTTGGCATCTGACGGTTATCCCGTATCTTATGAAAAGGGATTCCCTATCAAAGGTCTTGAGAAGTTTGCTAACAAGGACGGTTACTATGTTTTCCATGCTGGTACCAAAAAGACAGAAGAAGGCATCGTGACTAATGGAGGAAGAGTACTTGGCGTGACAGCTAAGGGAAAAGACTTAAAAGAAGCCAGAGCAAATGCCTATGAGGCAATCAAGTTAGTAGAATTTGATAATAAATATTTTAGACACGATATTGGAAAAGCCATTGACGAAGCATAATCTTGTAGAATATGGCAAGGCTGTCAGAAGAGATTCTGGCGGCCTTTTTCTGTACTAGGAAGTTCTGTTGGAATCTTCTGATGCAAATACATAAAAATTTACCTGAAATTCCATCGCCCTCAGGATGGAATTGTGGAAATTAACTTGCAAATATATGGTATATGTTATAAACTATGTATAACAAAAATGAATTACGTCACGCAGAAATTTAGCAAGAAGAGAGACTTTTTGCGATAGATGAAAGTAGGAAAGTCGGGTGAGAAGATGCGTGTAGAGATGATTCAAATAGATTTCAATAGTGATGTAGCGATCTATATGCAGCTGAGAAATCAGATTATTCTGGGAATTGCTACATCGAAGATTGCAGAGGGAGAGACGCTTCCCTCAGTTCGACAGTTGGCAGATCTGATTGGCATTAATATGCACACGGTGAACAAGGCTTATACAGTTCTTAAACAGGAAGGCTTTGTTAGTATAGATAGGAGAAAAGGGGCTGTGGTTAGCATTGACAGCAATAAACTCTTGTCTATGCAGGAACTAAAGGATGAATTACGGATGACCCTGGCAAAGGGGTGCTGCAAGAATGTTTCAAGAGAAGAGATTCATGAGTTAATTGATGAAATATTTGAGGAGTATTATTCTTGACAGGATAAGCCGGAGGTTTAATTTATTATGAACAAATATACCAAACAGGCAGAGAAAGCACTGCAGAATGCAAAAAAAGCGGCTCGAAAGCTGCAACAAAGCTATATAGGGTCAGAACATATTCTGTTAGGGCTTGTAATGGAAGGTGAAAGTACAGCAGGGAGGGTTCTTTCTGAGGCTGGAGTGGAAGAAGAAAAGTTGCGTTCTTATATGGAGCGTTTCATTGGCACAGAGGGGAATCTTACCCTTGCGTCAAATCTCGACTATTCGCGAAGGGCTCAGCTTATTTTAGAAGGCGCAAAAGAGGAAACAGAATATTTCCAGGAAGCGGAGATTGGAACAGAGCACATTCTTCTGGCGATACTGGCGGAAAGAGAATGTGTGGCTACCAGACTGCTTTATACCATGGGAGTTCAACTGGTAGATCTTTATAAAGATATGAGAACTGCCATGGGAGCAGAAGCTCGCCAGATAAAAGAAGAACTGAATATGATGAAGAATGCCTTATCTCAAGGTGAAAGTGGGACGCCTGTATTGGACCAATACAGTAGAGATTTGACGGAAATGGCTCTGCATGGACAGTTGGATCCTGTAGTGGGAAGAAGCCATGAGATGGAACGTTTGATTCGAATCTTAAGCAGGAGAAGTAAAAATAATCCATGCTTGATTGGAGAGCCGGGAGTAGGTAAGACAGCGATTGTTGAGGGATTAGCTCAACAGATTGTTGCTGGAAGAGTTCCTGCTTCTATGCAGGATAAAAGAGTGGTAACCCTGGATCTCTCAGGTATGGTGGCAGGTTCCAAATATCGTGGAGAATTTGAGGAAAGAATTAAAAGAGTGATCAGTGAGGTGTCAGAACACCGAGATATTTTACTTTTTATTGATGAAATTCATACGATTATAGGTGCGGGAGGCGCAGAAGGGGCTCTGGATGCGTCCAATATTTTAAAACCTGCTCTCTCTAGAGGTGAGATTCAGCTAATTGGAGCAACCACGATTGAAGAATATAGAAAACATATTGAAAAAGATGCTGCTTTGGAACGTCGTTTTCAGCCGGTACTTGTGGAAGAACCAACAGAGGAGGAGACGGTAGCAATTCTTCAAGGCCTAAAACCACATTATGAAGAATATCATGGAGTGGAGATTATGCCGGAAGCTCTGGATGCGGCAGTGAAGCTTTCCATGCGTTATATTAATGATCGTTTCTTGCCGGATAAGGCCATTGATGTGATAGATGAGGCCTGCGCAAAATTGCAGATGACAGATTTTTACGGCCATGGAAAAAAACAGGATGTTTCCTCAGAGTTGGAAAATTACAGACAAGAGCTTGAACTTGCCATGAAAGAGTCGAATTTAGATTTGGCAAGAGAGATTCGTCAAAAAATACAGAAGCTGGAGAAAAAGAACAAAAATCTGCAACATGGGCACAGAGGAAAAAAAGAGAAGAAAGCCCAGGTGACAGAGGATCTTGTAGCAGATATCGTTTCGGGCTGGACCAAGATTCCGGTAAGTCAGATGCAGGAAGCAGAGGCAAAACGCTTGATGCATTTGGAAGATCGACTGCATAAACGAATTGTTGGACAAGAAGAAGCAGTAACAGCAGTTGCTAAGGCTATCAAGAGAGGAAGGGTGGGATTAAAAGATCCGGCTCGACCAATAGGCTCTTTCCTCTTCCTTGGACCTACGGGTGTAGGTAAAACAGAACTATCCAAGGCATTGGCTGAGGCTGTATTTGGTTCTCAACAAAATATGATACGCGTGGATATGTCAGAATATATGGAAAAACATAGTGTATCTAAATTGATTGGCTCTCCGCCAGGTTATGTAGGATATGATGAAGGCGGCCAGCTAAGTGAAAAAGTGCGAAGAAATCCCTATAGCGTCTTGTTATTTGATGAGATTGAAAAGGCGCATCCTGATGTATTTAACATTCTCTTACAAGTGTTGGATGATGGCCATATTACGGATGCCCAGGGACGCAAGGTTGATTTTAAACAGACCGTCATTATTATGACTTCCAATGCAGGTGCAGCTGCGATACTTGAGCCGAAACGCTTGGGATTCAAGGCAGAACATGATGAAAAGAAAGATTACGAAGCCATGAAAAGTGGTGTGATGGAACAGGTCAGAACCATGTTCCGACCGGAATTTCTTAACCGAATTGATGACATCATTGTTTTCCATCAGCTGAACCGTCAGGAAGTGAAGGAGATTGCCACCATACTTTTGAAGAAGTTACAAGAAAGATGCCAGGAGCAGATGCAGATTGAGCTAAAAATACGGCCGTCTGTGAAAGAATATCTGGCTGACGTGGGATTTGACATAAAGTATGGCGCAAGACCATTGAAGAGAGCGATTCAAAACAAAATAGAAGATGCTCTTGCGGAGGAGATTCTTCAAGGCCATATAAAATCAGGAGATAAGGTAAGTGTTGGTATTCTAAAAAAAGATGTGAAATTTTATATAGGTGACTAGCACTAACAGATGTTTTATTATATAATGACTAGTACATCGAAAGTTTGTTGACTTATGAGGAGTTCTAGAAAAATAATCGATGTATTGTATTTATTTCTCCAACTAGGGGAATGAATTATAAAGATCAGGAGGACATGATTATGTCAGTAGTAACAGAACTGATTCGTGCGGAAGCAGATGGATCCGTCAGCTTTGGTAATTATGAACTGGATGCAAAGGCAAAATTACCGGATTTTGAGTGTAATGGTGATGTTTACAAGGTAAAGACCTTTTCTGAGATTACTAAGCTAGAACGCAATGGAATGTTTGTTTACGAGTCTGTACCGGGAACAACAGTAAAAGGACTTGTACAGAAGGAAGACGGAATGGAATTTTCTGTGGAAGGTCCGGAAGATGCACAGATTACTGTTGAGATGGAAGAAGATACGGAATATGAGATCTTTGTAAATAATGCAGAGATTGGCAAAATTAAGACCAATCTGGGCGGCAAGTTGTCATTTAGTGTAGAACTTGAAAGTGTAGAATCGATTCCGGTGAAAATAGTAAAGGCGTAAGTTCTAAGACTTCGGATACAGAGAATAAAAGGTCGCTGCAAAAGAATGCAGTGACCTTTTTGCTAGAAGATAAGGGGAAATTTAATCGATAGCTTATAGACCCGTAGGGAGACAAACAAAGGGGATTTAATTATGGCAAAAAAAGATAAATTAATATTTTATTGTCAAAATTGTGGATATGAGTCTGCGAAATGGATGGGGCAATGTCCTGCCTGCAATGAGTGGAACTCCTTTGTGGAAGAGACTGTATCAGCGAAAAGTAAGACTTCTGCGCTGGGAAAAATTGGTGAAAAAAGAAAAGAACCAGTTCCTGTTAATTCGGTTCACATCGAAGAAGAGGATCGAATGCGTACAGGTACTGGAGAACTGGACAGAGTCTTAGGCGGTGGCATCGTAAAGGGTTCGCTGGTATTGGTGGGAGGTGATCCTGGAATTGGCAAGTCTACCTTGCTTTTGCAGGTTTGCCGACAACTGGCTCTTCAGGGACGAAAAGTACTTTATGTGTCCGGCGAGGAATCTCTTCGGCAGATAAAACTAAGAGCAGAAAGAATCGGAGATTTTAATGACCAGCTTCTCCTACTATGTGAGACGGATCTTTCGGAAATAAAAAGTGCGGTTGATCGGGTGAAACCGGAACTAATGGTGATTGATTCCATACAAACTATGTATAGTGAGGATGTTTCTTCAGCACCGGGCAGCGTATCCCAGGTTAGGGAATCAACAGGTGTTTTGCTAAGAATTGCCAAAGGTATGGGGATATCTGTTTTCATTGTAGGGCATGTTACTAAGGACGGTTCTGTGG
>CAVBGA010000004.1:0-8168 GCA_963594675.1 Lachnospiraceae bacterium
GTAATACTTACCTTCCCTGCCAGCTCTTTTTCTTTTTCCTCCTCTACCTGGGATGCCGTCTTCACCCCGGCACAGCCAGTCATTAAAAAGCAAAGAACCATTACTCCGCATAATAAAAATATTCCTGCCCTTTTTTTCTTTTTCACAGACATTTCCTCCAATCTGTTTTTTGTGGTGTATCTATTGCAAATGGAGGCTACCCATTTCCACTCTTATGATGGTTTTTCGTCACAAGATGTAAAAGATCGTGCTCTTTTAACCAGCTTATCGACTTTCGAAAATCTTCCAGGCTGGTATTTTCCAGTGTTACTGTAGGAAATTCTCTTCCTCCCGCCTCCTGCCTTTTTTCCAAAAGTCGTAATACATTTTCTGTGGATATATTTCCCTCCCCCAAGGCCAGATGCCTGTCTCGATCTCCTACATTATCATGCAAGTGAAGATGACGAATATAGGGAAGCAGCCGCTGAGTCCATTCCATCTCACTATATTCTGACATGCAATGGGCATGACCTAAATCCAGGCAAATTCCAAAGTCCGGATGCCGAATTTCCTCTGCAATCTGAAGCAAAGGAATAATTTCCGGGTCCAGATTATTTTCCAGACAAACCAGAATTCCACTTTTTCCTTCCATAAATTCATTAAAAAATTCGATTGCTCTTTCTGCCCAGCCCATGAGCATATAGGTCATAGGACAATATCCTGTATGAAATACGATTCGATCGGCTCCCAGAATTTCCGCTGCCTCATAGCATTGATGAAATCGATCCATGGTAACCTGCCTGACCCTACTGTCAAAAGAAACAGGATTCATATCCACAAAGGGACCATGGAGAGATAGAGCCGGATACTCCCAATAGGAAAGTGTTTCTTTATACTCTCGAATCGCCTTATCAAAGCGATCCAATTCTGAAGAGATTGAAAATTCGATACTTTCCACCCCACAAGTCAGACCCTCATTCTCCTTCAATAGAAGTGCCATCTCTTCCTGAGAAATCAGATGACTGAAATATAACATGTTTTCTCCTTCCGCCTTATTTTTTTATTGTTACTTTCTTTATACTGCTCCAGCTTCCAGTATATGTTTGTCCAGAAATCTTTTTATATGCCCGAATTCTTACATAATATTTTTTCCCCTTTTTTAGTCTGGAAATCGTCTTTTTTACCGTAGAATTCTTGCTAATGTTTACACTTTTACATCCACTTTTAAAATCCTTGCTTGTAGAGTATTGAAGTTCATATCCTGTCACATAGGACTGCCTTGTCCAAGTCACTGTCAGCTTTTTCGATGCCGAATTTTTCAAGGTCTTAAGGCTTGCCTTTCCTGGCACTACCCGCAGGGTAATCTTTTTACTGGCCTGTCGATATCCATTGCCTTTTTTCGCAGTAATCGTAATAGTAGCCTTCCCCATATAGGCCTTTGCCACGGTAACCTTTCCGCTAGTTTTATCCACAGTAATCTTTTTATTATCACTGCTATAGGTCATAGGCCTTTTGCCAATATTAGAAGCCTTCAGGCTAAAGCTTCTTGCAGCGCTCTTATATGTCGTGCTTACATCTGAAACCTTAATCACATTATCCAACTCTGGGATAGGCGTTACTTTCTGCTCCGGTGTGGGCGTTACCTCCTGCTCTGGCGTAGGCGTTACCTCCTGCTCCGGCGTAGGCGTTACTTCCTGTTCCGGCGTGGGTGTTACCTCCTGCTCTGGCGTGGGCGTTACCTCCTGCTCTGGCGTGGGCGTCACCACCTGTTCTGATACCGGTGCTACTTTGACGCTGGCGACTGCCGGTGCAAAATGTGCATTATTTGTTCCTGCCTCAGAATCAATAGCCAACAGATAATAGTTCCCTGCCTTATTTATCTTACAGGTATATTCATTACTGTCTGTACTTACCTGCTTTGCACTTGCATCAGTAACTAGATTCCACTCTTCATCATAGATCTTTAGATCCATAGTCTCCGTGAAATTCTGAAGGGTATCGTCATTATTCTCACCATCCATGTTCGTGGATACATAAGTTAAAGTCGTGGTAAATTCCTGGCCCTCACTGGCTTCATAGTTGCTTTCTCCAAAGGTTACAAAACCGCCATCTTTATAGAAATCCCAGTTGGTAAACATTCCCAAATCCAGACAATCGCCATCCGACAGCAGCTGATAATCGGCTGTGGAGCCCCAGCCAACAGACATCAGAGGGAAGAGATGATTCCTGAAATACATTAAATTCTCATCATGGCCCATAAAGCTTGTAAAATACAAGGATGTGGCACTACTTGTCTCACCAACCATAAGTGCCGGCTTTTCATTGGCATAGGCTTCCTCTTCATTCATGTTATACATAAATCCATTCAAAGTCTGATTGAAAATATCCGATGAGCCCTGGCCGCACTCCTCAGGAGAAAGTCCCAGGTAATACCTTTCTATTATGTAGATAAAGGCATGCAGGGTGGTGGGACGACAGATCAGAAATTTATTACTATAGACTCCCGAGCCATTATTCGTACCATAACGATAGTATGCACTAAGATTATATTTAGCCAAATCAAAATAGGGCACCGTCACATCCAGATTTGCTAAAATGGTATGATCGTCATCATTTCCTCTAAGAGGAATACCATCACTGGACATAGTCACCCGAACCGTAACGGAATCCGCATCCGTCTCATTATAATTATATTGGGGATTATCTGAAACTCCCTCATCCGTATCTGCGTATACGGTGCCTGTATCTTCTGACAAAGTCTCGGCCATGACCGCCCTGGGAAGCAAGGTCAATAACATAAAAGTAAGCAGGCACAGCGCTAAAATTCTTTTTCGCAATTCTTCTCCCTCCTTTTGCCTGTACCAATTTTCTCCTACAAAATAAAGTGTCACACATACTCGCGGATTTTTTGTTAAATACACTTTCTTATTAACCTACAGGACCTGCCACTGGCAGCTCCCTTCAGATGCATGGCGCAAAAAAACCACGGGCTATTATGACCCGTGGGTTTCTATACTTTGCAAAAAGACTGCTCTGCGGTTACCGGCACAGGCTAGAACAGTATCAAAACGTATCTGACTTATCTCTACCTTTACCTACATGGATAAATGATTCTAGAGCTTCACAGTGACCGACTCGCGGAGCATCTCACCCCATTCCGTATACTGAAAATTTCAGTAGATACTGTTAGATTTTTAACTGGTAAAATTATACCACAATATTGACGTCTTGCAAGCAATCTTTATGCATTTTAGCTATTCCATTTTGTTAGGCTTTAGTTTCCAGTTCAAACCAAAATTCTACGCCATTTTCATAATTTTTTACACCACACTCTTGGTGCATACTTTCCATAATGGCCTTTACAATAGAAAGACCAATGCCACTTCCTCCATACTCTCTCGTTCGTGCCTTATCCACCTTATAAAATTTAATCCAGATTTTGTCCAAATCCGATTCTGGAATAGGATCACCGGTATTAAATACGGTTACCCTTACCTTATCTTCCTTGTGCAGACATCGCACTTCGATTTTATTTTCATTTTTTACATGATTTATGGCATTGCTGACGAAATTGGTAATAACCTCTTCCACTTTAAACTCATCGCCCCATACATAGATAGGTTCCTTCTGACGGAATATAATCTCCGCATCCTTTTGGCCTGCCCGCAAGGTATTAGCCTGGATAACCCCTTGTAAAAGAGCGGTAATATCAAAGCGTTCCATGCTGATTTGATCATTGCCAAATTCCAATTGATTTAGGGTCAGCAGCTTTTTCACCATGATATTCATCTTATTGGCTTCATCTACAATAACCTCACAATAGAATTCTCGACTTTCCGGATCATCATTGATATTATCCTGTAAGCCTTCCGCATAGCCTTGAATCAAAGCGATAGGCGTCTTCAGCTCATGAGATACATTAGACAGAAACTCCTTTCGCATCTCATCGATCTGAGTTTTCTTCTCAATATCCTCCTGCAATTTATTATTGGCAGATTTTAATTCTGAAATTGCCTTTTCCAGAGTCTCCGACATCTTATTAAAGTTATTTCCTAACAGGGAGATTTCCGCACTACCGCCCCCTTCATAGCGGGTCTCAAAATCCAGATTTGCCATTTTTTGAGATATTTTCGTCAAATCTGAAATGGATTTGGTCATGCGCTTGCTGACGATCCAAATAGAAATCAAGGCTACGATAATTACAACGATACCAATATACAAAGAGAAATGGTTTGCCAGGGTTACACTTTCCTTGATACTTTGCAGAGGCGAACGAATAATAAAGCTCCTGCCATCCTCCAATTCTCCCCAGATTTCTATATAGGTAATCTCAGAATCTATATCATCATTTTTTTGAATGGTATATTGATCGGTTTTTTTGATAATCTCCGGTTCTTCCTTATCAATTCCGGTATTATATCCAAAAAGTCGACTAGCCAGACGCTGACTCTCCATAGAAGGCAGATTACTATAGCCCCCCTGTCCATCCTCATTAAGCACTACATAACTCATGTTATTAGTGACACAGAATTGGGAAAAATCGCTTTCTGTCGTCAACTCCTCAGTGCCATTTAGCTGTTCCATACCTTCAAGAAGATTCTTGGTCTTTGCCGACACATAGAAATCCTCCAAAAGCCCGTAGTTACAGGCAAATATAGATACCAAAACCAAAAGGATCATACTGATGCAAACTAAGGATAGCTGGGTTCGTATTGACATGCGTTTAAACATCAGCCCACCTCAAACTTATAGCCCATGCCCCAGATGGTCTTGATCATATCGCCCTTATCCCCAAGCTTGCTTCTCAGCTTCTTTACGTGGGTATCGATAGTACGGGCATCTCCAAAATAATCATAATTCCAAACATTATTCAAGATTTTTTCCCTAGACAGGGCAATACCCTGATTTTCCAGAAAATAAGTCAAAAGCTCAAACTCTTTAAAACTAAGATCTATGGACTTGCCATCGATGGTTACAATATGAGCCGCCTTATCAATGACAATGCCACCGGCAGAAAGTTGTGCATCCTTATCCACTGCGCCTGAACGGCGAAGAAGAGCCTCTACCCTGGCCACCAAAATTTTAGGACTGAAGGGTTTGGACACATACTCATCCACACCCAGATCAAAGCCCAAAAGCTCATCCTGTTCTTCTCCCTTAGCCGTCAGCATAATAATAGGCACCTGGGAATGCTTTCTGAGCTCTCTTACCACGCCCCAGCCATCTAACTTCGGCATCATAACATCCAAAATAATCAGGGCAATGTCCTTCTCTTCAAAGAAGATATCTAAAGCTTCTTCACCATCGCCTGCCTCAAGAACAGTAAAATCCTTCTTCACTAGGAAATCCCTGACTAATTTACGCATACGACTTTCGTCATCAACAACTAATATTTTTAATGTATCCATATATTTTTGACCTCCATTTTCCTGAAGTAAGCATTCAGCATACAATTATAGAAAAACTGCCGCTGGCAACTTTTCTTATGTCCTTTTGCATGCCTCCGAATAGTTATCAGTATAATACATTACGGTCAAAAAATCACCTTTTATCTGGAAAACCATTCTTTCATCGTAAGCAGGATCTGCTCCAACTGTCCATCAGAAAGAATGTAAGGATACATACTATACAGATACTTTAAGAAGGGTCTGGCAAAAACACCTTTTTGATAGGCATAGTCCTGATAGCCTTCCAATACTTTCGAATCCTTTACTTCCACGCAGACACAGCCTCCCATAATCCGAACCTCCTGGATTCTATCATCAGCAAAATCCTCCATAATTTCTCTTGAGAGAGCCTCTAAATGAGCGATTTTACCCATATAATCTTCCTCTTCAAAAAGCTGAATGGATTTTATGGCTGCACTGCAGGCCAAGGGATTGCCCATAAAGGTAGGTCCATGCATTAATGCTAGCTCCGGCCTGTCGCTATAAAAACCGTCAAATACTTTTTTTCTGGCCACAGTAGCTGCATGGCCGATATAGCCGCCCGTCAATGCCTTGCCAAGTACCAGAATATCCGGCAAAACCAGATCTGCCACAAAACGATGGCCTGTTCGGCCGAATCCCGTAGCCACCTCATCAAAAATCAAAAGTACATCATATTTGTCGCAAAGCTCTCTAGCTCTTTTTAAGAAAGAAATATCATACATAAGCATACCACCAGCTCCCTGCAGCAGAGGCTCCACAATCATACAATTTAATTTGTCATGATATTTCACGAAGGCTTCCTCTAAGGCAGGAAGCTCTGTAGGAATATGATATACATTCTTTTTTTCCTTGAAGGCAAAATGATAATCCTCATCATCACCTACCTCCATAGCCCGGAAGGTGTCCCCATGATACGCATGTTGCAAGGCCAATACCGCCGGTCGCTCTTCCCCTTGATTCACATAATATTGAAGGGCCATTTTTAAGGCCACCTCAACAGCAACACTTCCAGAATCAGAAAAAAAACTATAATTCAAATCCCCTGGCAGCCACTCCTCCAATTTTTCCGAAAGTTTCTCTGCCGGCTCATGGGTTAAGCCCCCTAACATCACATGGGAAAAACGATTTGCCTGCTCCTTGATGGCTTCTGTGATCACCGGATGCTTATAACCATGAATATTACTCCACCAGGAAGATACGGAATCAATCAACTCCTGATCCTCTGTATAAATACATGGGCCTTTGGCATCCACGATCTTCCAAGGCTTTTTCATTGTTTTCATCTGTTCATAAGGGTACCAAATCATATCTTTCCTCCAAAAATCACAGGCTTTTATTATCCATAACTAGTCAGCATAAAATTTATCTCTAAGATTTAGCAATACAGCGCTGCTAAGGCATTTGCATCCATAGCAAGATCTTTATCTCCATCCTTCACGCAAGCCAAAACCTTTAATCCTGTCATGGCTTCACACATTTTCAGATTGTCCTCCTCCATAAGGTCTCCTGGATGATAATGATTAAAAATAATTCCCTGAATGGGCAGCTTTTTATTTCTCATATAGGCAACAGTCAAAACTACGCTATTAATGGTGCCAAGCCCTGCATCTGCCACAATCAGAGAGGAAAGACCTAGCTCCCGGATGACATCCTCCAACTGGATCTTTTCTTCATCATAGGACAGGGGGCAAAGAATGCCGCCGCTTCCCTCCACAGTGACATAATCATATGTTTCTGCCACCTTCTTAAAACCTTCTAGAACCACAGACATTTTTACTGGATTTCCTTCATGGCGAGCTGCCAGATGAGGAGACCAGGCATTTTCATAGACGTAAGGACACATGTCTTTTAAGGGTTGCTCAATGCCAGACATAGTTTTCACTGTCAGGGCATCTCCCGGTATCAATTGTCCCTTATCATCACGTACATTTCCACTCATAGCCGCCTTGTAATACGCTGCCTTCTTTCCCGATTTTTTTAATTTTTTCACAAGCAAACCCGTAACATAAGTTTTTCCTACATCCGTTCCCGTTCCGGTAATAAAAAGATGCTTACTCATATGCATGTCCTCCCGCGTTTCTATATTTTCTTATATATTTCACAGTAATATTTTTCTATCGTATTTCTCCTATTTTATTTCTTTATATTCTTCCTATATTGGCAAGTAAGGGCTTTAATCTTCTGGTAAGAAAAGCTGCTAATATACAAAGAAGAATATCCCCTGGAACGGCCATAAGAAAACAGTACAAAAAAATTAGAGCCGGACTAATGGGGGTATGAATCACAAAATTACAAATTATGTAATAATACACCATGCCAAATATATAGACGATGGCCAGACCAAGAAAATTGGCCATCAAAAGTCTCTTTAAAGAAGGAAATTCCTCCTTAGCTGCAATTTTTCCCGTCACATAACTGGCTACAATAAAGCCAATCAAATAGCCAAAACTGGGTTTAATCAGATACCAAAATCCACCACCTTCTGTAAAGATGGGAAGTCCCACTAAACCTAGCAATACATAAATGCCCACACTAAGGGCTCCTTCTTCCGCTCCCAAAAGCAAACCCGCCAGCATGGTAAATAAAAACTGCAGGGTAAAGGGACAAACCGGAATGGGAATCTTTATAAAAGCTCCCACAGCAGTTAATACGGTAAATATTGCAATCCGCGTCATGGCCTGAATACTCAAACCTTTTCTTCTGGATAATGATCCGCTAACACGATTTGTACTCATTTTTCTTTTTCACTCCTATATCCTC
>CAVBGA010000005.1:0-3597 GCA_963594675.1 Lachnospiraceae bacterium
GCTTATTCCTGATGGTGTTGAATTTGACTCTTTGGATGGACAGCCTGCGAATCTCTTTTTCCTGATTGCAGCGCCCAACACAGAGGACAATGTGCATCTTGAGGTATTAAGTCGTCTTTCTATGCTGCTTATGGATGAGAAGTTTCAGAATGACTTGAGAAGTGCTTCTACACCGGAGGAATTTCTTGCAGTAATTGATGCAGCTGAGGGTGCAAAGGAAGAAGCTGAGACAGCAAAGGCAACTGCTTCAGAAGAAAATAATGGTTATGATGTGGTAGCAGTAACCGCTTGCCCAACAGGTATCGCACATACCTATATGGCAGCAGAGGCCATTGAAAAATCTGGTGAAAAACTGCAGATTAAGGTTAAGGTAGAGACCAGAGGCTCTGGAGGAGCAAAAAATGTATTGACAGCTGAAGATATCCAGAACGCGAAGGGTGTTATCGTTGCTTGTGATACCAAGGTTCCCATGGAGCGATTCAATGGAAAACATTTGATTGAGTGCAAAGTAGCTGATGGTATTAATAAGAGTGACGAGTTGGTGCAAAAAGCAGCAGCTGCGGATGCACCGGTTTATGTAGCTAATGGCAATTCCGAGGCAAAAGAAGAAAAGGCTTCTGGAAGTGTAGCACATCAGATTTACACCCATTTGATGAGTGGCGTATCTCATATGCTTCCATTCGTTATCGGTGGTGGTATCCTTACTGCCCTGGCTTTCCTGCTTGATACCTTGATGGGTTATGGTGATATTGGTTCTGCTTTCGGTTCTGCAACACCAATTTCTGCCTTCCTTAAATATATAGGCGGTTTGGCAATGGGGGTAATGGTTCCTGTACTTGCCGGTTATATTGCATATTCTATCGCGGATCGTCCGGGTCTTGCTGTTGGTTTCCTTGGTGGACTTTTAGCATCCAATGGTAATGCTTTGGTATCCAGCTATGACTGGGGAAATGTAAGTGGCTTTGCTAAATTTGTGGAAAAATTCGCATTTGTAGCAGATAATGGTGGAAATACGGTTTCCGGTTTCCTTGGTGGTATTGCAGCAGGATTTCTGGCTGGATTTACCATATTGTTCTTAAAGAAAATTACGGCCAAACTACCAGAAGCCTTGGACGGTATCAAACCGACTTTGATTTATCCTTTGGTAGGTATGTTTATTGTGGGCGTACTTATGACGTTTATTCTTAACCCAATCATCGGTTTGATCAATACTGGTCTGAGCAACATGCTTACCGCTCTTTCAGCATCAGGAATGATGTGGGCATTAGGCTTGATTCTGGGTGGAATGATGGCCATCGATATGGGAGGTCCTATCAACAAAGCGGCCTATGTATTTGGCACTGGTATGCTGGCAACAGCAGCAGATTATGTAGCAGCAGGTGCAGCTCAGTCTGATCCTAAGGTTCAGGCATGCTATATTGCTATGGCAGCTGTTATGATCGGTGGAATGGTTCCGCCAGTAGGTATTGCACTGGCTTGTATCTTCTTCCCCAAGAAGTTCACAAAGACAGAGCGCGAGACTAAGGTAAGTAACTTCGTTATGGGTTGTTCCTTTATTACAGAGGGTGCGATTCCTTTTGCAGCAGCGGATCCTGGTCACGTAATTCCTTGCACTCTGGTAGGTGCAGCTGTAGCAGGCCTTTTGTCTACCACCTTTGGTTGTACTTTGATGTCACCTCATGGAGGAATCTTTGTATTTGCTACAGTAGGCAAACCTCTTATGTATATTCTGGCATGGGTTGTTGGTTCCGTTATTACCTGCCTCATGTTAGGATTTATCAAAAAAGATGTAGAATAAGAAGAAAACGGAAAAAATTTCCATACAATTATGAAAAAAAATATTCTATACAAATTTACAATTTTTGTTTAAAATATAAGTATATAAATGGTTTTACATAGTGGCGCCGCATTTTGCGGCGTCCTAAATAAAGATGATTCAGGAGGACAAAATAATGAAAGAAATCAAATATGTAATCACAGATCCCCAGGGTATTCATGCAAGACCAGCAGGAATTCTTGTAAAGCAGGCAGCTGGCTATGCATGTAAGGTGACCATCGAAAAAGAAGGCCGTGAAGTTGATGCTAAGAGAATCATGGGTGTAATGAGCCTTGGAGTTAAGAGTGGCCAGGAAGTTACTGTTCGTTGCGATGGTGAGGATGAAGAGAAAGCAATCGCTGAGATTGAGTCATTCTTAAAGGAGAACTTATAATATATGAACAAGCTGCAGGGAAAAAGCGTATTTTCCGGAATCGCTATAGGAAAGCTGTCCATATATCAAAGTAAGGATAAGCTGGTAAAAAGAGAGAAAATTGACAATGCGGATGCAGAGATTGAGCGTTTTAAATCAGCAAGAGATACTGCAAAAACAGAATTGGCAGCTCTTTACGACAAGGCTTTAAAAGAAGTTGGAGAAGCTAATGCGGCAATCTTCGAAGTGCATCAAATGATGTTGGATGATCTGGATTATGAAGAGTCTATTATCAATATGATCCAGACCCAGGGAATTAATGCAGAATATGCAGTTGCTACAACCGGAGATAATTTCTCAGAAATGTTTGCTGCTATCGATGACGACTATATGAAGGCTCGCTCCGTGGATGTAAAAGACATTTCTAACCGTGTAATTAAGGTGCTTCAGGGAGATGGAAGCAGTGATTCTAAGTTTGATGAGCCCGTAATTTTGGTGGCGGAAGATTTGACTCCTTCTGAGACGGTGCAGTTGGATAAAACCAAGGTGCTTTCTTTTGTTACCAGACTTGGATCCACCAATTCCCATACGGCAATCCTTGCTCGAACCATGAATATTCCGGCCTTGATTGGAATTGATTTCACAGAGGATATGGATGGAAAAGAGGCAATTGTAGATGGGGCAGCAGGTCTTTTGATTATTGAACCTGATGAAGCAACATTGACTGAGTATAAGGAGAAAAAGGCAGAGCTTGATCGTCAGGCTCAGCTGATCCTGGAACTTAAAGGAAAAGAAAATATTACTTTGGATGGCAAAACCATCAACATCTATGCCAATATTGGTGGTGTAGGTGATGTAGCCTCTGTTTTGGCAAATGACGCCGGTGGTATTGGCCTGTTCCGTTCCGAATTCCTTTATCTTGAGAATAGCGATTATCCGTCTGAGGAAGAGCAGCTGAAGGCTTATCGTACTGTCGTAGAGAATATGGCAGGCAAGAAGGTGATTATCAGAACATTGGATATTGGTGCTGACAAGCAGGTGGATTATTTCAATCTTGATAAAGAAGAAAATCCGGCTATGGGTTACCGTGCCATTCGTATCTGTCTTGACAGGGTTGATGTATTTAAAACCCAGTTGAGAGCACTTTTTAGAGCTGCTTACTATGGTAATATTTCTGTAATGTATCCTATGATCGTATCTGTTGACGAAGTGCATAAAATTAAGGAAATTGTGGCAGAGGTTAAGACAGAACTTGATAAGGAAAATATTCCTTACGGTGAGGTGGAACAGGGCATCATGATCGAGACACCGGCGGCGGTTATGATGAGCCGGGAGTTGGCTGATGAAGTAGATTTCTTCTCCATTGGTACCAATGACCTGACCCAGTATATGCTGGCTTGTGACAGAC
>CAVBGA010000006.1:0-5644 GCA_963594675.1 Lachnospiraceae bacterium
ATATGACCTTAGAGCCCATATAAGATTCAGCTCGCGGGAGGGGTTTATTAAAATCTACAAAGGAGAATTGAAAAGCAAAAATCTTGTGGCAAAAGTAACAAATATGGACGAAATAGAGGCATATCAGGAAGCTACGGATGCAATAAATAGCTGGGTGAAAATGTATGGATAAAGGAAAATGCAAAAGACCGAGCCTGTGTGATCGGGATTATTGTTGCATATGCTGCCCTGAAAGAGAGGACTGCTATGTACCATGTGATGATCTGGATATATATGTTTACGCAGAAAAATGCCCAGACTATTGCACAGAAACAAAAGAGAATAGAGAGGAAAAACAAGATGAATAAAGCGGTGTTAATGGGGCGTCTGACCAGAGACCCGGAAGTCAGATATGTAGGGCCGGAAAACATAGCGATTGTCAGATTTACGCTGGCCGTGGATAGAAGATATAAAAAAGAAGGCGAGGCAACAGCTGATTTTGTCAGTTGCGTTGCCTTTGCAAACCGTGCTGAATTTCTGGAAAAATATACAAAACAAGGGACAAAGCTTGCGCTGTCAGGCCATATACAAACAGGATCCTACACGAATAGAGATGGCGTAAAGGTCTATACTACGGAGATTATCGTAGAAGAAATTGAATTTGCTGAGAGCAAAAACGCTGCGCAAACGCAGCAAAATCCAAAAAACAAAGAAGGAAATGCAGCAAATTCGCAGCAAACTCCGGCATACGAAACAGATCCTGATGGATTCATGAATATTCCAGATGGAATTGACGAGGAATTGCCTTTTGCGTAAAAGTGAGAGAGGAGAGAAGGAATGGGGATTGTTTTAACAATATTATGCATTTTGCTAGCGATGGGTATTATATATAATTGCGCGATGTTTAAATACATAGAGAAAATGAACGAGGAGGAAAAATGGACTTTGGAACTCTGGGAAGAATTGGAGAACAAAGCTTACCAGAAGAAAGAAAGCGAGGTAACAAAGAAACATGATCAGTCCAGATTATTGTGATCGCATTCAGAGTGTTGGGCAGATCGTGGTCTATGTAACACCTTCCTGCCCAAGAGCAAGTATGATCAAAGGTATTCTGGTGAGTAGCAAGAAGAGATGTGAGGAATGCCAAAGTAGAAAAAATAGATGCCAAAAGAAATCTACAAGGAAGGGGCGGGATAATCTAAATGGGGACGAGCAAAGATGAAAAATGGGAGCGAATTCTAAAAAAAGACTATAGTCAACTTACGGAGTCTGACATTGTGGAAATAAGAAAGAGAAATAAATGCCGGCAGTGTTATTTTTCTGCAGGCAATACAGCCACTACAAATCACGCTGCTGCGTGTAGCTATATTACAATTGTAGGACACAGGAGAGGCTGTGATCCGCGCCAATGTGATAAGTTTGAACCCAAAAAAGGGCGCCGCGTGGCAAAATTAAAGATAAAAGATACAGAAGTTTATAATAATTATAGGATCATGGAAACGTAAAAAGAAAGGCGGAGTTAAATGGGCAAGATTACCCCTATTCCTTTTGGGGGATTTGATTGCATGGGCCACCGACAAAATATTACGGTAGAAGGAGGGGAAAATATGAGCAATAATGAAGTAATGAAATTAGAAAATACTGCATTTGATGAAGCTAGAGAAAGTTTTAACATTATCTTGCAGCGGCTTTTTGATGACATGGAAAAAAACGAATCAAATGAAGGGAACATTACGCTGAAAGTAAGTCTGGAGCTGCTAAGAGACATGATTCCTAACAGATACGGAGAAATAACAGAAGTAAACAGGCCTTTGATCAAATACAAGGTATCTAGCGCCGTGCCTATAAAAGAAACTCTGGACGGCATGAAGGATACCGGAATGAATCTAATTTGGGATGCTTCTTTGAAAAAATATGTTTTGAAGCATATTGATGGTGAACAAAGGAGTCTGTTTGACGAAGATTATGAGGAAAACTTAAGAAGTGGAATCTGAGTTGGGAGGGGAAGAACGGAATGCAGATCACATGGACGAAAAAGCAAACATTAGAGCAATTAAACCCGGGGCAAGTTTTTTCATTTGAAGGACGTATCTATATTAAACTACAAATAGCTGATGAAATCGAGGCGAAAAAACTTAAACAGGCAGAAATAATGGATCCGCAAACACACTGCTATATAATGAGCCCGGAAACAGGCCTTATATTTATCCATAAGTCAGATGTAAGAGTAAGGCCTATTACTGCCGAGTTGGCAATAATAGGCTGCAATCCGTTGGAAGAATGATGAAATATGGTTCAAGAAAGTAAAAAAGAGTATTTAAAAACATATCAGCCTCTTCTTAGAGAACTGAGGCGTCTGGAAGAAAAAAGAATGCAGCTGAGGGCGGATAAAATGCTACCATCAGCTATACAAACTGACGGGATGCCGCATGCAAAAGGGGATACAAAAGATCTATCGGATTACATGGTACAACTCACGAAACTTAATGAACAGATAGACGAGAAAAAAAGACAACTTAAAAATATTGAATCGTATATAGAGACGATAGCACCGGAGAAGGGCTGGCAAAGAAATTGGTACATCTACATTTTGAAAAGACGTTATATGGATGGACTGAATTGGAAAATATTATCTAAAGAAATAGGTTATAGCACGCAGCATGTCTACCGGATACATGAAAAAGCCTTAGAATGTTTGCCAGCGCTGAAAAAGATGAGAGCAAATGAGAGTAAATGAGAGTAATAACCTGTGTTATAATACAAGAGTCAAAATACGGCAAACGATAGCCTTGCAAGAAATGACAATCCCCTTTGCTATGATTGGCGGCAAGGCCACAACCCAAACGGTCGTCCCAGTGGCCAAAAAGAATCATAGCAGTAAGCGGATATCATGAAAATGATTAGATTAACAGACGTTGTATGATAGATAGTGGAGGTGATTGATTATAAAGCATCTTTCCAGCTCGTACAAGCGCCAACTATATCCGCTTCCTTAACGAGACAGGTAATGAACCACGCAAACGGCTTTTATTATTCCTCTCTAAAATAATAAGCAGGACGCGCTCCGGATCACTCCCGGGTGTCTCGTATTGCCGGGCGAACATGATCAGAAGACTTATATCGCCTGGCGCACGACTTCACAGCTGATTCCATCTAATTTTATATATGCCTCCGAGCTACGTAAATATGCGCGGCAGCGGGCATGCGCTAATGCGCTGTGTTCCATAAAGATGGTGGCCGGTGCAACTCCGGCGGTCGCAATAGCAGACCAAGAGTCTGCAGATGCTTTTTCTTTTCTTTAACTTTTTTGAGTGGTTTTATGTATGGGCAGCCGGGCGAAAGCCTGGCTGTTTTGATGCTATCACCAGAAAACGCAATAACCTTCATATAAAAAGCTTGACATATGGTGCACCATATGTTATTATAATTATAGGAGGTGAGATACAAGATGAGTAAGAAACATAAAAAGAAAAAGAACCTGATAAAACTTATCATTGAACTGTTATTAGCATCTGGAACGTTTCTAACAGGGTTGGCAAGTTTTATACAGGCTCTTAAGTAAGGCGAGGGGCGAAAGCCCCGAACCTTTATCGAAAGTATAGCTCATCTTAAAAGAAATGAAAAGATTGAAATTTAAAGAACTGTTTTTGGTCTCTAGCCTTGTTATCTTCATAGGGACAGGCAGAAACATTTTTAGCAGTATATTACTTATGGCAGCGTCTGCGAACATGCTAGTAAAAGTGCTCCCGAAGCTATGGAGGAGGTGGAAAGATGCCAAAAGGTAGTCCGAAGCCTCAGACCATTGCAACCGAGAAGTATACGAAAAAGGTAGGATTAATATCAAAATCCTATAAGTTAAAACAGGAATTAGTAAGAGAATTTGCTAAAGCCTGTGAAAAAGCAGGAACTTCACAGGCAGCGCAATTAAGCAAGATGATGGAAAATTTTATAGAAGAGACAAACAAAAACTAAAACGTGAGAAGGGATCCGGCAGCGGGTCCTTTTTCTGTGCTCAAATCCAGACAATGAGAGGAGTGATGAAAGTGACCTTAAGTGAAGAGTATGCCGAGATTGGAACAAAGCTGATCAAGGAACTGCCAGAATTCGCTTATATAAAAAACTCTAATGTTAATATTGCATATCTTTCTAGTAACCAGGAAAAGAAGAAAGGACGTGAGGCAATCGTTCACGCTGATTGCAACAGAGTGAGTAATAGGTACGACTGGTGTTGTCCTGCTGATTTCTTTATCGTGGTTTATGAGCCAAACATTGTGGACTTCAATGTAGAACAGATAGAGACCTTAATCCGGCATGAGCTGCATCATGTAGGGATTAGAAAAGACAGTGGGGGCGAGCATTATTACATCCGCCCTCATGATCTTGAAGACTTCCGGATTATCGTGGAGGAATGTGGAGTTGACTGGGACAAACAACGCTAGATCAGCGAATGGAAACCTAAGGCGGAAACACAGAGCGAGGTTAAAAGCTATTGCGGGGCCTTGCAGCATATGCAAGGGCAAACTAGGACCCATACATTACGATGAACCATCAGACAGCGAACACCCACTAAGTTTTGTTATCGATGAGATCAAACCTATTAGCCGATGGAAAGAGTTTGGTTACTCATCAAAGGCAGCGGCTGCACAGGACTGGAGCAATCTACAGCCTGCTCACTACTGCTGTAATGCCTTGAAAAGCAACAAGACGCAAGGCGAAATGGATAAAAAAAGGATGATTCTACCGAATATTGTTGATGGTTCATGGTGATAAAGAAAAAAATGAGGATTTTTCTTTGAATTGGCGACACGAACGAAAAAACAAACAAACGTTCGAAAAAAGACGTGGGAGGGGTTCCCCGCCTTGCTTTAAGGCTACCCCCGCCGTGCCAGCGCCAATTTACACACAAAGAATTTTCGAAAGGGGCAAAACATGGCAAGAAAGAAGAAAATGACCACTGTAACAAGGTCAGGAAGTTACCTGGAGCAGTTGGAAAATCTGGCTATGGTTTTGGCAGCACAGATGGACGAATGCGAAAGTAATCAGCCGGAATGGCTTCGGCTCATGCCGCAATTATCCAAACAATACCGGGAAACGATAAAGGAAATCAATCTAATCAATGGAATGGAGGAGGCAGATGACGAAATCGGAAGTATCCTATCAGCAAGAAAGGCTGATGGGAAGCCAGATGCCGTCCGTTAGGATTCTTCCAGATTATACTTACACAGACGGGGCAGACGCCGCGAAGGTATTGGCGGCAGGGCACTTGATCGTGGATCTATGGCAAGCTAATGCTCTGGAAGATTGGATGGGACGGACAGAGACGGATATTTGGACGGCCCCTACGTGTGGCCTCAGCGTTCCAAGGCAAAATGGAAAAACGCTGATCACCTCCGGCCGGATCGCCTCTGGCATGATCATGTTTGCAGAATGGGTGATCTACACAGCCCATCTACAGAAGACCTCCACGGAAACTTTCATGGAATTAAAAGGGCTCTTCGAAAGTAGAGGACTGAAAAAATATGTGAAAGAAATCAAAGGTGCTCTGGGGCGTGAACAGATTATTTTAAAAAATGGCGGAAGGGTGCAATTTGTTGCTAGGACAAGAAACGGAGGACGAGGGCTCCACGGGGATTGCTTGGTATTCGATGAGGCCCAGGAACTGACC
>CAVBGA010000007.1:0-2559 GCA_963594675.1 Lachnospiraceae bacterium
TCTTTATTGTAAGTAAGGAGGTTGTGGAAGAAGCTGGTCTGATGCGTCCGGAGTACGATGGTGCTCAGGATTATGACTTCATTTTCCGTTGTATTGAGACCGGAAAGAAGGTTTGCCATCTGGCTAAGATTCTCTATCACTGGCGTAGCCATGAGGATTCCACATCAGAGAATCCGGAAAGCAAACTCTATGCTTTTGATGCGGGTCAGAAGGCAGTGCAGGCTCATTATGACCGTCTGGGTATTAAGGCGGAGGTGAGCAAGGGTGAGTATCTGGGCTTATATCGGACAAAATTTATCAGAGATACAGATCCTTTGATTTCTATCATTATTCCTAATAAGGATCATATTGATGATCTGCAGCGCTGTATTGCTTCCATTGACAGTAAGTCATCCTACAAGAACTATGAATATATTATTGTGGAAAATAATAGTACAGATGATAAGACCTTTGCTTACTACAAAGAATTGGAAAAGACCAATCCCAAAGCCCATGTGGTGTACTGGGACAGAGAGTTCAATTATTCCCTGATCAACAACTTTGGAGCAAAACATGCTCATGGCGAATATTTCCTTCTTTTGAACAATGATACGGAGATTATCAATGAAGATTGTTTAGAAGAGCTTCTTGGCTATTGTACAAGAGAGGATGTAGGAGCGGTAGGCGCCAGACTTTATTATGAGGATGATACGATCCAGCATGCAGGTGTAGTAATCGGCTTCGGCGGCATTGCAGGCCATTGTTTCGTTATGCAGCCTAGAGGCTATACAGGATATTGCCATAGAATCATTGAGGCGCAAGACTATTCTGCGGTGACAGCAGCCTGCCTAATGGTTCGCAAAGAGGTATTTGAGGAAGTTGGCGGTCTGTCCGAAGAATTGGCAGTGGCCTTTAATGACATTGATTTCTGTATGAAGATACGCCAGACAGGACGTTTAATAGTTTACAATCCTTATGCAGAGCTTTATCATTACGAATCTAAGTCCAGAGGACTTGAAGATACGCCGGAAAAAGTTGCCAGATTTAATAAAGAAATTGCGATTTTTGAGAAGAAATGGCCAGATATTTTCCGGACTGGAGATCCTTATTACAACCCCAACCTGACACTGGATAGTCAGGATTTCTCACTGAGGAGGATATAAAATGAAAGTACTTGTAACAGGTGTAAAAGGCCAGCTTGGCTATGATGTGATGAATGAACTGGCAAAACGTGGTTATGAAGGTGTCGGTGTGGATGTGGCAGAGATGGATATCACCGATGCAGCAGCGGTAGATCGGGTGATTAAGGAAGCCGGCGTAGATAGCGTTGTACATTGTGCTGCTTGGACAGCAGTGGATGCAGCGGAAGATAATGTAGAGGCCTGCAGAAAAGTCAATGCAAACGGAACGGAGAATATTGCCAAGGTATGCGGTGAACTAGATATTCCTATGATTTATTTTAGTACAGACTATGTGTTTGACGGACAGGGGGAGCGTCCCTGGGAGCCGGATGATCCCGTTGTACAGCCTTTGAATCTTTATGGTCAGACCAAGTATGAGGGAGAACTGGCTGTTGAGAAATATGTAAAAAATTATTATATTGTCCGCATTGCCTGGGTATTTGGCAAAAATGGAAAGAACTTTATCCGAACTATGCTGAATCTTGGCAAGACTCATGACAGTCTTACCGTAGTCAATGACCAGATTGGAACACCTACTTACACCTATGATCTGGCAAGATTGGTAGTAGATATGCTGGAGAAAAAAGAGTATGGAAAATATCATGTAACCAATGAAGGTGGCTATATTTCCTGGTATGATTTTGCATGTGAAATTTTCCGTCAGGCAGGTATGGATGTAAAAGTAAGTCCGGTAAGTTCCGATGAGTATCCGGCGAAAGCAAAACGTCCTTCCAACAGCCGTCTGGAAAAGAAAAAGTTGGATGAACATGGCTTTACCCGTCTGCCTAGCTGGCAGGATGCTTTGAGCCGTTATTTGGAAGTGTTAAAAGATGAAGAAGCTTAAGATTCCTAAGTCGGAGGCAATTTTTGTCCTTCTGATTTTCTTTATCATTCTGGCCTGGGCTATGGTGCAACCCTTTGACGTATCCCCTGATGAGAGAATGCGCTATACCATCGTTCAGTATATTGTGGAACATTGGAAGCTTCCTGCAGGCTATGATCCGGAAATTCGGGATGCCAGTTGGGGTATTTCTTATGCGTTTAATCCAATTTTAGCCTATATGATCATGGCGGTTTTTGCTAAAGTGGCTAGCTTTTTTACGGATAATTATCTGATGATTGTTAAGGCGGCCAGGTTAGTCAATGTCCTTTTGGGGGCAGGGACCGCATTTGTGATTCTTCGCATTGGAAGATACATGTTTGATAAATGGGGAAAATGGATTTTTGCTTCCCTTGCTATGTTGCTTCCCGGGACGGTTTTCGTCTTCTCCTATGTGAATAATGATGGACTAGCCATTTTTTCCGTAGCTCTCATGATTCTTTTTTGGGTAAGAAGCATGAAAGAGGGATGGACGATGGTGAATTGTATTGGTTTGGCGATTGCTATAGGTGTTTGTGC
>CAVBGA010000008.1:0-29254 GCA_963594675.1 Lachnospiraceae bacterium
TGACAGACAGAATCCTCACCTGGAAAGTGTTAATGATCCCCATCATCCGGCAGTGCTTCGTGCCATTGAGATGACAATTAAAAATGGTCATGCAGGTGGTGCCTGGGTAGGAATCTGTGGTGAGCTTGGCGCAGATACAAGTCTGACAGAGACCTTCATTAAAATGGGTGTAGATGAACTTTCCGTAAGTCCTTCTCGCATTCTTCAAGTGCGTGACGCGGTGAGAAAAAGCAGATTTGAATAAATAGACTTGAATAAAAAGTAGAAAGAAGCTATCGCAAAGTGGTGCATGATGCCATCAATTTGCGATAGTTTTTTTATGCATTTTTAAACTCAGATATGTTCTTAACGGGGATTATAGTGTAAAATGTAAGGGTATTGCGAAATGCAAATGGAACAATAAAAAACAGAGGGGTATCATTTATGAACTTGAAAAAGAAAACAGGGGTGCTTTTGCTGATTTTCTTGATTGGTGCCATTGTACTTGGAACGGGAGTAAATTTCCTTTGCGCCAACATAGCCACCAATGAGCAGAAGCAGTATTCCCACAGCAAGTTGGAATTGATTGAATCTATGATTCAAGATAGCAAGAGCTCTGAGGAGGAGATTACGGAGGCCTATGATGAACAGTATGCATCAAAGGCAGACTCGGTGGCATTTATGGCACAGCATGTAGCCAGCTTTGCTTATACGGATTCCTATCTTGAGGAGCTCCGGGCCATTTTAGATGTTGACTATCTTGCTATTACAGATGCCAATGGCACTTTGCAGGCTAAGAGCGGTGAGAAGCCGGAGAGTGGCGAGGATAATGAGGATGCTCATAGCTATCAGACAAAGATCGATGACAATTATCAGGTGGAGATTGTTCAAAATACAGAGACACTCCAAGAAAATCTCGAGGAAAATGCCTCACTTTCTTATGTGCTGGATGATGTGCATGTGGGTCAGGATGGTTTTGCTTTTGCAGTGCATGCAAAAAAAGGAACAATTATTTTTTATCCGGATTCTCAGCTGATTGGAGAGAAAGCAGAAGATCATGACATCGACATTTCCAAAATGAAAGATGGAGCAGATGTAGATCTTACAATTGATGGGGTGAAATATTTTTGCTCTGTAAAGCAGATTGACAATGGATTGATTGCTACAGCAGTACCTTATTCAGAGATTATGGCAAATCGGGTAAGTACCATTGCCATTGCCTTGATTATTTATGTGATTATGGCAGGTATTATTATTCTGTATTGTACCTTCTTGTCTCATGATCATAAGAATGTGATTCACAAGGGGTATAATATGGAACTGGGACGTCGTATTCTTTGTATTGCGGTTTGCGGTGCTATTATATCATTTGCCGTTACCTATTATACCCAGACCCTTCTCACTTTATCTCAGCAGTCTATTACCAACAATAGACGTGGTACAGAGATGAAAGAGACCTTAAAAGAGAATAGTGAGACCTTGGAGACGGAAACAAAGCAGTATGAGAATCAATATCTGGAGAAGGTAGAGCTGGGTGCTTATATTATTCAAAATACAGATGAGGATGCTCTGACTCAGGAATATATGATTGCCCTTAGGGATGCCTTGCAGGTAACGAATCTTTCCTTATTCGATACCGATGGAAGTATGAAGGCTTCCGATTCGGATCTTTGGAGCTTTAAGATTAGTGAAAATAAGGATGATCAGACCTATGGCTTCTGGACTATTTTGAATGGTACTCAGGACGAAGTCATTCAGGATATGCAGACAGACGATGAGGGAAATGTTAAGCAGTATATTGGTAAAGCGATTGTAGATGAAAATCATAAAACTGTGGGCATGCTGGAGATTGGTGTGACACCAGATGCTGTTGAGAAGGCTACTTTAAATACAGATCTTAGTACAGTGTTAAAAGGTATCCAAATCGGAAAAAGTGGATTTGCTTTTGCTGTAAATATTGAGGATAATACCTTTGCTTATTTCCCAGAGAGTGCTTTGATCGGTCAGTCTATTACTTCCTATGGAATGACTGAGGACATGGTTAAGGCGGACTATAATGATTTCATTACCATAAATGGTGAGAAATATTATTGTGCTTCTGGCAAATATGACAATTATATGACCTATGTGGCAGTTCCTTTCTCTTCCATGAATACTACGGCACTACCGGTGGCTCTGGCTTCTACCCTGGTGATGTTTGTCTTTATGATGATTCTCTGGGCGGCGATTAGCTTTAGTTCCGAGAATTACCAAGTCCTTGTGGAAGATAAGTATAAAAATGACAGCAGCGATATGATCGATGTGGATATGGGGGATGGCCACACGGCGAAAACCCGTTCTGTTACATCTCGGTGGAGTCATAAAGGGGTTAACTGGTTGGACATGACAGCTGGACAAAAAACAACCTTTGTTTTAAATAATGTATTGGTTGTTCTGGCTTTTGTTATTTTAATTGCCATACTTTGCGCAGATAAAATATTCTCAGAGGACTCCTTGCTGCACTTTATTTTGAAAGGAAAATGGCAGCAGGGCATCAATATCTTCTCCGTAACCTATTGTGTGCTGATTCTTATCGCAACCATTGAAATTACCATTATTCTCAGAAGATTTGTGATATGGCTGTCTCATTCTATGAATGCAAAAGGTGAGACCATCTGTCGTATGATTGATAATTGCCTGAAAACATTTTCGGCAATCTTTATTCTGTATTATTGCCTGGGAACTCTGGGCGTGGATACTAAGACCTTGCTTGCTTCTGCAGGTATCTTAACCTTGGTGGTTGGTCTTGGCGCACAGAATCTGGTATCGGATATTTTGGCAGGACTTTTCATTATTTTTGAGAGTGAGTTCCAGGTAGGTGATATTGTAACCATTGATGGTTTTAGGGGAACTGTAGTGGAGATTGGTGTTCGCACTACCAAGGTAAAAGAGGGTAGTGGAAATGTAAAGATTTTCTCCAACAGCAGTGTGAAGAATATTCTGAACATGACAAAGGATTTCTCAGTTGTATCCTTTGATATGACGGTTATGTATAATGAAGATTTGCACTATATTGAGAAAGCATTCCAGGAAGAATTTCCAAGGATTCGCAAGAAATTGCCAGCTATCGTAGATGGGCCTTTCTATCGTGGTGTATCCTCTCAAGCTTTGGACTCAATGACACTTACGGTTACGGCTAAGTGTTTGGAAAATGATCGTTCTCAGCTGGAGAAGGATCTGCGTCGTCAGTTAAAACTTGTTTTTGACCGACATGATATTAATATTCCTTCTTCTGAAATAGGATCTGTTCGTCCTGCAGAGCCAGTACACGAGGCCTTAAGTCAGAAAGAGGTTCGTCAGGCAGAAAACTTTGTAAAAACTCAAAATGAGGAATTTAAAGACACAGGAATCAAGGAAGATTAAAAAAAGAAGAAAAGGTATAGCTAGAATGACATGATAACGGCAGGGCTTTGGCTCTGCCGTTGCATGCTTTGAAAAGCAAATTAAGTCTTATAAGGAGGATTTTCCATGAATATGCATGAATTACAAATGGGCTGCAGAACCTATCGTAGATTTAAACAGGAAGCGATTCCAGAGGAGATTTTAAATTATGCCTTGGAGAATGCCAGAATCGCCAATTGCTCTGTGAATCTTCAACAGCTAAGATATATAGCAGTAACTTCTAAATCTATGACAGAACAAATACAAGCCCTGGTAAAATATGCAGCAGCTTTGCCACCGGAGATTGGTATGCCCAAAAAGGATGAGCAGCCTACAGCGTTTATCGCAGTTGTTCAGACAGGTCAGAAGTCTATGGTGGACATTGATACAGGAATTGCCGTGCATGCCATTACCTTGTCTCTGTACGAAAAAGGGTATGGGTCCTGTATTTTAGGGAATATTAGCCGAAAGAAGATTTGCTGTCTGCTGGACATAAAAGAGGATGAAAAGCTTCCATTGCTTATAGCCATTGGTAAACCCATGCACAGCAGTGAGATTGTTGAGATGCAGGAGGGAGACTGCAAATATTATGTGGATTCTAATAGAAATTACTATGTACCGAAAAGAGCGTATTGTGATATAGTAAAATTCGTATAAAGGAATCCCTATCTGCCAAAAATGAGAGGAGAATATGATGATTGGAATAATTGATGTTGGCGGAGGTACAAGAGGAATCTATGGTGCAGGAGTGTTTGATTATCTCTTGGATCATGAGATTCATTTGCCATATTGTATTGGGGTATCAGCTGGCAGTGCCAATGGAATTACCTACCTTGCCGGACAGAGAGGCAGAACTCATAAGTTTTATACAGAGTATGCTTTTCGTAAAGAATATATGAGCATGGAAAATGTGTTAAAAACCGGTTCTTATGTAGATTTGGATTATATTTATTGTACTCTTTCTGAGCCGGGAGGAGAGTGTCCTTTGGATTATGAAGCCTATGCAAAGAATAATGCGATTTTTAAAGTGGTAGCTACAGATGCTGAGACGGGAAAGGCAGTCTATTTTACAGATCGGGATATTGCGGAAGGAGATTACCGGGTTATGTGTGCCTCCTGCACGGTTCCTGTGGTATGCCAGCCTTATCCCTATAAAGGGCATCTGTATTATGATGGTGGATTAAGTGATCCCATTCCGGTGGATAAGGCATTTCATGACGGTTGCGATAAGGTGATTGTAGTACTTACCAGACCCCGAGATCAGTATCGTAAAGATAAAAAGGATATTGCCTTTGCGCATATATTTGGGAAAAAATATCCGAAAGCCGCTAGAAGGCTGGTGACTCGGGCCAATACTTACAATAGCCAGTTAGATTATATAAAGGATCTTGAAAAAGAAGGAAAGGTTTTAATTATTGCCCCTGATGATATTGGTGGTATGAAAACCCTAACAAAAGACCATGAGCAGCTAACGATTATGTATGAAAAAGGTTACAAGGATGCAGAAGCTATTTTAGATTTTATAAAAGAAGAGAGTAAATAACTATTTTGAAATGCAGATATTTTCCCTTTTCAACTTGTTAAAGTGGAAAAGTCCTGTTATAATTTAACATACGTAGCCCATATGGCTGTAATAGAAATAGTGTGAGAGGATAAACAATCATGAATCAGTTGGAAGTATTAAGAGAAAGTCTCGGTCAGTGTGATGAAATCTTGCTGGATGCGCTCCTCATGCGTAACAGAATCGTAGAGGATATCATGGCTTATAAAGAGGCAAATGATATGCCGATTCTCCAGCCAGAGCAGGAGGCAAAGCAGAGAGAATGGATGAGCAGGCGACTGGAGGGCAAACGCCATCAGGAAGCTGTTCGCGCAGTATTTGAAGAAGTGACGCGTAATAGTAAAAAAATTCAGGCTCGTAAACTCTTTGATTATAATATTGTGCTGATCGGTTTTATGGGAGCTGGAAAGAGTACAATTTCTGATTTCCTTAGAACTGTCTTTGCCATGGAAGTGGTGGAGATGGATCAGATCATTGCTCAGAGAGAGGGCATGTCCATTTCTGACATTTTTGAGGCTTATGGAGAAGAATACTTCCGCAATCTTGAGACAGAACTTTTGATCGAAATGCAGTCTAAGACCAATGTGGTTATTTCCTGCGGTGGTGGTGTTCCTATGCGGGAGCGGAATGTTGTGGAAATGAAGAAGAATGGACGTGTAGTGCTTTTGACTGCAAAACCGGAAACAATCTTAAATCGAGTAAAAGATAATCATGACAGACCGCTTTTGGAGGGAAATAAAAACGTGCCCTTCATTGCTAATCTCATGGAAAAGCGTCGTGAGAAGTATACAGCAGCTGCAGATATTATTATTGAGACAGATGGCAAGGATAAGCTGGAAATCTGTGAGGAACTGGTACAGAAGCTTCGGGCTTTGGACGGCCAGGAATAAAAAATTCTTATTCAAATGCATAAAAAAGGAGCCTTCGCGTAATTGGGAGGGCTCCTTTTTCAGGTTCTAAATTTATTCCATTCCTTCCATATAGGAATTGTAAATATCAGGATCAATAGCTTTTTTAATCGCATCATAAACTGGCTGAGATGCTTCTCTGATTTGCTGCTTTGTATCGTTGGTAAGAGTAATAATCTCTGTTCCACTATCTTCGATGGTTTGAATTCGATCGGCAATTCGCTCATCAGATTGCTCACGAGCATAAGTTGTAGCTGTCTGTGCTGCCTGGGTCATGATTTCCTGTTCATCTTCTGAAAGATTCTGGAAGAAATCATCATTGACTATGAGGGAAATCAAATGGGGCAGATGATTTGTTTCTATTACATAATCCTGTTGTTCATAGAGCTTATTGGATACGATTACCTCATAGGGATTCTCCTGAGCATCAATGGTATGCTGCTGAAGCCCGATATAGACCTCACTAAAGCTCATAGGTGTCGGATTAGCACCTAAGGCCTGCCAGAAGGCCAGGTGATAACTGTTTTCCATGGTACGAATCTTTTGTCCCTTAAAGTCTTCAAAACTTCTTACCGCTTTATTTGACGTCATAACGCGGAAGCCCTGATCTGCCATTCCCAAAAGATGATATCCACCATCTGTATATACATCACTGATCAGACTGTAGAAATTCTCATCATCTATTTTATTACGGCAATCCTCCAGACTATCAAATACGCAGGGCAGGTCGAAGACTGCCAGGTCGCTCATAAAGGAAACCTGAGGTGCAGTATTCTGCACGACAAAAGGAATATCGCCGTCGGCGCAGGTTTCTAATAAGTCGGAGTCGCCGCCCAATGTGGAGTTAGCATAAATTTGAATTTTCATTTTGCCATCGCTGAGTTTCGATACTTCTTCAACAAATTTTTCGGCAAAAAGTTGTGTTACGGTATCCTCGGGACTGGCTGTTGCCAGTGGCCAGGAATATCTTTGAACTTCCTCATCGGAAGAGGAGCCGCAGCCAGGCAAAGCAAGGGCCAAGATACCAACAGCTACAAGCAGAGGAATTCTTCGTAAAAATCTTCTTTTTTTCTTGCTATTTGTTGCTTTTATCAATTTTTTCATTTCCTTATTTCCTCCCATTAGACAAGTGCAAGAGAAATTGCCGGAATAAAAGTAATCAAAAGTAGAGCGATGAGGAATAATCCAATCATGGGCATCGCTTTTTTTGCAATTTCCATAACCGGTACGTCGGTCAGGGAACTAGCCACAAAGAGGTTAACACCAATGGGGGGTGTTACAAATCCAATGGCAAGATTTACAACCATAATCACACCAAACTGTACCGGATCCATACCAATGGCTTCTATAATGGGAAGAAGAATCGGAGTAAGGATCAATATAGCAGGTGTTGTGTCCATTACCATTCCTACAATTAAGAGGAAAACATTGATAATGAGAAGAATTGCCACAGGACTATGGAAGTTATTCAAGATAAAATCACTAACGGTCTGTGGTACCTGCATAAGAGTAAGAACTCTGGAAAATGCAGTGGAGGCTGCTAGGATAAAAAGAATCGGTGTGAAGGTACGAATAGCCTCCACAAGGATTGACCAAATATCCCGGAGCTTAATACTCTTATAAACAAAAAGGCTGATGATTAGGGCATAAAATACAGAAATTACAGCCGCTTCTGTGGGAGATGCCACGCCAGTATAGATACAGCCAAGAATAATGATGGGGCTGAGCAAAGCAAAAAAGCTGTCCTTCAGCACCTTGAAGAGTCCTTTGTCATGAAGAACTTTTACTTCTGCCTGGATTTTTTCTTTGTCCTCTCCGTAGTGTTTGCAATGATAAATTGCATATAACATAAGGAGGACACCAATCATCAGTCCGGGAATAATACCGGCCAGGAAAAGATCACTGACGGAAGCACCGGAAGCCATTCCGTACATAATAAAAGGAATACTAGGCGGGATAATAACTCCAAGACCTCCAGCAACAGCTACAATGGAGGTAGAGAAGGTTTTCTCGTAGCCCAGAGATGTAAGGATGGGAATGGTCATACTTCCTACGGCAGCAACAGTAGCAGGTGCGGACCCGGAGATCGCACCGTAGAAAAGACAGGTGACTACCACTGCACAGGGCATGCCGGCAGTGAAATTTCCGAGAAAGTAGGAAAATACATCAAATAATTTTTTTGAAATTCCTCCCTTTGCCATAATGATTCCTGATAGAACAAACATAGGAACAGCAAGGAGAGGGAAGGAATTTAATCCGCCTAACATAGCTCGAATCAAATATTTGGCTCCTACAGTAAATGAAGGATCAAAAATAGAAGGGAGTACGGATGCAATTCCGAGAGTAATAGATACTGGGACGGCAATCACCAGTAAAGCTACAAAAACGATAAATAAAACAACAACCGGCATTAGACATCCTCCTCATTAGATTTAGTGATCGTATTGATTCGGTTATCAATACCTGATTCAAGCACGCCATTCTCGGAAGACTGGGCATTTGCCTGAATGAAGGATTCCGGTGTGTTGCGTTCCGGATGAGCAGGGTCATTGACCTGTTCTCCTCTTGCCACACGGAATTCGATGATCCAACGCTGCAGGACGCGAAAAGCCACCAGAATAAAAGAAATAAATGGTGCAGCCTGGATATAATACATAGGGATACCACATGCAGGAGACAACTGTCCGCTGTAAACGGAAGACATCATGTAAGAAAATGCAAATGGAATCATGTAGATGAAAAAGATAAGCTCAAAAGTATGGTTGACTACTTTAAAAAGAGCTTTTCCCCGACGGGGGAAGATGGCAACAAACTGCTCGATCTTGATAGAGATACATTTCTTGCTGCAGTAGCTGACACTTAAGAAACCACACCAGATAAATAAGTATCTGGTTACTTCTTCGGTCCATGACAAGGATGAACCAAGAACATATCTGCTGAATACCTGAATCCCCATAAGAAATGTCATGGCAATGAGTAGGAGAACCAGAATAAATTCTTCCAGGTATTCGTCCAACCAGTGGATTGCTTTTTTCATGAAAACCTCCTTGTTTTGGAAAATTTTGCGATGCATAAAAAAGAATTCATCGGTACTTTCATTTTAAATAAAAAGACCGATGAATTCAAGAAGGAATTAAGTTACTGTGAACGGTAATGAAATTAATAACCGTTTAAATGGTAGTTCTAACGGTGATTTTACATTGCGTTATGAAGAAGTCCAAGGATTGTATTCAGATCATTTACGCCCATCTGACCAGGAGCGGAAGCTTTTTTTGCTGCTCCAAAGGTCATGGAAGAACCGAATACTTCACCGCAAAGACGGCTGATAACACCTGTGCCTGCCATAGACATGGTGATAATCGGACGATCTGCATAATCAGTGGTCATTTCCTCAGTTGCAGCCAGAAGAGTAAGAACATCTCTCTTAGTCTGAGGCATAACAGCAATCTTAGGAATATCCGCATTCATATCCTGCATTTTGCGGAGACGATAGATGATATCTGCCTTTGCAGGAGTTTTAAAGAAGTTATGATTGGAAGCAATAACTTTTACACCAGCTGCATGAGCACCATCAATAATCTTCTTAACAACTTCGTCTCCGGTAAAGATTTCAACATCTACAAGATCAACATATCCTGTCTGAGCTGCTTTGATATTCAGGTCTGCATATGCTTCTGGCTCAATTGCCTTTTCTCCACCTTCTTTGGAAGTACGGAAGGTCATAAGAAGAGGAATATTGCCAAGAGCCTCACGCAGGTCTTTCAGTACATCTTCAACTTTTGCAAAATCAAAGACACCCTCGAACCAGTCCACACGCCATTCCACTACATCTACAGGAATGGAATCAAAGCTTTTTGCTTCTGCGATAATATCCTCTTTTGTGACACCAACGATGGGAACAATAATTTTCGGTGCACCTGCACCAATTTCAACATCACGAATTTTAACAGTTTTCATGAGATTTCCTTTCTACTAACGAAATTAGATCTTACTGATCAGACTCAGCCATCTCTACCATCTTTGAATAGCGAAGGTTTACATAGAGACCAAGTGCAACACCGACAGCTGTAAGTACGATGTTCATAATCATAACCTGAGAAGGCTGCATTTTGGATGCTGCTGTCAGGATTGTGTAGTTGCAAAGAGAAGATGCAATCATAACCAAAGCGGTTACGGTACCCTTGATTTTAGGGAAGAGCATGTTGCATACAGATGTTGCAATCTGCAGAAGTCCACCTGCACCTGCCCATCCGATGATGAAGGCACCGGCGATCATCAGAGGTTTGCTCTGACCTACCAGAACAACGATCAATGTTGCCAGACAGATGAGAGGATAAACAACGATGAAACGTACATCTTTAATCTTTCTTGTCAGAAGCGCAGTTACAACCAGAGCAATCAGAGTACCCATGGAATAGTAGGTCTGCATAATGGAAGGATCAGCCCAACCTACATTTTTACTTGCAAAGTTCTGTGCACAGTTAAGCCAAAGCTGGAATGTTCCTGTACAGGTAAAACCAATCAGGATCATGCAGATAGACTCAAATGAGAAGTTTGTATGTTTCAGGCTGTCGATAAGACCTTCTTTTTTTCCTGCTGATTTCTGGTCTGAATCCGGAAGTGGGAAAAGAAATACCAGAATAAACAGTACAACGTAAATAATACCACAACCGAAGAAAAGACGGTTGTAAGAGGAAAGTCCTGCGGCTGTTGTTACTACAGACATACCCAGTACGAAGGGCAACAGCATCTGTGCGATTGCAATAAAGAATTTGATTCCCATAGTTGCAACGCCTGGAGCTTTGTAGATAATCTCAGCGACACCAGGATAAATACCGGTATCAAGGAATGAGTTTGCGATACCACCGATGATGGCGCATACATAAGCGATCCAGTAACCACCGTTTGTGCCGGCATTGAATGCCATAGCAAGACCAATCAGGTAGATAGCATAGGAAGCACTACCGATGGCAGTGGAAATGCGGCGGCCAAGTTTGTCAGAAAGCGGACCAGCAAAAGGAAGGGCAATCAAACGACCCAGACCTAAAGCTGCAGAAATAGCCGTGATGGCCATTGCTTCAACGCCCCATGATGCTGCCAGAGCTTCTTTGATGACAGCCTGTCCTAAGATAGAACAGCCTACACCATGAATGAAATAGTTCAGGTACATGATCAGTGCGCTAGGCAAATATTTCTTGTTCATGTTGTTCTCCTTTTCTCCTGTAGAAGTTTTTTTAACAAGGGGATGTTGTTGGCATCCCTTTCTTAGCTTTGTCACAAACGTCAGAAATCCGTATTTCTTGTTAAAAAATACTTCATATTTTTGTTAATATTTTATCATCCTATGGTGTAGGGGTCTAATGCTTTTATAAGAGAAAAATAATACGTTGAACCTATCAATGTTGTATGATATGATGAAATAAATTAATTGGAATTTGTGAAATGTGTGAAATGTGTAGGGGGCAAAGCGAAACGCAATTACAAATGAAAATAATCCTTATGAACATGATGCCAAAGAAGAAAGGAGGAGGAAGATGACACTAAGTCAAATCCTTTATTTCCAAAAAATTGCCCGACTTGAGAATTATCACAAGGCTGCTCAGGAATTGTATATTTCTCAACCCTCGCTGAGTCGTTCCATTGCTTCTTTAGAGAGCGAGTTGGGTGTTACTTTATTTGAACGGAAAGGCCGAGGAGTTAAACTAACCAAGGCTGGAAAGCTTTTCTTGGAGCATGCGGATCGAATTGCCAGTGAGTGCGATATTGCTGTGGGAAAGATGCGAGAATTCTCTCTGGATGGAGGAAAAATAGATATTGGATATATTTTTCCTCTGGCAGGTCATTATATGCCCTATCATGTACGTCAGTTTTTGAATCGGTGGGAGAATAGAAATGTTGTTTTTAATTTCTTTCAAAATCATACAGCTGCGATTATTGATCGAGTAAGAACAGGAGAACTGGATATTGGATTTGGCGGCTATATGAAAAATGATGATATGGAATTTTTTCCTTTAAGTGAGCAGGAGCTTGTTATCATTACTCCGGAAGATCATCCACTTGCCAGAGAAGCAGAATTGCCTTTGTCGGTTTTGAATACGAATCCGGTTATTGGATATGAAGCCGCTTCTCTTATGGGAATTTATACAAAGCATTTGTCCAGACGTTATGGATTAAGACCTAATATGATTGTAGAATGTCCGGATGAATACTCTATCGTCTCATTGGTAAGAGAAAACTTTGGAATTGCTTTAACACCTTTTACAGATATTTTAGACACTGCAGAGAATATTAGTATTCATAGATTGATTGATCTTAAGATTTATCGACAAATTTTTATGTTTTGGATGAAGGATCGTTATCGACTTCCGGCAGTAGAGCGTTTTATTTCTTATATGAAGACTTTACAGTCGGAAGCGGTTAATGATAACGAAAACGTATCAAAAGTGTATCTTAAAGATATTGTTAATTATTAGTATAAAGAGTTATTATTAACATGTCACAAACGAAAGAATCCATCTGGTTACTTAATGATGTATAATGAACAATATAAGTAAGGAGGATTCCTCATGAAGAGTGCATATCCAAAGATTTTTGAACCTATTACAATTAAGAGAACAACAATCAAAAACCGTATTGCAATGACTCCTATGGGAACCAATTATGGTGAGACTAGTGGTGAGATGAGTAACCGTCACATGAACTATTACTCACTTCGTGCAAAAGGCGGTACAGGTCTGATTATTCTTGAGAATGCTAATGTTGAGTATCCGGTAGGTTCTAATGGTACTAGTCAGATTCGTATTGATCATGACAGTTTTATGCCCCGTTACTACCAGTTGGTAGAAAATCTTCACAAAAGTGGTGCAACTGTAGCAGTACAGATTAATCATGCCGGTGCATCTGCTTCCTCAGCAAGAACAGGAATGGAGACCGTATCTTCTTCTAATATTCCTACAAAAGCTGGCGGTGAAGCACCCCGTCCCATGACAAAAGAAGAGATTCTTACTACTGTAAAAAAATATGGAGAAGCTGCAAAGCGTGTTCAGGCGATTGGATTTGATGCTGTTGAGATTCATTGTGGACATTCTTATCTGATGAGTCAGTTTATTTCCCCATATTACAACAAGAGAACAGATGAGTTTGGCGGTTCAGTAGAAAATCGTCTTCGTTTCCCTCGTATGGTACTTGAGGAAGTTCGTAAAAATGTAGGACCTTGGTTCCCTATTATCGTTCGTATTTCTGCAGAGGAAAGAGTAGAGGGTGGTAATACTCTGGAAGATACTCTGGAATATCTTGAGTATCTTGATGAATTCGTAGATATGTATGATGTTTCCTGCGGATTGAATCCTTCTCTTCAGTATCAGATTGATTCTAACTTCCTTCCAGATGGATGGCGTTCCTACCAGGCAAGGGCAGTAAAGGATAAATTTAATAAACCTGTGATTAATGCAGGTAACTACCGTGATCCTAAGGTAGTAGAGAAAATCCTCGAGAGCGGCGATGTGGATATTGTTGGAATGGGCCGTGGCTTGATTGCAGATCCTAACTGGGTAAACAAGGTTGAGAACTGTGAGGAAGATATCATTCGTAAATGTATCTCCTGTAATGTTGGATGTGCTGGTAATCGTATCGGAGTAAATCGCCCGATTCGTTGTACTGTTAATCCTGCAGTACCAGAAGGTGACATTTATAAGAAACTGAAAGTAAATAAAAATTGTAATGTTGTCGTTGTTGGCGGAGGTACAGCAGGTCTGGAAGCAGCCTGTACAGCAGCTGAGGTAGGATGTAATGTATTCCTTCTGGAAAAGAAAGATCATCTTGGTGGCCTTTCCGCATTTATCTCTGATATTCCCAGCAAGAGCCGTATGAAAGATTTCCCGAAATATCTGGAAGCACGTGCAGCTCGCCTTGATAACCTTTATATCTTTACAAATACAGAGGCAACTGTTGATATTGTGAAGAAGTTCAAACCGAACATCGTTGTCAATGCAACAGGTTCCGTTCCCCTTGTTCCGCCGATTAAAGGCCTTAAGGAGAATATTGAGGCAGGCAATGTATCTACCATCTTCCATATGATCAACAACCTGAATGCTGGAAAATATCCGGATGATTTCTGCAAAGGAAAGAAGGTTGTCGTTGTAGGTGGAGGTTCTGTAGGACTTGATGTTGTTGAGTATTTTGCCCCCAGAGGAGCAGAATGTACCATCATCGATATGTTGCCGCAGATTGGTATGCTTGCGGATCCTATCACAAAATGTTCTATGCGCGAGACTCATGATAAATATGGCGTAAAAGAGTATGTAAATACAGCACTTCAGGAAGTAAAAGAGAATGCCTTTACAGTAAAACTTCCAGATGGACAGATTCAGGATCTGGAATTTGATCTTGGCTTTAACTGTCTTGGAATGCGCTCCAACAATCCGGTACTTTCTGATCTTCAGGAAGCTTTCAAGGATACAGATACTTATGTATATGTTATCGGTGATTCCGTTCGTGCTCGTCGTATCATGGAAGGTACCATGGAAGGACGTGCAATTCTGAACGTTCTGGAATCTCAGGGATACTTAGATCTGGCTCCCCTGGCCTAAGTTGTAGTACTAAGAAGAGTAAAAAATATTTTAAAGAAAAGAGGATAAAATTATGCCAAATGTATCAGGACATACAGAGTTGGTAGGCTTGATGGCTTACCCGATTCGTCACACACAGTCACCTACAACCCATAACCTTGCTTATGACAAAAACGGCGATGATGTAATTCAGCTGGCATTTGAAGTAGACAATGATTCTTTGAAGGATGCTGTTCAGAGTATCCGTGCATTGAAAATGCTGGGATCTAATATCTCCATGCCTAACAAAACTGTGGTACACCAGTATCTTGATGAGGTAGATGAGGCTGCAAGACTTTGTGGTGCAATCAACACTGTTGTAAATATGCGCGATGAGAATGGCGAAGTTACTGGAAAACTGAAAGGTTACAATACAGACGGTATGGGTTATTGGCAGGGCCTGACTGAAGAAGGAATCGATTTTAAAGGAATGAAAATGGTTCTGATCGGTTGTGGTGGAGCAGCAACTGCGATTGCTGTTGTTGGTGCACTTCAGGGAATTGCAGAGCTTGAGATTTTCAATATCAAAGATAAATTCTATAGCCGTGGTGAGGAAATCTGTGATCTGATTAACAAGAACACAAACTGCACGGCTACTATGAATGATCTTGGTGATAAGGATCTCCTGAAAGAGAAAATGCACGCAGCTGACATCTTCTGTGATGCAACAGGTGTTGGTATGCATCCTCTGGAAGACCTTTCCAATATTCCAGATGCATCTTTCTTTAAGAAAGAGTTAATCGTAACTGATACAGTATATGCTCCACGTGAGACTGTTATGCTGAAACAGGCTAAAGAAGCAGGTTGTGAGAAGGTATACAACGGAATGAGTATGATGCTTTTCCAGGCTTTGATTGCAATTAAATTATATACAGGAAAAGATACTCCTATCGATTACATGAAAGAGCAGTTAGGAATCTAATCAAAAAAACTACGAAATAAAACAGAACAAAAAAATATTTATATAACATTTAGACACTACATTAATGGATGCACTTCCGGATTAACGGTTTGCATCCATTTTTGTTACCATGTTATCCGAAGGGAGCTGCCAGTGGCAGGTCCTGTAGGTTTTTTGAAAAAGATAATTATGGTTTGCTTTATCACTTTAAAACGTGTATAATAAAGCACACGTGTAGGCGAAGAAAGAAGCCTGCAATTTTGAGTTACGGAAAGGAATAGAGAGATTATGTCAAAACATATTACAGGACACACAGGTTTCTTATGTGTATTAGGTAGTCCGATTGCACATAGCATTTCTCCTGAGATGCATAATGAGGCATGCGATCAGCTTGGACTGGATTATTCATATCTTGCATTTGATGTCACAGAAGAGAAGATGCCAGAGGTTGTTACCGGACTTCGTGCTATGAATGCCAGAGGTTGGAATATCACTATGCCGGGAAAGAGCATTATGTGTAAACTTGCTGATAAGGTATCACCTGCTTCAGAGATTACGGGAGCATGCAACACAATTGTAAATGATAATGGCGTTTTGACTGCTTATACAACAGATGGTATAGGATTTATGCGGGCTGTTGCAGACAATGGTGTGGATATTATTGGCAAGACTATGACACTTCTTGGTGCTGGTGGTGCAGCTACAGCCATTCTTGCACAGGCAGCTTTGGATGGAGTTAAGAAAATTAATGTCTTTAATGTAAAAGATGCTTTCTATAGCAGAGCAGAAGAGATTGTTGCAAAATTAAATGACCGCACAGAGTGTGAAGTGACTCTCCATGATTTCTCAGATCCGGAAATCCTTCGTGCCTCCATTGCAGAAAGTGCAATCCTTGTTAATGGAACATCCGTAGGTATGGCTCCTAACACAGACAGAACTATCATTACAGATACAAGTATGTTCCGAGAAGATCTTTTTGTATTTGATGTGATCTACAATCCCAAGGAGACACGACTCCTTAGAGAAGCCAAAGCGGCAGGATGTAAGACGGGCAATGGTATGTACATGCTTTTGTACCAAGGAGCAGCATCCTTTAAACTTTGGACCGGAGAAGACATGCCGGTAGAGATTATTAAAGAAAAATATTTTTCTAAATAATTGAATAGATAGCTTGGATAGACAATGATGAAAAAGAATTCTGGGAAGTAAAATTCCTGGGGTTCTTTTTTGTTTTCAATGATATTGTTATAAAAGCAAGATTGAAGAACTTTTTTGCGCATTCCTAAAAAAACAAAGAAAATTTTTTGATTTTAAACTCATTTTCTTGTTGACGAGTCCGGTCTCTCAAACTATAATGAAAGCATAAGAAATGACGTATGCCAAAGAAATGGCAGGCAAAAAAATTAGTTGTAAGATAAGGAGAAGAGAAATGAAACTTTCAATTTGTACTGATGTTTTCGGAAAAATTCCATTTACAGAGATGCTTGATAAGGTTGTTGCATACGGTCTGGACGGCATTGAGATGACTGCAGGTGGCTGGGGTGGCTGTGCTTTTATCCCTTCAGCAGAGGAGTTGATTAAAGATGATGACAAGAGAGAAGCATTTTTAGCAGAAATTAAAAAACGCAATTTGGAAATTTCTGCTTTGAACTGCTCTGGTAATCCATTGATTGATACACCTATGGGACATGCACATAGCAAGACCATGAGAGATACAATCGTTCTGGCTGGAAAGATGGGGGTTAAGACGGTAGTCACCATGTCAGGACTTCCTGCAGGTGCACCGGGTGAGAAAACTCCCAACTGGTTTGTATCAACCGTTTCATGGCCGGAATATGATGGATTCAATTACATGGTGGAAGGCGTAAAATATCAGTGGGCAGTTGCAAAAGAGTGGTGGACAGGGACTTGCAAAATTGCAAAAGAAGCAGGCGTAAAGATTGCCATTGAGGAATTCCCAGGTGCTCTTGTTCATAATGTTCGTACATTTAACAGACTTTGCGAGGAAGTGGGTGCAGATTCAGATGTTCTTGGCTTGAATCTTGATCCGTCACATCTGATGATTCAGGGAGCAGATCCTATTACTGCTGCAAGAGTTCTTGGAGATAAAATCTTCTATGTGCATGGTAAAGATGCTCGAGTGGAGAAATATAACGCTGATGTTGATGGACTGCTGGAGAACCTTCCTGTGGATTGCTCTAAAGAGCGTACATGGAACTATGTAGCAGTAGGTTGTGGACATGACCTTCAGTATTGGAAAGAGTTCTTCTCTGTATGCCATATGCAGGGTTATGACGGATTCGTATCTCTGGAGATGGAAGATCTTACCATGACTGTTGAAGCTGGACTTCAGACATCTATTGATGCATTAAAGGCTACAATTAGCAAGTAAGAGAAAATCATATGTAAAGAGTGTAAAGGGGTGCTGTTTGGCATCCCTTTTTTATGTTGCAATATATCCGGAGGGAGCTGGCGGTGGCAGGTCCTGCAGGTCGTGTAGAAAAAGTTCTTCCTATACGATGGAATTCCTCCGCGGGGATGCGTGCTTGCACGAAAAAGTCATTAAGGAACGCTTGACAAAGACACCCCAGCTGATATCATATATATTTATTATGAAAAAAAACATTTACTTAATCTGATTTAAGAAAGGGGGAGGGATTGTGTCGAAAATTACAATGGAATTCAAAATGGAAAGAACCGGGCTGTTGGAAATTGGGCAGAAGGTTACTGTGACGGAAAGTGCACTTCCTACTTCCTACTACTATACAATAGTTCCTGCTATTGCCATGAGTAAAAATTATGCGCCCCATGAGCGTATGAAGGCGAGAGAGGGGATTGTTCGGGAAATAAATATCACGGATCGCGGATTTTATGCTATAGTAGACTTCGAGGAAGAGTAGATACAATTATGGATACATAGTACTCAGCGGCATGGAGGTGCTCATGAGAGAATATGAAGTAATCTGGGAGATATTTAATGAGTGTGCCAATAACCAGATGAGAGATATTTTTTTTGATGAGATTAAGATAGAAGATCCGGAAGTCTATGTTCAAAGCAAGTTTAAAGACAAAGTATTTCAATATGAAAAGAGTGTTGCAGAAGATGGCAGTATCATTTTTGATATTAGTACTTCCGGAATAATGCAGCGTATGACCTTCAGTCCTATATAGCTGAATGATGAATATAGAAGCAGAAGAAAAGGAGAAGATAGTATGGCAGAAGAATGTAGTAGCAAATCAACCTGTGGAAAAAGTAGTTGTGAAGGATGTAGCAGCAATAGCAATGGGGCAAATAATGATCCGAAGCGTTTCCAGGTTGCTATGAATGCAGAGTCTAATATTAAAAAAGTAATTGGCATTATTAGTGGTAAAGGTGGTGTTGGTAAATCATTCGTTACCGCTTCATTTGCTAATCAACTTGCGGAGCAGGGCTTTAAGGTTGGTATTTTGGATGCAGATATTACAGGACCATCAATTCCTAAGATGTATGGTTTGAAAGAAGCCGCATCAGCAAGTGAGCAGGGCATAGTTCCTGCTGTAGCGGGTAATGGCATTAAAGTTATGTCTGTTAACTTGATTTTACCTAATGCAGAGGATCCTGTTATTTGGAGAGGCCCTGTGCTTGCCGGTGTGGTAAAACAGTTTTGGTCAGACGTAATTTGGGGCGATTTGGATTTCCTTCTTGTGGATATGCCTCCGGGAACTGGTGATGTTCCTTTGACTGTTTTCCAGTCCTTGCCGGTAGATGGAGCAGTTGTTGTAACTTCACCTCAGGAATTAGTAAAGATGATTGTTAAGAAATCAGTGAAAATGGCTCAAATGATGAATATTCCGGTACTAGGAGTGGTGGAGAATTTCAGTGCTATTGTTTGTCCTGATTGTGGAAAGGTATTTTCTATTTTTGGAGATAGTAAAATCGAAGAAGTTGCAGCAGATTATCAATTGCCAGTTCTTGGTAAGGTTCCAGTGAATCAGGAATATGCAAAAGCGGCTGATGAAGGACGTTTCCATGAGGTTTCCAATAAATACTTGAAAAATCTTCTGGGATAAAAATAATAGTTATTGGGAATAGAGTGAACCCTAACAAATTATGTGCTATAATACTTAGCGAAGTTTTTCGATAAAAAAGGATAATAATTAACTAACCAATCGGAGGAGAGTAATGAGTAACGTTAGACGAGTATATGTGGAGAAAAAACCGGATTTTGCTGTGGCAGCAAAAGACCTTGCTCATGAGATCAGCAGTTATCTTGGAATTAATGATGTGACAAATGTTCGCGTGCTGATTCGTTATGATGTTGAGAATATTTCCGATGAGACTTTTGAAAAGGCATGCCAGTGCGTTTTTTCGGAGCCACCTGTGGATGTGATTTACCATGAGGAGTTTCCTGTTGCTGATCATGCAAAAGTATTTTCAATGGAATATTTGCCGGGACAGTTTGATCAGAGAGCCGATTCTGCAGTTCAATGTGTGCAATTCTTAAAAGAAGATGAGAAGCCACTGATTCGTTCCGCTACAACTTATGTAATTGAAGGCGAAATCTCTGATGAGGAGTTCGAGGCGATTAAGAATCATTGCATTAATCCTGTTGATTCTCGCGAGGCAGAGCCTGTCAAACCGGCAACTCTGGAAACTGTATTTGATGAGCCGGCAGATGTCAAGATTTTTGATGGTTTTGTTGAGATGAACGAAAGTCAATTGCAAGAGCTTTATTCTTCTTTAGGTTTAGCCATGACTTTTAAGGATTTTCAGCATATTCAGAATTATTTTAAGGGAGAAGAAAAACGTAATCCCAGCATGACTGAGATTCGTGTATTGGATACCTATTGGTCAGATCATTGCCGTCATACAACTTTTTCAACAGAATTGACAGAGGTAGATTTTGGCGATGGCGATTACAAAGATGCCATCACCGCTACTTATCAGCAGTATCTTGATGATAGAGCAGTTCTTTACAAGGATCGTGGCGATAAATTTGTTTGCTTGATGGATTTGGCTCTTTTGGCAATGAAAAAACTTAAAGCAGAAGGAAAGCTGGATGATCAGGAAGAATCCGATGAAATCAATGCCTGCAGTATTGTCGTGCCTGTTGATGTAGATGGCAAAGAAGAAGAGTGGCTGATTAATTTTAAAAATGAGACACATAATCATCCTACAGAGATTGAACCTTTTGGTGGAGCGGCTACATGTCTTGGCGGAGCGATTCGCGATCCTCTTTCAGGAAGAACTTACGTATATCAGGCAATGCGTGTGACAGGTGCAGCTGATCCTACTGTATCAGTGAAAGAAACCCTGAAGGGAAAACTTCCTCAAAAGAAATTGGTGCGTCAGGCTGCACATGGATATTCTTCCTATGGTAACCAGATTGGTTTGGCAACCGGATATGTAAAGGAAATTTATCATCCTTCTTATGTTGCAAAACGTATGGAGATTGGTGCTGTTATGGGCGCAGCTCCCAGACGTGCGGTAATCCGTGAGACCTCTGATCCAGGTGATATTATTATTTTGCTGGGTGGCCGTACCGGACGTGATGGCATGGGCGGTGCTACCGGTTCTTCTAAAGTTCATACAGAGGCTTCTATTGAGACTTGTGGAGCTGAGGTTCAGAAGGGTAATGCACCTACAGAACGTAAGATTCAGAGAATGTTCCGCAGAGAAGAAGTTAGCCGTTTGATCAGAAAATGCAATGATTTTGGTGCAGGTGGAGTTTCTGTTGCCATTGGTGAGCTTGCAGATGGACTACGTGTTAATTTGGATAAAGTACCTAAGAAATATGCCGGTCTGGATGGAACAGAGATTGCTATCTCTGAATCCCAGGAGCGTATGGCTGTAGTTGTTGATCCTAAGGATGTAGATGAATTCTTAAAATATGCCAGCGAGGAGAATCTTGAGGCTGTTGAGGTAGCAGTAGTTACGGAAGAGCCCAGACTTGTTCTTGAATGGCGTGGAAAAGAGATTGTTAATATTTCACGTGCTTTCCTGGATACCAATGGTGCTCATCAGGAGACAAAAGTGCATGTGGATATCCCAAATCGCATAGATGCCGTTTTTGTACGTGAGGATGTCAGTGATGTAAAGGCTAAATGGCTGGATACCCTGAAGGATCTTAATGTATGCTCACAGAAGGGCCTTGTGGAGATGTTTGATTCTTCTATTGGAGCAGGTAGTGTGCTGATGCCTTATGGTGGTAAGTACCAGCTGACAGAAACACAGGCCATGGTTGCTAAGGTTCCGGTTCAGAATGGAGAAACCAATACGGTGACTATGATGAGTTATGGATTTGATCCCTATGTATCAAGCTGGAGCCCATATCATGGTGCGATTTATGCAGTGACAGAATCTGTTGCAAGAATCGTGGCAGCAGGTGGAGATTATAAGAAAATCAGATTTACCTTCCAGGAATATTTCCGTCGTATGACAGAGGATCCAGCTCGTTGGAGTCAGCCTTTTGCAGCTCTTTTAGGTGCGTATGATGCACAGTTAGGTTTTGGCCTTCCTTCGATTGGTGGAAAAGACAGTATGTCTGGTACCTTTAATGAAATTGATGTTCCACCTACTTTGGTATCTTTTGCTGTGGATATCGCAAAACAGCAGGATGTTATAACTCCTGAGCTGAAAACATGTGGTAATAAATTAGTTTGGATTCGCCTTCCTAAGGACAATAACGATAAGCCGGATTATCCAGCTGTTATGGATCTTTATGATCGTGTTCATGCAGACATGCAGGCAGGACGTATTGTATCTGCTTATGCCTTGGACCGTCATGGTATTGCAGCAGCTGTTAGTAAGATGGCCTTTGGTAATGCATTAGGCGTGAAAATCGAGCATAATCTTGATCCGCGAGACTTCTTTGCTCCTGGTTTTGGAGACTTGCTGTGTGAGGTTGCCGATGGAAAAGTTGGTGAATTGGCAAGCAGTTATACTTTAGTTGGTGAAGTAACGAACGATGGCAACTTCTCCTATGGTAATGCAGTGATTTCCGAGGCAGAAGCTTTAGAGGCTTGGAAAGGTACTCTGGAGAGAGTATTTAAAACCAAAGGAACAGACAATGAGGCTGCTGTGGAGAGTCCTGTATTCAAGACAGATAGCATTCATATCTGTAAGAATAAAATTGCTCGTCCTACTGTATTTATCCCGGTATTCCCAGGAACAAACTGTGAATATGACAGTGCGAAAGCCTTTGAAAATGCTGGTGCTGATGTGATTACTAAGGTATTCCGCAATCAGACGGAGCAGGATATTATCGATTCTGTTGAAATTTTTGAGAAAGCTATTGATCAGTCTCAGATTATTATGTTCCCAGGTGGTTTCTCAGCCGGAGACGAACCGGATGGCTCCGCCAAATTCTTTGCAACAGCTTTCCGCAATGCGAAGATTAAGGATGCGGTTATGAAATTGCTCAATGAGAGAGATGGACTTGCATTAGGTATCTGTAATGGTTTCCAGGCTTTAATTAAACTTGGTTTGGTTCCCTATGGCGAGATTTGTGGTCAGACAGAGGATTCACCGACCTTGACTTATAATACGGTAGGCCGTCATATTTCCAAAATGGTTTATGTGAAGGTTATGACCAATAAATCACCGTGGCTGTCTCTTGCAGAGACAGGCGGAGTTTATACAAATCCGGCATCTCACGGTGAGGGACGTTTTGTTGCTGATGAGGAATGGATCAAAAAACTTTTCGCTAATGGACAGGTAGCTACTCAGTATTGTGATATCCATGGCAATGTTTCTATGGATGAGGAATGGAATGTAAATGGTTCCTATGCTGCCATTGAGGGTATTACCAGCCCAGATGGACGTGTGCTTGGTAAGATGGCACATTCTGAACGTCGCGGTGATGCTGTTGCTGTAAATATTTACGGTGAGCAGGATCTGAAGATTTTTGAGTCTGGTGTGAAATATTTTAAATAATAAAATAGCAGTTAATCTGAGAAAGTTAGGGCATCGCAGGAAAAGCGATGCCCTTTTTGAGTTACCATAAATGCAAATCTTATTCTTTATAAGAGCTTTCTTTTTTTGATTTGATAAGATGAATTATATGAATTGCGATGGGGAGACTTGCAATAATAAGAAGTAAGATCCAAACAATAATATGACTATGGTCGCCGGTTTTTACTGGATTTGTGCTACTACTAGTAGCTCCGCTGTTTTTTCCGGAAACGACTGTTTGATTGGAAGAACTGCCGGAAGAAGAGGGGGTTCTTGTTATGGATAAATTTTCAGATGTGACTGTGTGGATGGTGGTATTAGTGGATGAGAAATTCTTGCCATTAAAAAGTTCCTCTTCCGGTGTATCTGTACTTGCTTCTTTAAATTGGGCAACATTCTTTATTTCTGTAACATTGCTATCTTTATTTACAGATACTTTGAATGTTAGGGTTTCTTTGCTTCCTTTTTTTAGAAGTGGAAGAATAGCATAGACCGTTCTATTTTCAGAATCATAGCTTCCTGCTGAACCGGAAAGAGAGGAAGAAATACTTTTATCTACATAGCTTGTGCCCTTTGGCAAGCTATCTGTGATGATAACATTTTTGGCATCTGCCTCTCCGTTGTTAGTAATTGTGATGCTGTAACGGATTAGACTCCCTTTTTTTACGGTGGAACCTGTAGCAGGTGAAGAGCTTTTTTCTGCCTCTAAAGAGGAGAGTTGTATTTGGTGATAAGTGGTTTCGGATTTTACTGTTTTCTGCCCCTCTAATTTCATACAAGCAGTATTTTTTAATAGCACAGCTTTGGCAGGCGCTTTTATACGGAAGGTCAAAAGCAGACCTTCTCCGTGATCAAGATGGGATGCCGTCCAGATAATACGACCATCTTTTTCCTCCATGCTTTCCATTCTGGCCTGAGAATCGTCTACTTGATTTATGACTTTACCGCTGATAGTTAGAGAATTCTTGTCCCAAATGGCCTGACTTGGGATTTTATCTGTGATTGTGATGGTGCCAGATTTATATCCTGGGGTGCTTTTTCTTGTCACTTGAATGTGGTATTCAATAGTATCGCCAGATTCTACCATCACCGGGCTATCTTTGCTTCCACTAAGCTCTTTTCCTTTTTGTCCATTAGAGATGACAACAGCAGTTTTTGTAATGGTATTTCCACCGGAAGGGGCATTTGTCACCTGGTATTCTAACACCTCTTTATCCTGACTTAGTATAAATTCCTTTTCCCAACTTCCCTCATAGGTATCAGGGACCGTAGTCTCTACAACTTTGAAACGACCTTCATTGGCAATGGTTGCCGTTAATGGGGCATATACATAGGTTTGACTGTCCTCCTGATAGCTTAAGATGTCCAGAGAGTGATAGGTTTCTTTTGTACAATCCCATTCGTACAAGGTAAAACCTGCATTGTCTAGATTCTTGCCGCTGTTTGCGTCGCTTTTATGAATAATTAGAGATCCGTCTGTGTAGAGTGTTGTTAGATAAGTGGAGGTACTATTGCTGGTTTTTCTAATTGTTTCATTACGGGAAATGACGATGTCGGCCTGGTTGGGAATAGAATATAGCAATTGTCCATTTTGGTTTCTTTGTAAAAAATTGCTAATGTCAGCATCCTTTTTGATTTTTACTTTTATGTCATAACGATAGGTATCGTAGTAAAAAAAAGCAGAAGAAGTGTTCTTTGCAGTGATAGTAAGTAATCCATCTTTATAGGATACGGAAAAATGATCACTGACATCTTGATTGCTTTCATTGTAGACAGAGGCTGAGATAAAATCTAGGCAATTAGCAAGAGAATCCTCAACTTGGTAAGAAGAATAATAATTTTCTGGATTTTCATTGGGAACATTGTGATAGATGGAATAAGTGAATTCTTCGGAAAGAGAAGAAAGGGTATTTTCTGTTCCACTTTCATCAGAATCACTAACGATTTTACTAGGGGTGGAGGGAGCGGTAGCTGCAAGTGGTTGTCCTGTATAATCAAAATAGTCACGGGCAGTAATGAGATTTTTAAGACCTTCGCTGTCATTGAAAGCGCTTAGAAAATTGTTTTTATCAAAAACGTCATCTCTGAAATAATATCCACAATAGAAGGTTTGAGTTTGTGAACTTCCTTCAAACATAGTCATAAAAGAATCTTCTTTGGCAGAAATATGGGCAGCTTCTGAAGAATCGTTATACCAGGACTTGTCGGAGAGAAAGGCAAGATTTCCTGAATTGGTGGTCAATGTTCGAAGATTTGAATTTTCCGGTACATAAAGGGTGCCGGGATTATTTGTAATCTCGATGGTCTGTCCCCAGTCGATATCATTGAAGGTCATATAATTTTTCATAGAAACAGGTTCGCCGCTTTCTGCATTGTAATAATCATAGCGGATAGATATCCAGGCAGAACCAGCGGTGGAACTAGCAATTTTATCAAGAGAGGACCAAAGAATCATTTGGGATTGCTCCCCTTCTTTGTTTTGGTAGAATTCATAATCTGCAAGAGTAACTTTCAAATCTACAGGAAATCCCTGATAATTTCCTACATTGCGATACCAGACACCAAGAGTTTCTTTTTTTGAATAATCACCTGCAGAGATTCGTATGGATTGCCATTTTTCTTCTGTTGTATTGATTGCTTCTGAGTCTAAGTTATCCCAGGACCCAAAGGGCTCTGCTTGCGTAATTCCAGAGATATATTTTGCTCCGAAATAATCAGATTCCAGGACAGAATCGGATGTTAAAAGAGTGACGCCGGAGCTGTCGGCTGCAGCAGTACTTTTCTTCCAAAGATCCAGACCGCCTCCGGAGGAAGGGGCACTGATGCTTGCCCAGGTATTTGTAGACAGGCCCCAAAGCAGCATCATGATGATAAATGAAATTAGACTGAAAATAGTTGCGATGTGCACAATAAAGCTTTTGTTTTTCAATGATTTCTCCTTTCAATTATATGAAATAAGCAGTTTGTGAACAGTTACATGAACTTTACTTAGAAAACCCTCCTTTCTGCCAAAATCCGACTACCACTTAAGTAATGTACGGTAGCTGGGTTCTTTTTTAAATAAATATTCAAAAAAAGCATAGCAAATACAGAAGCATCTGCTGGCTTAGTTTGTAAAAAATGAATCTTGTTGTTTGCAATTGGTAAATAAATGGAATGTTCCGAAAGAAAATTCGGACTTAGATTAGAATGTGGCCATTATAGCAGATGGTTCTAAGAAATGCAAGAAGAGAATTATGTCATCAAACGTGGCAAAATCGTAAGAAATTACAAGGAAATGCAATCAAAACGTTGCGTGATTTATTAGTGATTATGAGTTATAATAGAATTATCTTCGAAGAGGAGCCGCAAATGCGACAGATCATTTCATGGCATTTTAATTATCAATTCAGCAAGTCTGGGCGTATTTGGCAGCTAGGTCTGCGCGGAGGGGGAGTGAATGAGGTGGTTATCCGGAAAGCGTTTTCGTGATCATAAAAGCCGGAAAGTTTATCAGAAGATTATATAATTTTATGTGGTTGAGATGGATTTTTAGGCATACGCTTCCGCGCAGAAATTCAGAATTATATCTAAAATAGAAAAAATAAAAAAACTTCAAAAAAGGGGTTGACTTTTCTATAGGGAAATCATATAATAATCAAGCAGGTTGCGGTTGCGACCTAAAAGATATGGGATCTTAGCTCAGCTGGGAGAGCATCTGCCTTACAAGCAGAGGGTCATAGGTTCGAGCCCTATAGGTCCCATATATGAAGAATATGGCGAGATAGCTCAGCTGGCTAGAGCACACGGTTCATACCCGTGGTGTCGAGGGTTCGAGTCCCCCTCTCGCTACTAGGAAGCTCACAGATTTTCTGTGGGCTTTTTGTTTACTTACTGCATAGAGAAACGATTTGTAACATATCTGAAATGCAGAGCAAACAAAAGCCCACCTTACTACTATCGTTAATTGGCTTGGGAGGATAGGCATGAGAATTGGAAGCGGTTATGATGTACATAGATTAGTTGAAGGAAGAAAGTTGATTCTTGGAGGCGTAGAGATACCATATGAATATGGACTTCTTGGGCATTCTGATGCAGATGTTTTACTCCATGCAATTATGGATGCCTTATTGGGCGCAGCAGCTCTTAGAGATATAGGGACGCACTTTCCGGATACAGACCCTAAGTATTCGGGAATATCGAGTATTCTGCTTTTGGAGAAGGTGAGAGATCTTCTGGAAGAGCATAATTATATTGTGAATAATATTGATGCTACCGTTATTGCGCAAAAGCCTAAACTGAAGCTTTATATTCAGGATATGATCGTCAATATCGCTGAAGCGTTAGGACTTGATCAAAGCCAGGTTAACGTAAAAGCTACAACAGAGGAAGGGTTGGGATTTACCGGAGCAATGGAAGGCATTGCCTCTCAGGCGGTATGTACTCTGATGCCTTTGATGGAGTTTGCAGATGCGGACAGAAAGCAGGTTGAAAGATGCGCTGGCTGCAGTGCTTGCATGCAGAGGGAGAATGGTTGACAAAATTAAGGTTTTTTCATAAACTTTAGAAGAAAAAAGTGAGAAAATGGGGTTTGCCCATCTGATATAAGGAGAATACGGACATGAAATTTTACAACACATTGACGAAGAAGAAAGAAGAATTTATCCCCCTTACACCTGGTGAGGTAAAAATGTATGTATGCGGACCCACCGTGTATAATCTGATTCACATTGGCAATGCTCGTCCTATGATCGTTTTTGATACCGCGAGACGTTATATGGAGTACAAGGGTTATAAGGTTAATTATGTATCCAATTTTACGGATGTGGATGATAAGATTATTGCAAAATCCATTGAGGAGGGAAAGCCGGCGTCAGAGGTATCTGAGCGCTATATTGCTGAGTGCAAGAAGGATATGGAGGCAATGAATGTAAAAGCGGCAACCACACATCCGCAGGCAACTCAGGAGATTCAGGGAATGCAGGATATGATTCAGACTTTGATTGATAAAGACTATGCTTATAATGTAGATGGTACTGTATATTTCCGCACTAGAAAATTTAAGGAATATGGAAAACTTTCTCATAAAAATCTTGATGATTTGCGGAGCGGCGGACGTTCTCTTTTGGTTACCGGTGAGGATTCTAAAGAAGATCCCTTGGATTTTGTTCTGTGGAAGCCGAAAAAAGAGGGTGAGCCTGCATGGGAATCTCCGTGGGGAGAGGGACGTCCGGGCTGGCATATTGAGTGTTCTGTTATGGCAAAACGCTATTTGGGTGATGAGATTGATATCCATGCTGGTGGAGAGGATCTTATTTTCCCTCATCATGAAAATGAAATTGCACAGTCTGAGTGCAGCAATGGTAAGACCTTTGCAAGATACTGGCTGCATAATGCATTTCTTAATATAGATAATCGCAAGATGTCTAAATCTCTTGGCAATTTCTTTACCGTAAGAGAGATTTGTGAAAAATACGATCCTCAGGTGTTGCGATATTTTATGCTTAGTGCACATTATAGAAGCCCCTTGAATTTTAGCGCGGATATTATGGAATCTTCCAAGAATGCATTGGAGAGAATCCTTACATGTGGAGATAAGATGAAGGATTTGCTGAATCGTGCAAGCGCAACAGAATGCAATGAAAAAGAGCAGGAAGCTTTGGAGGAAATGAAGAAGTTCCGTAAGAAGTTTGAGGAGGCTATGGATGATGATTTGAATACGGCAGATGCTATTTCTGTAGTGTTTGAATTGGTTAAGTTTGCAAATACGCATTGTACAGAGGAGTCTTCTAAAACCTTTGTTTCGGCCGTGTTTGATGAAATGAAGCTTCTTTCCGACATCCTTGGAATGAAGGTGGAGAGAAAAGAAGAAACTTTGGATGCGGAAGTGGAAGAATTGATTCGTCAGCGCCAGGAAGCGAGAAAGGCAAAAGATTTCAAACGTGCAGATGAGATTCGTGATCAGCT
>CAVBGA010000009.1:0-6249 GCA_963594675.1 Lachnospiraceae bacterium
CAAGTATAAGGCGGATTATGCGGGGATTGTTGTTTTTTTCGAAAAAAGCAAGAGAAATCAGCCCTTGATTTCTGCGAGAAAGCTGCTGAATGCTTTGGGAAATGAAGTGCAGAAGGTTGCCGTGTGTGTGTCTCCGACACTAGAGCAGTTGGAAAAAATTCAAGAGTGTGGTTTTGATATTTTACAGGTGCACGGAGAGTTGAGCAGGGAAGTGCTTTTGGCATGCCGACTGCCCATCTTTCGTGCCTATAATATCAAAAATGGTCAAATACCTGATATAGATGATCATGATAAGATTCTTGCCTATGTTTTGGACGGGGCCATGCCTGGCAAAGGGAAAACCTTTGATTGGTCTGCCATAGAAAAATTTGATTTCCATGGCAAGAGTAAGGTATTGGCTGGTGGACTCACTGCGGACAATATAAAAGAAGGAATTCGTAGCACCAGACCGGACATTGTGGATGTGAGCTCTTACGTGGAGAAGGAAGATGGGAGCGGCAAGGATGAGAAGAAAATACAAAAATTCCTGGAAAGTGTCTGGTGTTCCTGGGAAGATTAGGAGTCATTATGAAAAAGAGTGATAAGAAAAAATTAAGCATTCAGGATATGGTACTGATAGCGATGTTTGCGGCAGTGATTTCTGTCCTTTCCATCCTGTCTATTCCTACTCCCTCCGGTGTTCCCTTTACATTGCAGACCTTTGCTATTGCCCTTTGCGGCTATTTCTTGGGAAAAGGAAGGGGAGCTGCGGCAGCCTTTCTGTACTTGTTGATTGGAGCTGTAGGACTTCCTGTTTTTTCTGGAATGAAAGGTGGATTTGGTGTTCTGGCAGGACCTACCGGTGGATTTATCGTAGGATTTATAGCCATGGCAGCCATCTGCGGATTTGGTATGGAATGGAAGAATAGAGTGCTGAGTTTGATTTTGGGTTTTGTTGGACTGGCAGTTTGCCACATATTTGGATTTGTCTGGTATGCGGTTCTTATGAGTGTAAGCCTGACGGAGTCCTTTCTTTTGGTCAGTGCACCTTATTTAATTAAAGATGTGATTTCTTTAGTGGGAGCCTACCTGCTTGCATTGATTTTGAAGAAAACGCTTGGAAAAGCCGGTATACAGTAATCTGTATGCCGCTTTTTTACTATATAAATGTATTTTTCATCGAACAACTTCGTTTTTTTGCACAGAAAATGGACATGAAAAAATATTGGTGCTATAATTACCACAGCGTATACATAAGATGTAATTATATATCATAATTTACTTACAAATTAAGGAGGAAAACAAAACATGGCTAGAAAAATGAAAACCATGGATGGTAACCATGCTGCAGCACATGCATCCTACGCTTATTCTGATGTAGCTGCAATCTATCCGATTACTCCGTCATCAGTTATGGCAGAGGCTACAGATGAGTGGGCAACTCAGGGAAGAAAGAACATCTTCGGACAGGAAGTTCAGGTAACTGAGATGCAGTCCGAGGCAGGTGCAGCAGGTGCAGTTCACGGTTCTTTGGTAGCTGGTGCTCTTACTACAACCTATACAGCTTCTCAGGGACTTCTTCTGATGATCCCGAATCTTTATAAAATTGCTGGTGAGCAGCTTCCCGGCGTATTCAATGTATCCGCTCGTGCCGTATCTTCACACGCACTGAATATTTTCGGAGATCATTCTGATGTTTACGCCTGTCGTCAGACTGGATGTGCAATGCTTTGCGAGTCCAGTGTACAGGAGGTTATGGACCTTACACCGGTAGCACATTGTGCAGCTCTGGAAGGAAAAGTTCCTTTCATTAACTTCTTCGATGGATTCCGTACATCACATGAGATCCAGAAGATCGAGACATGGGATTATGAAGATCTTAAAGATCTGATTAACATGGATGCTGTTGATGAGTATCGCGCAAATGCATTGAACCCGAATCATCCTTGCCAGAAAGGTTCTGCTCAGAACCCGGATATCTTCTTCCAGGCAAGAGAGGCATGCAACCCTTATTATAATGCCCTTCCGGCAATTGTTCAGAATTACATGGACAAAGTTAATGCTAAGATTGGCACAAACTACAAGCTTTTCAACTACTACGGAGCAGAGGATGCAGAGAAGATCATCATCGCTATGGGTTCTGTTTGCGACACTATCGATGAGACCATCGATTATCTGACAGCAGCAGGCGAAAAAGTTGGTGTTGTTAAAGTTCGTCTTTACAGACCATTTAGCGCTGAGGCACTGATCGCTGCTATTCCTGAGACAGTAAAACAGATTACTGTTCTTGACAGAACAAAAGAGCCTGGATCACTTGGTGAGCCGCTGTATCTTGATGTTGTTGCAGCTCTGAAATTCTCTAAATTTGATCAGGTTCCGGTATATACAGGACGTTATGGTCTTGGTTCTAAGGACGTTACTCCTTCTCAGATCGTTGCTGTATACAACAACACAGAGAAGAAGCAGTTCACAATCGGTATCAACGATGATGTTACTTTCCTTTCACTTCCAGAAGGTCCTCAGCTGGTTACTACTCCAGAAGGAACAATCAACTGCAAGTTCTGGGGTCTGGGAGCAGATGGTACTGTAGGTGCAAACAAGAACTCCATCAAGATCATCGGTGATAATACAGACATGTATGCTCAGGCATATTTTGATTATGACTCCAAAAAATCCGGTGGTGTTACTATGTCTCACCTTCGTTTTGGTAAACTGCCGATCAAATCAACATATCTGATTCATCAGGCAAACTTTGTAGCATGTCACAATCCTTCTTATGTAAGAAAATATAACATGGTACAGGAACTGGTTGACGGTGGTACATTCCTTCTGAACTGTCCTTGGGATAAAGAAGGTCTTGAGAAGCATCTTCCTGGACAGGTAAAGAAATTCATCGCTGATCACAAGATTAAATTCTATGTAATTGACGGTATTAAGATTGGTAAAGAGATCGGACTTGGCGGACGTATCAATACTGTTCTTCAGTCTGCATTCTTCAAACTTGCTAACATTATTCCGGAAGAGGATGCAATTTCTCTTATGAAAGCAGCTGCTAAGGCTACTTACGGAAGAAAAGGTGACAAGATCGTACAGATGAACTACGATGCCATCGATGCTGGTGCAAAACAGGTTGTTGAGGTTGAGGTTCCGGAGAGCTGGAAAGATTGTACAGATGAAGGCCTTGATTTCCCGAGAGCTGAGAAAGGTCGTCAGGATGTTGTGGACTTCGTTAACAATATTCAGCTTAAAGTCAGCGCTCAGGAGGGTAATACACTTCCTGTATCTGCATTCAAGGATTATGTTGATGGTTCTACACCTTCAGGTGCATCTGCATATGAGAAACGTGGTATTGCAGTAGATATCCCGGTATGGAATACAGAGAACTGTATCCAGTGTAACCGTTGTGCATATGTTTGCCCGCATGCAGTTATTCGTCCGGTAGCACTGACAGAGGCAGAGGCTGCTGCAGCTCCTGCAGATATGAAAACACTTCCTATGACAGGAATGAGTGAGTATAAATTCGGTATCGTTGTTTCCGCACTTGACTGTACAGGTTGTGGTTCCTGCGTTAACGTTTGCCCAGGCAAAAAAGGCAACAAAGCTCTCTCCATGGAGAATCTGGAAGCAAACCGTGGCGAGCAGGTATACTTCGACTATGCAGTAGAGCTTCCGGAGAAAAAGGATGTAATCGAGAAATTTAAAGAGGCTACTGTTAAGGGAAGCCAGTTCAAGACTCCACTCCTTGAGTTCTCAGGTGCTTGTGCAGGTTGTGGTGAGACACCTTATGCAAAATTGATTACACAGCTGTTCGGTGACAGAATGTATATTGCAAATGCAACAGGATGCTCCTCTATTTGGGGTAACTCTTCACCGTCCACACCATATACAGTAAATAAAGAAGGCAAAGGTCCGGCTTGGGATAACTCCCTGTTCGAGGATAATGCAGAGTTTGGTTATGGTATGTTCCTTGCTCAGAAAGCAATTCGTGACAATATCAAAACAAATCTGGAAGATCTGATGGCAAACACATCCAGCGAGGATGTAAAAGCTGCTGGCCAGGAGTACCTTGATACTTTCTCAATCGGTGCTGCTAATGGTACAGCTACAGACAAATTGGTTGCTGCTCTTGAATCAGAAGGATCTGATGCAGCAAAAGCACTGCTGAAGAAGAAAGATTACATGGCTAAGAAGTCACAGTGGATCTTCGGTGGTGACGGATGGGCTTACGATATCGGTTTCGGTGGTGTTGATCATGTTCTGGCTAGCGGTCAGGATATCAACATTATGGTATTCGATACTGAGGTTTATTCTAATACAGGTGGACAGTCTTCTAAATCTACACCGACAGGTGCAATCGCTCAGTTCGCTGCAGGCGGTAAAGAGGTTAAGAAGAAAGATATGGCTAGTATCGCAATGAGCTATGGCTATGTATATGTAGCTCAGATCTCCATGGGTGCTGACTTCAATCAGACAGTAAAAGCTCTGGCTGAGGCAGAGGCTTATCCAGGACCATCTCTGATCATTGCATATGCTCCATGTATCAACCATGGTATCAAGAAAGGTATGAGCAAAGCTCAGACTGAGGAAGAACTGGCTGTTAAGTCTGGATATTGGCATAACTTCCGTTACAATCCTGCTCTGAGAGCAGAGGGCAAAGCTGCATTCTCACTGGATTCCAAAGCTCCTACAGAGAGCTATCAGGAATTCCTGGATGGAGAGGTTCGTTACAATTCTCTGAAACGTGCTAATCCTGAGAAGGCTGAGAGACTCTTTGCTAAATCTGAGAAGGAAGCAAAAGAGAGATATGCTTACCTCAATAAGCTCATCGCTCTTTATGGCGGAGAAGAATAATATAACGATTGTAGGGTTAAGAAGATTTGCAACTCTGAAGTAGGATAGCCTGCATGAGGAGATAAAGATTTGAAACCTGTATATAAGAAAGCGGTGTTCCGATTATCGGGGCACCGTTTTTTTCGTTGCCATGCATCCGGAGGGAGCTGCTGGTGGCAGGTCCTGTAGGTATAGGAATCCTTGTCCCCTTTTTGACTATCTGAAAGTAAACAAAATATCCTCCTTTTGAAAATAAATAACTTGCGTACGAAAATTTTCCTCTTTTATAATTAAATGATAAATGTTATAATAAACGGGTAAGTACAGAAAATTCCGAAAATAATAAAGGAATCTTTCGAATGGATGGAAAATAACAAATGATAACAAGGGAGGAAATTCTATGGAAGAACGGATGGTAAAAGTTTTTGCAAATCAGAATTCAAAGATAGCTTTAAAGGTGTATCATGGGCATTATGCGACGCCGCATTCCCACATCAGCCATTATTTTGATATGACCACATTGAAGACCAGAACTTCCGAGGCACATGCGGTAGCTCATGAGCTGGCAAAAAAATATGCAAATAATACAATTGTTGACACCATCATTACCCTAGATGGAACAGAAGTCATCGGGGCATATTTGGCAGAAGAGTTGACCGAGGCAGGAATTATGTGCATGAATGCCCATAAGGCAATCTATGTGATTTCCCCAGAGTTTAACAATCAAGGTAATGTTATTTTCCGAGACAATGTGAAGCCCATGCTTAAGGATAAACACATTTTGGTTCTCGTTGGAACGGCCACCACAGGTGGATCCCTTCTGACCTGCATGGATGCTCTTTCCTATTATGGAGGAATTCCTGCAGGTGTCTGCTCCGTCTTCAGTGCCATTAGCAAGATTATGGGTATTGAGGTAAACGCTGTATTTACGCAAAAGGATTTGCCAGAATATCATAGCTATACCAGTAGAGATTGTCCTTGCTGCAAAAAGGGGGAACCAATTGATGCGATTGTGAATGGTTTTGGTTACTCTCGTTTAGGCAGAAGGGAATCCTGATTCTCTTTAGAGGAAAGAAAATAAAAGACCTGGAAGAAGAAAACGATGTTTTTTTCTCTAGGTCTTTTTTTAAAAGTTCTATTGACAAAGATATAAGTGGGGTGTATATTAGCAATAGATGTTAGCACTCCTTATTATTGAGTGCTAACAGAGAAAGAGGAAAGGAGTGACCGGATGAAGGAACAGTTAGATGAACGCAAACGAAAGATACTCAGAGCGATAATCCAGACTTACCTAGAGACAGGCGAACCGGTAGGCTCCAGAACTGTTTCAAAATATTCCGATTTAAAGTTAAGTTCTGCTACCATCCGAAATGAGATGTCAGACCTGGAGGATATGGGTTATATTTTACAACCACATACCTCGGCCGGACGTATTCCTTC
>CAVBGA010000010.1:0-8579 GCA_963594675.1 Lachnospiraceae bacterium
CTTACCTCCGGCAATCTTAGTAATCTCACGGATGATATTTCCAGCATGTGCACCCTTCTTCACAGCACCATCACTGGCTTTCGCCATCAGATTTACCTTACCGCCATTTACAGAAATCAGTATAATCACAGAGTCACCCAGCTTTTCTGCAAGGTTATCTCCCAGATTTCTCATCTCATTCATATCTACATCTTCAAGAGTTTTAATTAAAAGTTTTACGCCATTAATATCTTCTGCATCAGCAGACGCATCACCCATAGATGCTTGAGCAGCCTTAGCCTTAAGGGACTCAATTTCGGAATTTGCCGCTTTCAATTCCTCTTTCAGACGATTGATTCGCTCCAAAACTTCCTCCGGAGAACTCTTGAGAGCCTGGGCAGCCGCCTTCAGCTCATCCTCTTCCTTGCGATAGTAATCAAATACTGCACTTCCACTAAGGGCCTCAATTCTTCGAACACCTGCAGCAACACCGGATTCACTGAGAATCTTCACGGCCTGAATAGAATTGGTATTGGATACATGAGTACCACCGCAAAGCTCTTTGGAGTAATCGCCCATAGAAACCACGCGAACTTCTTCTCCGTATTTCTCACCGAAGAGAGCCATAGCTCCTGTCTTTCTTGCATCATCAATGCTCATAATGTCTGTGCGAACTTCCAGAGCCTCACGAATTTTTTCATTTACCTCATCTTCAACCTTGCGGATTTCTTCCAATGTCATGGGTTTGAAATGTACAAAGTCAAAACGAAGTCTGTAAGGATCTACATAAGAACCTTTCTGCTCTACATGATCTCCCAAAGTATTTTTCAATGCTCTCTGAAGAAGATGGGTTGCACTATGGTTCTTAGCAGTATCACTTCTCTCAGCTTTATCAATCATCAGCTGAGCCTTAGCGCCTTTCGTAATCTTTCCATCTGTCACGCATCCGACATGGCCGATACGTCCGCCGCGAAGGGCAATGGTTGTATCCACACGGAAAGTGCCACTCTCCGTCTTAATAATACCGGAATCGCCTTCCTGACCACCTTTAGTAGCATAGAAAGGAGTCTTGGCAACAATAATGGTTCCTTCCTCTCCTGCCTGCAACTCGTCTACAAAGCTTCCTTCATTCTCATCGTCCACCTTACTGGTAAGAACAAGAATATCTGACTCAGCCTCTGCATACTCATAGCCTACAAATTCGCTGGTAATGTCATTGCTAATCTGATCATATACCGTTGCCTTCGCACCCATATAGTTGGATGTAGCACGAGCATTACGAGCACGCTCTCTCTGCTCCTGCATGCATTTCTGGAAGGCTTCCTCATCAACACTGCAACCTTTCTCTGAGAGAATGTCCTTTGTCAGATCCAGAGGGAATCCATAGGTATCATAAAGCTCAAATGCTTTATCTCCTGCCAGAACCTTCTCACCAGCTGCCTCAAGTGCCTGCTCATGATCTGCAAGAATCTTCAAGCCCTGATCAATGGTCTTATTAAAAGCATCTTCCTCGCTCTTTAATACATCGTGAATCAGTGTATATTTTTCCTCCAACTCAGGATAGCCATCCTTAGAGGTATCTGCTACTGTCTTAGAAAGATCAGCCAGGAATTCACCCTCAATTCCTAAACGACGTCCATGACGTGCTGCACGACGAATCAGACGACGCAATACATAGCCACGTCCTTCATTGGAAGGGGTAATACCATCAGAAATCATAAATGTCGCTGATCTGATATGGTCGGTAATGATACGAATAGAGGTATCATCCTCATTGTCCTTTTTATATTCTTTATTTGCCAGACGACAAATTTCGTCACGCAAAGCATGAATGGTATCAATATCAAACATGGAATCCACGTCCTGCACAACTACTGCCAGACGCTCAAGACCCATACCGGTATCGATATTCTTCTGTTTCAGAGTTGTATAATTGCCCTTGCCATCATTCTCAAACTGAGTAAATACGTTATTCCAAATCTCCATGAAACGATCGCATTCACAACCTGGTGCACAATCCGGTTTTCCGCAACCATACTTTTCTCCACGGTCATAATAGATTTCTGAGCAGGGGCCACAAGGACCAGCACCATGCTCCCAGAAATTATCTTCTTTTCCAAATTTATAAATTTTGTTTGTAGGAACGCCAATTTCTTTATTCCAGATTTCGTAAGCCTCATCATCATCCAGATAAACGGAAGGATAGAGACGCTCCGGATCAAGACCTACGGTCTCTGTCAAAAACTCCCAAGACCAGTGAATAGCTTCTGTTTTGAAATAATCTCCAAAAGAAAAGTTACCCAGCATCTCAAAGAATGTGCCGTGACGAGCCGTATGTCCTACATTATCGATATCACCTGTACGAATACATTTCTGACAGGTAGCCACTCTCTTTCTCGGTGGAATCTCTGCACCTGTGAAATAGGGCTTCAATGGGGTCATTCCGGCATTGATCAACAATACACTGTTATCATTGTGTGGAACCAGGGGAAATGATTTCATGACCAGGCATCCTTTGCCTTCCATAAAGTCAAGAAACATCTTCCTGAGCTCATTAACTCCGTATTTTTTCACCTTATTTTCTCCTCCTGAAGGTTGTTTTCATAAGTATTAATTTTATCACAAGAAATTACTTCAGGCAAATTTTTTTAAATTTCTTCTTACCGCGTTTCAAAACCACACCGTCACCGGAAAAAGCATCTTTTGCAAATGTTGCATGGATATCTTTCACAGCTTCTCCATCTACAGATACGCCGCCGCCTTCAATATTACGTCTTGCATCACTACGACTCTGAGCAAGCTCTGCCTTTACTAACATGCTGATAATGTCGATTTTATCATCTTCAAAATCCTCATCTGTCAATTCCATGGTAGGCATTTGTGAGGTAGCTGCTCCGGAAAACAGAGCTCTTGCTCCTTCCTGAGCCTTCTTTGACTCTTCCTCTCCATGAACCAAAGCTGTCAGTTCATAAGCCAAGATCTCTTTTGCCTGATTCAACTGACTTCCTTCCCACTTGTCCATAGCATCAATCTCTTCCAATGGTAAGAAGGTCAACATACGAAGGCATTTAAGAACATCCGCATCTGCCACATTTCTCCAATACTGGTAGAAATCAAAGGGAGAAGTCTTGTTCGGATCAAGCCATACGGCTCCTGACTGAGTTTTTCCCATCTTCTTTCCTTCAGAGTTCAAGAGCAGGGTAATTGTCATAGCATAAGCATCTTTATGAAGTTTTCTTCTAATAAGCTCTGTACCGCCCAGCATATTGCTCCACTGGTCATCACCGCCAAACTGCATATTACAGCCATACCTTCTGTAAAGCTCATAAAAATCATAGCTCTGCATCAACATATAGTTGAATTCCAAAAAGCTTAATCCTTTTTCCATTCTCTGCTTATAGCACTCAGCACGAAGCATATTATTTACAGAGAAATGTGGTCCGATCTCTCGGAGAAATTCCACATAATTGAGATCCAAAAGCCATTCTGCGTTGTTTACCATCATAGCCTTGTCTTCACCAAATTCAATAAAACGGCTCATCTGCTCTTTAAAGCAATCACAATTGTGCTGAATGGTCTCCACCGTCATCATCTGTCTCATATCAGAACGTCCGGAAGGATCGCCGATCATTCCAGTTCCCCCGCCAATCAATGCAATGGGGCGGTTTCCTGCCATCTGCAGTCTCTTCATCAAGCATAATGCCATAAAATGTCCTACATGAAGACTATCTGCAGTAGGATCAAAACCAATATAAAATGTTGCTTTTCCCTGGTTGACAAGATCCTTAATTTCCTTTTCATCCGTAACCTGTGCAATCAGATTACGAGCTACCAATTCATCATAAATTTTCATTATTCTACTCCTTTTCTTATTTCTGCTTCCCGGCTAAATATTTTATATTTTATCTACTAGGAGATTGCAGCGGAATTCCTAGTGCGGAACAATTTCTACCGTATAGGAACAAAGTTTCCTTTACAATAAAAAACCGCCCCTTCATCTCATAAGAAATGAAAGGACGGAATCATCCGTGTTACCACCTTTTCTTCACCTACAGCTCACACTGTACGCCTCACCGAGTACGCTTTTGATACCCTGACATGTTAACGTCTGTCAGTCCGTCGCATCCTACTTAGTCTACCATGTATAGCAAACCACTATTCAGTGCGCAGCTCCGGGATGTATTCGCCTGTACTTGCTCATGTGCCTCTCACCATCCGGCCACTCTCTTTTTTTCACAAAATACTGCTACTTCTTCCCATCAAAGCCTTTATCTGTTTGTCAGTATACAAATTCCTAATTTATTTGTCAAGCAAATAAATTAATTTTGACCTACGGTCTATACTCCAGGATCAACAATACGATCATTGCCATCCGCTGCCGAAGTGGCCAATTGATCACAGCGTTCATTCTCAGGATGCCCGTCATGCCCTTTTACCCAATGAAAGGTTATCTGATGGGCTTCTTTCGCCGCCAAAAGGCGTTTCCACAAATCTACATTTTTTACAGGTTCGTTCTTCCCTCTTTTCCAACCTTTTTTCAACCAGCCATCAATCCAGTGCTGATTAAAAGCATCAATTAAATATTTGGAATCGGAATAAAGATCTACCTGACAAGGTTTCAAAAGAGCCTCCAAGCCTACGATAGCTGCCATAAGCTCCATGCGGTTATTAGTTGTCTTCTGATAACCCTGGCTGTATTCTCTCTCATGAAGCCTCCCCTTAGAATCTACATACTGTAAAATGCATCCGTATCCCCCAGGGCCATCCGGGTTTCCTCGAGCCGCCCCATCGGTAAAAATTTTTACATGCATCTGTTTATTTCTCCAGATATTTTTTTACAAGAGCTAAGGTTTCATCAATGATTTCATCAGAATGGGCTGCAGAAAGGAACATAGCCTCAAACTGTGACGGTCCCAAATGCACCCCATGGTTCAGCATAAATCCAAAATAATCTGCAAAAGCTTTTGTATCAGAAGTCTTAGCCTTCTCGTAGTCCGTGACCTCCTGATCCGTGAAATACAAACAACCCAGAGAACCAATGTGATTTACATGGTTACTGCTTCCAAATTCTTTCATAAGCTTTTCAATGCCACCATAGAGACGATCTCCAAGATTGGAAAGCTTCTTATAAATTTCAGGATTTTCTTTTAAAATTTTCAGCTGAGTGATACCTGCTGCCATAGCTACCGGATTGCCAGAAAGAGTTCCAGCCTGATATACCGGTCCTACCGGTGCCACCATATCCATAATCTCTCTTCTTCCTCCGTAAGCACCTACCGGCATACCTCCGCCAATAATCTTGCCATAAGTAACCATGTCTGCATTGATGCCAAAATACTCCTGTGCTCCGCCAAATGCCAGACGGAAGCCGGTAATTACCTCATCAAAAATCAGAACTGCACCCTTTTCTGTACAAATACTGCGCAGACCTTCCAAAAATCCCTTTTTAGGAAGAACAATACCCATATTGGCACCTACCGGCTCAACAATTACAGCAGCAATCTGTCCATCAAATTCATCAAATATGGCTTTTACACTATCCAGATCATTATAGACTGCCGTCAAGGTATCCTGTGTGCAGCCTGCCGGTACACCGGCACTATCCGGAATACCTGCTGTCATAACTCCAGAACCTGCCTTAACCAACATAGCATCACTGTGTCCATGATAGCATCCTGCAAATTTAATAATCTTATTTTTTCCTGTAAATCCTCTGGCTGCACGTATTGCACTCATAACAGCTTCTGTACCAGAATTTACCATACGTACCATATCTACAGATGGCACATTACTGCAGATATAGTCTGCCATCTCAACTTCAATAGCGGTAGCAGCACCAAAGCTCAGGCCATTTTCTACTGCTTTTAATACAGCTTCCTTTACCTGAGGATCATTATGTCCCAAAATCATTGGCCCCCAGGAACCAATATAATCAATATAGCGATTATTATCCTCATCATATACATAAGGTCCATCAGCACTCTTTATAAACCTTGGTGTCATTCCCACAGAACCATATGCTCTTACTGGAGAATTTACTCCTCCTGGAATTAATTTTACCGCTTCCTGAAAAAGCTCATCTGATCTGCTCATTATCCAATTCTCCCTTCATCCATGCATTTTGCAAGTTCTTTTGCATAATAGGTAAGATAGATCTGTGTTCCTGCACGATATGCACTAACTGCCATTTCGCACATAATTGCCTCTTCATCAACCCATCCCATTTTAGCTGCCGCTTTAACCATAGCATACTCGCCACTGGTGCTATAAGCTGCTACAGGAACATTGGTAACTGCACGCACATTGGTTACCAAATCCAAGAAGGACATAGCAGGTTTCACCATGATAATATCTGCACCTTCCTCTACATCAAGAAGAGCCTCTTTAATTGCTTCTCTTCCATTATGAGGATCCATCTGATAAGTTTTTCGATCACCGAATGCCGGAGCGGAATCTGCCGCCTCACGGAAGGGACCATAAAATGCAGAAGCAAATTTTACAGCATAGGACATAATCGGAGTTTCCTTGTGTCCATGCTGATCCAGCATTTGACGAATTGCAGCTACACGGCCATCCATCATATCAGAAGGCGCTACCATATCTGCACCTGCTTCTACATGAGAAAGGGCTGTTTTTGCCAGTAAATCTAATGTTTTATCATTTTCAACATCGTGACCGCAAAGTACACCGCAATGTCCATGGCTGGTATATTCACACATGCATACATCGGTAATATAGTAGAGATCAGGGAACTGTTTTTTTGCCTCTCTTATGGCTCTTTGAACGATACCATCCTCTGCATAAGCCTGGGAACCTAGCTCATCTTTATGCTCGGGAATCCCAAAAATCATAACATTGGAGACACCAGCCTTAGTAAGAGCTTCCAGTTCATAGGGCAACCGATCCACACTATATCGATACTGTCCCGGCATAGAGGAAATTTCTTCCTGAATATTTTCTCCATCAATTGCAAACATCGGATAGATCAAAGATGATTTATCCATTCTTGTCTCTCTTACCATTTTTCTAATATTGGCACCACCACGGAGCCTTCTGGGTCTTTTTATCATATCCATGCTTCTAAAACCTCCTTATCTATTTTCATTTACTACAAATATCTATTACCAATTCTACCACACTATCAATGGTCGCTTTTTTTGCCATATAGGTTTTCATTCCCAGAGCATCAGCTGCAGCTTTTGTCTGTTTTCCTATGCAGGCTGCAGTTACTTTAGAGAAATCCAATCCCTGACATGCCTCTGCAAATCCTTTTACTGTTGAAGCACTGGTAAAGACAGCACAATCTATTTTGCCATTTTCAAATTTTGATTTTTCATCCACCACACTGTCGGTCTCATAGAATGTATCATACGTGGCAATATCGTCAATAATCAAATCTGCTCTTTTTTCAAGATTTTCTATAATCTCATGATTGCCACAGGATGCACGGGGTATGAGAATCTTTGCATTTTTTTCGCATTTTTCTGCCATAAGCGCCCCAAGGGAGGCCCCATCATATGTCTCTGGAATCAGATCAGCAATCAATCCTCTTTCCTTTAATGCTTTCTTTGTGCCCTGGCCAATTGCAGCAATTTTGGCATTTGCTATGGAACGGATATCCTTTCCCTCCTGAATCATTTCATCAAAAAAGATTTTCACCCCTGTGGGACTGGTAAAAGCCAGCCATTGATATTCAGAAATATGTTCTAATGCCCTCTTACTATCTGTTTTGTCCTCCACAGCCTCTGTACGTATGGCAGGAAGTTCCAAAACTTCAGCCCCCTGGACTCTCAGTTTTTCTGACATTTTAGAAATCAAAGCCTTTGGACGAGTTACTACAATTTTCTTTCCAAACAGTGGTAATTTTTCATACCATTCAAAGCGTTCCGCCAGAGAGCAAACCTTTCCTACGACAATAATGGCAGGTGTTTCAATCCCATGTCGTTTTACCTCATCAGGAAGAGTATTTACCGTAGCTACAATTCTCTTTTGTCCCGCTGTAGTTCCCTGCTGCAAAATAGCCGCCGGCATACTAGGATCCATTCCTGCTTTTAATAGTCCTTGACAGATATCTTCCAAAGCAGATACGCCCATAAGGAAAACCAGAGTACCTTTTGTGTTCACCAAGGCTTCAAAATCAATATTGTATTCCTCTCCAGCTCTCTTATGGCCAGTAATGATATGCAATGAGGATACAAAATCTCTATGAGTCACAGGAATACCATTGTAGGCCGGAACCGCCATAGGCGATGTTACACCAGGCACCACCTCATAGGAAATTCCCTCATCGGAAAGTAATTCTAATTCTTCACCACCACGTCCAAAGAGAAAAGGATCTCCACCTTTAAGACGAACCACGCGGTTGCCCTTTTTTGCTTCCTCCAAAAGCACAACATTAATCTGCTCCTGAGGCATAGTGTGGTTACTTGCTCTTTTTCCTACATTGATGGTTCTTGCGCTTTTAGGGACCATGGCAAGTATGCCATCTCCCACTAAACTATCATAAACGACTACATCCGCATCTTCCAGTACTTTACGACCTTTTAGAGTAAAAAGTCCCAAATCTCCCGGACCAGCTCCTACCAGCCATACTTTACCTT
>CAVBGA010000011.1:0-4368 GCA_963594675.1 Lachnospiraceae bacterium
GGACATTCGGGAGCATTTGCGGAAATTGAGTCTTTCGTCAGGGGTGATTGCCCTTTCGGATGTAAAGACTTTTTATCGCTATGTGGGTACCGATTTGCAGGGTAATTTTTTTGATACCACGCTGGGGGCTTATCTTTTGAATCCTCTGAAATCGAAGTATGAATATGAAGATATTGCAAGGGAGTTTGCAGGAGAAAATTTCCCCTCAAGACAGGAAATTATTGAGAAGCTGTCTTATGAAAAAACTCTTAAAAAATGTCCGGATCAACTTTTAAAATTGGCATGCTATATAAGTAAAAGTTCATGTGACAGTGTAGAGGAAATCAAGAGAAACCTGGATGAGAAAGAAATGCTCCGTCTATTTTATGAATTGGAGATGCCTTTGGCTCGGGTATTGGCTTCTATGGAAGAAGAAGGAATCACTGTAAAAAAAGAAGAGCTGATAGTCTATGGGGAACGTTTGACAGGCAGAATTCAGGAGCTGGAGACTTCTATTTGGCAGCAGGCTGGAGAAGAGTTTAATATTAATTCGCCTAAGCAGTTGGGAAGTATTCTTTTTGAAAAGATGGGACTTTCTGGGGGCAAAAAGACAAAGACCGGTTATTCCACAGCAGCAGATATCTTGGAGAAAATGGCCGCGGAACACCCGATTGTATCGGATGTTTTAGAGTATCGTCAGTTGACGAAACTTAAGTCTACTTATGCGGATGGACTGGCTTCTTGTATCCAGGAAGATGGGAAAATACATACAAACTTTAACCAGACTATTACAGCAACAGGCCGTATCAGCAGTACAGATCCTAATTTGCAAAATATTCCTATCAGGATGGAATTGGGACGGCTGATACGAAAAGTGTTTGTTCCTGGGGAGGACAGTGTGTTTTTGGACGCAGACTATTCCCAGATTGAACTTAGAGTGTTAGCACATTGCTCCGATGATGACAATCTGATTCAAGCCTATCATGATGCAAGAGATATTCATCGTATCACGGCTTCTCAGGTATTTCATATTCCCTTTGATGAGGTAACAGATCTTCAGAGGAGAAATGCCAAGGCTGTGAATTTTGGTATTGTCTATGGTATTTCTTCCTTTGGACTTAGCCAGGATCTGAGTATTTCCAGAAAAGAAGCATCAGAATATATTGAAGGGTATTTTGCTACCTATCCTGGGGTAAAGCAGTTTTTGGACAAGTTGGTAAAAGAGGCGAAAGAAAAAGGATATGCGGAAACCTTGTATGGAAGAAGACGGCCTATGCCTGAACTTTCTTCCTCTAATTTCATGCAACGCTCCTTTGGAGAACGTGTGGCAATGAATGCACCTATTCAGGGAACCGCTGCAGATATTATTAAAATCGCTATGATCCGGGTTTATGACAGATTGAAAAAAGAAGGACTTCGTTCCCGATTAATCTTGCAGGTGCATGATGAACTTTTAATTGAGACTAAGAAAGACGAAATTCCGGAGGTTTCAAGGATACTAAAAGAGGAAATGATGCATGCGGCATCCCTGAAGGTGCCCCTGGAGGTGGATATGCATCAGGGCGATAACTGGTATGAGGCAAAATAAAATGAAAATTATTGGAGTAACCGGTGGAGTAGGATCAGGAAAAAGTGCAGTGCTTTCTTATCTGGAAACATATCAGGGAGTGCAGGTGCTTTTGGCAGATAAGGTTGGTCATATTCTTATGGAAAAAGGCCAACCCTGTTATGAAGCGGTTCGACATTTATTTGGGGATGAAGTTTTAAATCAAGATGGGGAACTTAGCAGACCTGCTATAGCAGCCATTGTTTATTCAGATGCAGACAAATTGCAGGCTCTGAATCATATTGTGCATCCTCAGGTGCGAATTTATATTGAAAATGCAATAAAGAAAGCGCGAGAAGAGGGAATTCGCCTGTTTGTTTTGGAGGCTGCCTTACTTTTAGAAGAACATTATGATGAAATCTGCGATGAAGTATGGTATATTTATGCAGACGAAGAAGTGAGGTTGCAAAGGTTAGCGTCCAGCAGAGGTTATACTGAGGAACGCTCCAGAAGTATTATGGCAAAACAACTTTCAGAAGAATATTTTCGCAAGCATTGCCATGTGACCATCGACAACAGCGGCGATTTGTCAGTAACAGAAAAAATCATAAGAGACAGGTTGATAAGTAATGGAATTGTGCAGCATAGCTAGCGGCAGCAGTGGAAATTGTATTTTTGTGGGAAGTGACCATACCAGTGTTTTGATTGATGCCGGCATCAGTGGAAAAAGAATTGAATTCGGCCTTAATGATGTAGATCGAACCACATCGGATATGGATGCCTTGTTGATTACTCATGAGCATTCGGATCATATCAAAGGACTGGGGGTAGTTATTAGAAAATATCATATACCTGTTTATGCGACAGCAGGCACCATCAGGGCGATTCGGGAGGCAGATTCTATTGGAAAAATTCCCGAGGGAAGTTTTCATGAAATTTATCCCGATAAAGATACCCTGATAGGCGATCTTATTGTTCATCCTTTTCGGATATCTCATGATGCGGCGGAGCCTGTAGGTTATCGTATAAGACATAAAGAGAGTAAGGTTGCCGTTGCCACAGATATGGGGCAATATGATGACTATATTATCAACAATTTGTCTGGCTTGGATGCACTTTTATTAGAAGCAAATCATGATATTAATATGTTGCAGGTGGGGAAATATCCCTATTACCTAAAACAAAGAATTTTAAGTAATCAAGGGCATTTGTCCAATGAGTCGGCAGGCAGGCTTCTTTGTCATCTGCTTCATGACAATATGAAAAAGATTTTGCTGGGACATCTCAGCAGGGAAAATAATTATGAAGCACTTGCCTATGAGACAGTATGTTCGGAGATCACCTTTGGGGATAATCCCTATAAAGCAGGGGATTTCGATATATCGGTAGCAAGTAGAGACAGCGTTTCAAAGATGGCGCTGGTGTGATCAGTAAAAGGAGAGGTCATGGAAAAAACAATCATTACAGTCGTAGGAAAAGATACCGTAGGAATTATTGCTAAGGTCTGCACCTATCTTGCAGACAATGGAATTAATATTTTGGATATTTCCCAAACCATCGTGGATGGATACTTCAACATGATGATGGTGGCTGATACATCCACTTGTGATAAGGATGTAGCCAGCATTTCCAGGGAGATGGAAGAGTTGGGAAAGAGTACCGGCGTGATTATTCATTGCCAGCATGAGAACATTTTTAACATGATGCACCGGATCTGATCCTGAAGGAGACGCAAATGATTAATATTTTTGAAGTAAATGAAACAAATAAAATGATCGAACAGGAGAATCTTGATGTCCGGACGATTACTATGGGCATTAGCCTTTTAGATTGTATTCATGAGGATTTGGACAAGACAAATCAGAAGATTTATGATCGTATCACGAAAAAGGCGGAACATCTGGTAAAGACTGGCGAGGATATTTCTGCTCAATATGGTATTCCTATTGTTAATAAGAGAATTTCAATTACACCGGCAGCCTTGGTGGGCGGTGCGTCCTGCAAAAATCCGGAAGATTTTGTGGCGATTGCCAGAACTCTTGATCGGGCAGCTAAGGAAGTAGGTGTGAATTTCCTAGGCGGATATTCTGCTTTGGTACCTAAGGGAATGACAAAGGCAGATGAATATTTGATTAGATCTATTCCACAGGCTTTGGCAGAGACCGATTTCGTTTGCTCTTCTGTAAATCTTGGTTCTACCAAAACAGGTATTAATATGGATGCGGTTCGTCTTATGGGAGAAATCGTCCATGAAACTGCAGAAAAAACGGCAGATAATGACTCCATGGGATGTGCTAAATTGGTTGTATTTTGTAATGCACCGGATGATAATCCTTTTATGGCAGGAGCTTTTCATGGTGTGACTGAGGCGGATGCTATTATTAATGTTGGCGTAAGTGGTCCTGGTGTTGTAAAACATGCTTTGGAAAAAGTTCGAGGAGAGAGCTTTGAGGTTCTCTGCGAGACCATCAAAAAGACAGCCTTCAAGATTACCAGAGTAGGACAGCTGGTAGCGAAAGAAGCATCAGAGAGATTGAATATTCCCTTTGGTATTATTGACCTCTCCCTGGCTCCGACACCGGCCATTGGTGACTCGGTAGCAGATATTCTTCATGAAATTGGACTTGAAATGGCCGGGGCCCCGGGTACCACAGCTGCACTGGCTCTTTTGAATGATCAGGTGAAAAAAGGTGGTATTATGGCGTCTTCCTATGTAGGTGGATTAAGTGGTGCATTTATCCCGGTTAGTGAGGATCAGGGTATGATTGATGCCGTGCAGGCAGGAGCCCTTACTCTGGAAAAACTGGAAGCTATGACCTGCGTATGCTCGGTAGGACTTGATA
>CAVBGA010000012.1:0-9974 GCA_963594675.1 Lachnospiraceae bacterium
GCCTGGGTCGGTGTGGCTGTCACTGCCTGGGTCGGTGTAGCTGTCACTGCCTGGGTCGGTGCAGCTGTCACTGTCTGGGTCGGTGCAGCTGTCACTTTTCGTGTTGGACTTACCGTGGCTGTCACTGTGACCCTTGTCTTCGTTTCCTCATTTTTTGTCTTACTGCTGGAGGTTTTCAACCCGCTAAAAGTCACAAATCCCCAGATAATAACACATACAATGGCAACTCCAACGATTCCCATACAGATGGTAAGAAACTTATCTTTTCCTTCTTCCTTGTCCTCATCTAAATCATCGTCATCATCAGGTCCATCATAATCTCTCTGATGAAACTCCTCATAATCATCAAGATTTAGATCATCATAATCTTTCTTCCGAGATAAAGTTTTCTTCGTCTTACCTGTCTTGTCTGCAAGCACTGGATCAGAAGTAATCTTTATTTTATATCCACAATTGGTACAAAATTTATCCCCGTCCTCTATTTTAGCTCCACATTTTCTGCAATACATAGCCATCCTCCTTTTGAGTTTCGTTATGTAGTTTTCAAAATCTGCTCTCTTGCTCTTCCATCCTATCTATTGAAGGATTCTTAATTTATTTTATCTGCGTCATCGAAAGGATCTCCACATTCTGGACAGAATTTGGGCGGATTGGATGGATCCGCAGGTTCCCAACCACATTTATCACATTTATAAATAGGAAGACCTGCCGGTTTTGCCTTTCCACACTCTGAGCAGAATTTTCCTTGATTTTGAGCTCCGCAGGAGCAAATCCAGAACTTCTTCTGTCCCGGTCTTTCCTTACCACATTCACAACAAAACTTTCCTGTATTATCTCTTGCTCCGCAGCTGCAGGTCCATCTATCTGCCTGCATCGCAGGTGAGGATATTTGCTGTCTCATCTGTGCTTCCTGCTGTCCTATATTAAAGAGTTCCTGCGCATTTACTCCGCCAGCCTGATTTACCATATTCATACCTGCAAATCCCATCATTGCTCCGCCGGTGTTGTTTGCTGCCGCCTGCATTGCCTCTGCCTGGGCATTCACTAATTGGGCAGCTGCCATATTAGGATTTTTAAAGACAGCATTTTTCTGTAAATTCTTAATCATCTTTTCATCTTCTTCTGATGCATTGATGGAATTCACACCGATAGTCGTAATCTCAATTCCGTAGCGTTTCCCCCATTTGTCAGAAAGTGCCTCATTCAAAGCATCCGCCAATTCCATCGTATGAGCTGGAATTGCAGAATATCGGATACCCATATCAGAGATTTTTGCAAATGCCGGCTGCATCGCCGTCAGCATTTCACTTTTCAACTGAGAGGAAATCTGGTCCCTTGTGTACTCGTCGACTACATTTCCACAAATATTCTTATAGAAAAGAATAGGATCCACAATTTTATAAGCATACTCCCCATGGCAACGAAGACTGATATCTACGTCCAAACCTATATTCTGATCCACAACCCGAAAAGGAATAGGATTTGCCGTGCCATATTTGTTACCAATAATGTCCTTGGTATTAAAGAAATACACCCGCTGATCTGTCCCAGTATCCCCTGCCATGGATACCCTCTTCATAAACTGATCAAAAGACTGTGCGAATCCTTCCTTCAAATCTCCTGTGAAAATAGAGGGGGATGTCTTACTGTCAAAAACATATTCTCCCGCCTGAGCACTTACTTCTACAATTGCCCCCTGTTCCACAATCATCATACACTGGCCTTCATTGACTGCAATAATGGAACCATCTGTAATTACATTATCATTTCCCTTATTAAAACTTCTCTTTTGTTTTCGTTTCTGTCCTTTTACTACAAGCACGTCACTTTCCAGAGCATCACAGTAAAAATATTCTCTCCACTGATCCGCCAAAACACTGCTGGCTGCTCCGGCTCCTACTAACAAAAGTCCCATTTTCTTCCTCCTGTATACAATTTTTCATGCAAGCTTTCCAGATACTAGATTATTTCGACAGATACCAGACGATTAGAATAAGTAGCAGCACCGCAAGGATGGTCAAGGCCACCTTAACTGCTGAAATCGGGCTATCTCCGCTTACCTTTCCCGTCTGTCCGTTTATCATAAAATGATAAATTTTATCCTTATATTTAAATGAAGAAATCCAGATTGGCAAAAGCAAATACTTATAGGTAATATTTCCATAAGATGTATGCAAGTGTACTCCTCTTACATTATCTGCTCCATGTTCTGCCTTAATTTGACTTTCCACCTTGTTCTGCAAAATTCTTTGCATTTTGTCCTTTGCTTCTTCCCAGGCATCTTTCATTTTCACGGTATAGTGCTCCGCACGAAATCCTGCCATATATTCCGGACGATACTCCTTCGCCCTCAAGGTATCAAAAGGCTCTAAGCCCTCTACCATGGAACGATTGCTTCCCGTGGAACCACAAACCAGAAAATCATCAAAGAAAAGTCCATATCTGCCTGCTGTGGGATGCCAGTCGATTACCGTTCGGGTTTTTCCCTCTCTGTCTCGAACGATCCTGCTGACTCCATAATAGCCGTGGTAATCACTGCGGGTATTGGTATCAAAAGTCCAATACGGCATATATACCCCTGTAAAAGATTTTGGTTTTGCACTATCTTTTGCCAGCTTTGGACAATAAAACTTGTGGCCAAGCCAGTTTTTGAAAGACTCAGATGCCTTTTTGTCATCCAAAGAAAATGGAACTACTCCTCCAGGAGCCATCACTCTTGCATCTGTCTCCTCCACCACCTGGTTGGAGCCACAGTAAGGACAAGAAGAAGAAATAATATTGGCATCATAAATTGTGCGAGCCCCACAGGATTTACATAAAATTGTCTTTGTACTTAAGCCCCAATCGCAGGAGGCATCCGCTTCCGCTGAATAAAAATCCAATTCCTGCGCTTCAAAATCCATCTTCTCATTTTCAATTTTTACCTGATTGCCACAATAGGGACAGGAAAGCATCTGACTTTTCGGGTCAAATTCCATTACTCCACCGCAGGAAGGACATTTACGATCCGTTATTTCTTCGGTTTTTGCTATATCTCTACTTTGCAGTTCTTCATCATCGGGAGCTTCTTTATTTTGACTTTCTGCCATCCCGTCTCCTCCTTTTCCAGAATGTTATCTGGATTATAGCACAGTGCCTGCAACGCGGCAAACCATAAGAATTTTCAGGCCAATTCTCCATAAAACTTAGGAATTCAACTTGCGATATGTCCGAAATCTTTGATCCTCATTTCTCACAGAAACAACAATTGCTCTGTTGGTCAGATTATTTCCACTGGATTCATTCACATCTCCTGAACAATGAATGTAGACATCCTGGCCATCCGATTTTCCCAGATAAATTCCTACATGATTCCCTGTGGAGGCGTGACCATTTTTAAAAGTAAGGAAAATATCTCCCGGTTGTAAATCCGCCTTCTTAATATTTTTAAATTGTTTTCCATATAAGAAATTATCCGTACTGAAATATTGTGTAATGTCTGTCGCACCAATTCCATACATATAGCAGTTGGCAACATAAGCAGAACAATCCAGATAGCTCGGGGTCAAGGTATTGGGTTGATTTCTCATTTTCTGGCTATAGGTAACAGACCCTACCAAGGTTAATGCCCTGTTAATAATATGCTTCCTCTTCCAGGACAATTTCCCATTCCAGCTATTTAGCGCATCCTTTAAAAGCTTCATTTCGTAATCAGAATAGAGAGACATATTCCCCCAAAGCACACCCTTGCCATCAAAAAAATAGGTTTTTCTTCCAATCGTGGAAAGTCCGGTCTTCATTTTACCGTTGGCTTTGGTGAAATAATAGGTTTTTCCATTTATTTTAGTAAAACCACTCCGATTCTGCTTACCTAACTCATATTTGCTCCCAGATTTAGAAAAATAATAGCTAGCATTGCCAATCTTAACAAAACCAGTTTTCATTTTCCCTTTTACAGAAAGAGAACCACTCTCACGGAAATAATAATAATTTCCCTTAATCCTTCTTAATCCGGTTCTCAATTTCCCTGTAGGCGAAAAGTTATAATAACTGCCTCCAAGAGTTTTAAAACCGGTAGAAGCTCTTCCGATAACACCGGCTTTGCCGCCCTTTTTGAAATAATAATCATAATTTCCCAGCCGTCTCCATCCGGTCTGAAGAACCCCCTCATTATCAAAGTAGTAATAATATTTTCCAATCTTTTTTAGTCCGGTTACTTTATTGGAAGATTTTGTATAGTAATAATACTTTCCGTCTTTCTTAATCCACCCCTGTGCATTCGCTTTAAGTACTGCTACACCCTCTGATAGAATTGTCCCATCTTCCTCAGAAAGAAGATCCTCCTGAGAATTTTCAATACTGTCTTCATCTTGGGAATCGTCCTGCGACTCTTGTGAAGATTCCCCTATCTCCTCAAGGTTCTCTGTATCTTCCTCATTTTTTTCATCCAAACTCTCTGTATTCTCACTGTCCTCACTGTCTGTTTCTCCCGTTTCCCTGGTCTCTTGGGAATCCGCATTCTCTCCACTATCTACCTGATTTTCTTCCAATTCAGAAGTTACCGAATCCCTTGTGGCATCTTCCAAAAGCGCCCCCTCTTCCGCAAATTCCGTGGCTTCTGCCCAAATAGGTGTCGCCGTTTGAGGAAAGGCTAAAAACACAGTTAAACATATTGCTACCATTCTTTTTTTCATCTTGTCTCCTTCGTCTTAAGAAGCCTGTTATTTTCGCAGAATATAAAAGCATTAAATCAAATAGGATATTTTCGAAACACAGCTGGAGATACTCCTACCTGAGATTTAAAGGATCGGATAAAATTTTCTTCACTCTTGTATCCCGTTTTCAATGCAATTTCCTTTACAGTATCTCTTCCAGCCAAAAGCAATTCTTTTCCCCGGCTGATCCGCCGCAAGGTTAGGTATTCATGGGGAGAGCAACCCGTCTGCTGCCGAAAACAACGAGTCAGATAGGAAGAACTCAAACCCACATGTTTTGCCACATCTGTCACAGAAAGTTGTCTATGAAAATTCAAATCCATATAATTCATGGCTTTTTCCACAAGAGCTATGCTATCTGAGGTAATAATCCTCTTTTTCATAAACAATTTGCACAACATGGAATAAATAATCTCCGACAAGGTAATCTCCGCTACATGGGCTCCACTTTCGCCAAAGGATAAAAAACGGCCAAATTGGTGCTGGAGCTGTGATTGATCCGATGCTTCAAATACATGATTTTCATCATGCAATTCCAGTATACAGTCAAATAGCTGTTCTGTCATTGTTCCGTCAAAAACAAGCCAATAAAAGTCCAATTGATCTGAAGTAGAAATATATTCATGGGGACGTTTGCAGTCAAATATCACCGCATCTCCCTTCCCGGCCTTATACTGCTTTCCTTCCAGAAGCAGATTCATACTACCTTCCGTAATCAGAAAGAGCATATAGTGGAAATGATGGCTGGGTTGCTGGCCAATCTCACTATTACTGCTAAAATGATAAGCCCTACTGCATTGGTAATGAGCAACTCTTGTAGGATAAAATAAAACCTGCTCCGCAAAAGAAGATGGCGTAAAAAAATAACGCACGGATGACTCCTTGATCCCCGGTTCTTTGATAATCATAAATATCTTCTCCTTTTATCAGGATTTTTTCTTTATTAATGATGAAAAATATAAAAAACAGTTGATTTTTTGTGTTATTTCTAATATAGCACACACTTTCTATTTCCCACAATAAATAATCGAAAATATCAATAAATGGCCGTTTTTGAATATTGTTTTTCCTTTTCTTCATCTATATAATGAGTTTATAAGATTTCAGAAAAATTCTGAAGAAAACGAAAGGAGACCAAAGCATGAAAATTGCATTTGACGTGGATGTCCTCGCAAAACAGATGAGCATCAATGATATGGTTCATCAGGTTGCTGACTGGGGATACAAATATATTGAGCAGTCCCCCCACCCGAGGATCAATCCTTTTTACAAACATCCTCTCTTCTCAAAGGAGTGTGAGGCTGAATATCGTCAGGCTCTGAAAGAGACCGGCGTAGAGATTTCTTCCTTCATCGTAGTATATCGTTGGTCCGGCCCTACAGAGGAGCAGAGACAACACGCGGTTGCTAACTGGAAGAGAATCATTGAGATTGCCGTAAATATGGGAGTTCCTGTAATCAATACTGAGTTCTCCGGCGATCCCAATCAGCAGGAAATCTGCAATGGTATGTTCTACAAATCTATGGAAGAGCTTCTTCCTATCATTGAGAGAGAAGGTCTCCGTGTTGAGATGCAGTCTCATCCTTATGATTTTGTCGAATTAAATGACGAAGCCTGTGATATCGTTAAGTCCTTCCGTTCTAAGAACCTGGGTTATGTATATTCTGCATCTCATGGTTTCTTCTATGATCAGGGAAAAGGCGATGTTCGTCATATGCTTAAATATGCAGGAGATGAACTGACCCATGTTCTTCTTGCAGATACTTATAATCAGACAAAAGACTGCCGTTACATCCTGAATCCACCATGGTTGAATTCTCGTGGACGTGCTGACGTTACCATCCATCAGCATACTGCAATGGGTGAAGGCGAGGTTGATTTCCCAGGTATCTTTGAGACCCTTCGTGAGATGGATTTCGCAAACAAACAGCTGAAAGCTGACGCTCCTAAGGTTGGCGGTGACAATATCTGCTGTGTTTCCTACTTCGGATTCCCTGAGAAGATGAACAAACAGGCACCAGAAGCTCGTGAAATTATCGAAAGAGAGCTGCTGGGCAAATAATTGGTTTGTTAGGTGTGTTCCCTACACATGACAAAATATATATTTCTCTTAGCAAAAGGGCTGTCGCAAATTGCGACAGCCCTTTCTTCATGCCTAAGCCTGCAAAAGGACCTGCCATCGGCAGATCCTTTTGTATATTTCTTTTACAGATTTGTATAACCCATCAAGCTCAAATCCACAGCTCTTGCTGCTTCTCTTCCCTCTCTGATTGCCCATACCACCAATGACTGGCCTCTGTGCATATCTCCTGCAGTAAATACCCCTGGCACATTGGTTTCATACTCTCCAACAGCCGTTGCAACATTAGTCCTCTGGTTTACTTCTACCTTGAAAGCATCTGTTACATATTTCTCTGAGCCAAGAAATCCAGCAGCAATTAATACAATATCGCAATCCATGACTTCCTCTGTTCCTTCTACCGGAACCATCATCATACGTCCACTTTTCTCGTCTTTTTTACTTTCCAGCTTCACGGTCTTAATCTGACAAAGCTCACCTTTTTTATTTTTAATAAACTCAGTAACTGTGGTCTGATAAAGTCTGGGATCATGTCCCCACAAAGCAATGGCTTCTTCCTGACCATAATCTGTCTTGCAGACTCTTGGCCACTGAGGCCAAGGATTATTGTCCGCTCTCTGATCTGGTGCCTTAGGCATCATTTCCAGCTGGATTACACTGGATGCTCCCAAACGAATGGAAGTTCCGGTACAGTCATTACCGGTATCACCACCGCCAATAACAACAACCTTCTTTCCTTTGACGTCAATATATTTTTTATCCTTAAAATTAGAATCCAAAAGACTTTTCGTCGTTGCCGTCAGGAAATCAACCGCAAAATAGATTCCTTTGGCATCTCGTCCCGGAGCCTGAATATTTCTAGGATTGGAAGCACCGCAGCAAAGAACCACACGATCAAACTCTTTCAGCAGTTTATCTGCCTTTGTTCCCTTGCCAATATCTGCATTGGTCACGAATGTGATGCCTTCTTCCTCCATGATCTTAATCTTACGATCGATTACGGATTTATCCAACTTCATATTAGGAATACCATAGCGAAGCAGCCCGCCTACACGATCACGTCGCTCAAAAACAGTAACCAAATGTCCTCTTTTATTTAACTGGTCAGCTGTAGCAAGTCCGGAAGGACCACTTCCCACTACAGCTACTTTCTTACCTGTTCTTGTCTTTGGCGGATCTGCCTTGGCATAACCCATAGCATATGCATTTTCAATAATAGCATACTCGTTTTCTTTTGTAGAAACCGGATCCCCATTCAGGTTACAGGTACAGGCAGCCTCACAAAGCGCCGGGCAAACCCTAGATGTGAACTCCGGAAAACTGCTGGTTTTTTTCAGTCTGTGAAAGGCTTCTTCCCAACTTCCCAGATACACCAAATCATTCCACTCCGGAATCATGTTCTGCAAAGGGCAGCCAGAGGCCATCCCCCCCAGCATCATACCAGACTGGCAAAAAGGTACTCCACATGCCATACATCTGGCGCCCTGCTTCTGCTGCTCCTTCAGAGGCAAATGAGTTTTAAACTCATTGAAATGGCGAATCCTGCTCTTCGGTTTTTCTGAAACACTGACTTTCCTGTCATACTCTAAAAATCCTGTAGCTTTTCCCATGTCAATTCTTCCTCCTTATCCTCTTGTAGTAGCATAGAATGCTTCAATCTGCGCCTGGTTCGCACTAAGACCCTGCTCTTCCATCTGACCCATTGCATTCAACATCTTCTGATAATCATGAGGAATGATCTTCTTAAATTTAGGCAGATATTCTGTAAAGTTTTCCAGAATCATTTTACCTTTTTCTGAGTTTGTGCAAGCTACATGTTCACGGATCATTTCCTTAAGTTCCTGTACATCATATTTTGAGCTGACTTTTCCAATAGAAACCATACTCTTATTACATTTTGTATAAAGATCGCTCTGCTCATCAAGAACATATGCGACACCACCGCTCATTCCTGCGGCAAAGTTCTTACCAATCTGTCCAAGGATGACAGCGACACCACCAGTCATATATTCACAACCATGATCTCCAACACCCTCTACCACAGCAGTAGCACCAGAGTTACGTACACAGAATCTTTCTCCTGCAACACCATTGATAAATGCCTTACCACCAGTAGCACCATAAAGAGCAACATTACCGATGATAATATTCTCATCCTGTTTATAGGTAATTCCCTTAGGTGGATAAATAATTAATTTTCCTCCTGAAAGTCCCTTTCCAAAATAGTCATTGCTATCACCAGTAAGTTCCAAAGTCAGTCCATTAGGAATAAAGGCACCAAAACTTTGTCCACCGGCACCGGAACACTTAATGGTATAGGTATCTTCCGCCAGATCCTCACCATAACGTCTGGTAATCTCTGCACCAAAAATAGTACCGAAAGCACGATCTGTATTCTTTACATCCACATCCAGAGTACCTGGAGTGCCCTTTTCAAGAGCCGGGCCCAATTTACGAAGAAGAATCTTTTCATCTACTGTGTTTTCCAGTTTAAAATCATATACCTGTTTCGGATCAAAGATGACTTTTTCCCCTGCCTGGGCATAAGGATTATTCAAGACTCTGGACAAATCTACTTTTGACGCTTTTACAGAATCATATTCTTTCTTCATCTCAAGGAAATCTGTTCGTCCTACCAGTTCATCCACGGAGCGAACGCCCAGTTTTGCCATATATTCTCTCATTTCCTCAGCGATAAAACGCATAAAGTTAATGACATATTCCGGTTTGCCCTTGAAACGTTTTCTCAACTCAGGATTCTGGGTAGCCACACCCACTGGGCAGGTATCCAAATTGCAGACACGCATCATTACGCAGCCCATGGTTACAAGAGGAGCTGTTGCAAAGCCAAATTCCTCAGCACCCAGCATAGCTGCAATGGCTACGTCACGTCCACTCATCAACTTACCATCTGTCTCAATACGAACTTTATTTCTAAGGCCATTAAGAAGCAAGGTCTGATGAGTCTCTGATAAGCCCAACTCCCAGGGAAGTCCTGCATTGTGAATAGAACTTCTAGGTGCTGCACCAGTACCTCCATCATATCCAGAAATCAGGATTACCTGGGCACCAGCTTTGGCAACACCGGCAGCGACAGTTCCTACACCTGCCTCAGAAACCAATTTTACAGAAATTCTTGCTTTCTTATTGGCATTTTTCAAGTCATAGATCAACTGCGCCAGGTCCTCAATAGAGTAGAT
>CAVBGA010000013.1:0-7459 GCA_963594675.1 Lachnospiraceae bacterium
ATCCCCGCGGAGCTTTTTATCGTATAGGAACGAAGTTTCCTATACGATAAAAAACAGGCTATCACTTAAAGTGATAGCCTATTTTCATATCAATCATATTCTAAGATGAAACCTAACTTCCATTAAGCAGCTTTTGCTGCAGCCTCTTTACGACGAGCTTTTGCGGACATGGACTCACGAGTTACATCAAGCAATACAGCTGCGATGATAACAAGACCAAGAACCATGTTCTGTACAGCAGAGTCGATAGACAGAAGCGTAAATCCATTACGAAGAGTAGCGATAACCAAAGCACCAATCATAGTACCGATCATAGTACCTTTACCACCCATGAAGGATGCACCACCGATAACGCAAGATGCGATTGCATCTGTATCGTAAGGCTGAATAGCGTTAGCACCATTACAGATACCAGAACGTCCGATAGATACAATACCTGCCAGAGCTGCCATGAAACCAGACAGAGCGTAGCAGAATGTAAGTACGTTCGCAGAATTAATACCAGAAAGACGAGTTGCTTCCATGTTACCACCTGCACAGTAGATGGAACGTCCAAGAGCTGTACGTGTCAACAGAATGTGCATGATAATGTAGATTACAATAACTACAATGAAACTTACAGGGAATCCGCCAACTGTTGCGGAACCAAGCCATGTAACACCTGTTGGGAAACCAGAAATCATCTGAGATCCAGTTACCAGAAGAGCAGCACCCCAAAGGAAGTTCTTCATACCCAAAGTAGATACGAAGGGATGAGGCAGATGCAGACGTGTCAACAGAAGACCATTAATCAAACCGATCAATGTACCAGCTACGATAGCTACAATCAAGAGAAGTGCAGCATTAGTAGTTCCATTTTTCACCATCATACCTACAACGCAGGCACAGAATGTTGCATTCGCACCTACGGAAAGGTCGATACCAGCTGTGATCAAGCAAAGCAACATACCTGTTGACAACAAAGCTGTAAATGTTGTCTGTTTCAGAATAGACATCAAGTTACTGTATGTTAAGAAGTTTGAACTTGCAATGGTCAAAACAATACCAAGAATAATCAGTGCGCCCAGCGTACCAATATACTGACCAAATCCACCTAATTTTTTCTTACTCATCTAATGTACCTCCCCATGCTGCCTTCATAAGGCTCTCCTGGTTAAAGTGTTTACTATCGCGATCTACTGTTGCCATAACCTTACCACCGCGCATTACAACAACACGGTCTGACATACCAAGGATCTCAGGCATTTCAGAAGAAACCATGATAACGCATTTGCCTTCTTTGACAAGACGGTTCATAACGTTATAAACCTCAATTTTTGCACCTACATCGATACCACGAGTCGGCTCATCAAAGATATAAATCTCTGCATCTGTGTTGACCCATTTACCGATAACTACCTTCTGCTGGTTACCACCGGACAGCTGTCCAACGACCTCATCAATAGAAGGAGTCTTAATACGCAGTGACTCAATATTTGCTTCACCTGCTTCCAGGATTCTCTTATTATCCAAGAATGGTCCATTGCAAAAACCTTTCATGTTCGCGAGCACCAGATTTGTCCGAATTGATTCAGCCAAAACCAGACCCTGACCCTTACGGTCCTCTGTAAGGAAAGCGATTCCTGCCTTAATAGCCTGAGCCGGATTCTTAATATCAACTTCTTTTCCATTGATATAAACCTTACCACTATCAAGAGGATCTGCACCAAAGATTGCACGCATAGTCTCTGTACGTCCTGCACCAACCAGTCCGGCAAAGCCGAGAATCTGACCACGATATGCCTCAAAACTTACATCATCGAGAACACCGCCCTCTACCAAATGCTCTGCCTTCAGGGCTACATCACCCTTCCGACCAAATTCCTTAGGGAAGAGGTTGTCAAGAGTACGACCAACCATAGATGCAATCAGGGAGTCATTATCCCAATCTTCAATTGCTTTTGTATCAATATACTGACCGTCACGAATAACTGTTACACGGTCACAGAGTTCGAAAAGCTCTTCCAATTTGTGAGATACGAAGACAATACCAATACCGCTGTCACGAAGCTGACGGCAGGTTTTCATCAACTGATCAACCTCTTTTTCTCCAAGTGAAGAAGTCGGCTCATCCATGATAATCATCTTAGCATTGATCAAAACCGCTTTTGCAATCTCAATCATCTGCTGAACACCCATACCGAAAGATCCAGCTGGTTTTGTAGGATCAACATCCTGTCCCAAGGAAGCCATAACTTCCTTCGCCTTCTTATGCATCTTACCATAATCAAGAAGTCCCATAGGACCCTTAATCCATTTGTTAATAAAAATATTATCTGTAATACTCAGAAGAGGCTCGATGTTCAACTCCTGGTATACACAAGCGATACCCGCTGCTGCGGATTCATTAGGATTCTTAAAAGACATCTGCTGACCATCTACATAAATCTCACCCTTATCCGGTTTATGCACTCCGGTCAGCACCTTGATCAGCGTAGACTTACCTGCACCATTCTCGCCGATCAGTCCCAGAATCTCACCCGGTTTTACAGCCAGCTGCATCTTATCCAGCGCAACAACACCGGGGAATGTTTTGGTGCAATCTTTTAATTCTACTACATACTCACTCATTAGCACTTCACCCTTTTCTCCGAGAGGGGATTTTTCCGATGAGCCTCTCTATTGCAACGGCTCCGGTCTCGGCACAGTGCCGCTTGCAGAAATAAGGTTTTAAACATCCTGCAAAAAGTACTCATCGTTTCTGAAAATAAGGTGCTCTTATCGATACAATACAATCAATATGAGCACCTGATTTTTTAAGTTGTCACCTGTCTTTGCATACTGCAAAAACTTTTAGGCAATTAATTACTCTCCAAGGTAACCCTTCAGAGTATCCAGACGCTCCTGTGCGTTGGAGGAATCAATAACTGAGCAACCAGAATCGATAAACTCGTCAAGAGTTTCGCCATCCAGTGCTTTTACAGTAGCTTCTACAGCCTTGTAACCCATGTCATATGCTTCCTGAGCAACAGACATTGTCTCTTCACCGTCCAGAATCGCTGTACAAGCGGACTGGATACCGTCGAATCCAACAAAGATTGTGTTCTTGTAAGCATCATTATCTTTTGCTGCACGAGCAGCTGCCATAGCCATATCGTCGTTGTTACAACAAATAATAGCAACACCTTCCGGATGGTTCTGCATAATAGCTTCCATGGAGTTAACGGCTTTATCTGCTACTGCATCTGCGTACTGAATCTCATCTGTAAGGAATGTTCCGCCTGCTTCTTCAATACCTTTCTGATAACCAGTCAGACGATCTGTTGCAGTTCCGTCACCCTGTACACCAGAGATAGCAATCGCATTAATCTCATCCCAACCAGCTTCTTTTGCAGCCTCTACAGCGGCTTTACCACCCATAGCTGCAGCATCCTCATTACCAGTACCAACAAAGGACAAAACCTCAGGTGCATCGATGTTGGTATCTACAGCAACGATGGGAGCTGTCTGTCCAGAAATAAGATTAGCTGCCAAATCTGCCTGCAGAGGAGCAATAACGAATGCATCATATGCACCGGAGTTAAGATCCGTCTCGATCATATTCTGCTGCTCGTCATATGCGGTCTCGGAAGTAGCACCCTTAACCTCTACATTTACATTATTCTCTTTACCATATGCTTCTGCACCAGCCTTTACATAAGACCAATACTCAGATGCCGTAGTTTTCAGAATAACGTCAATGCTGTAATCACCTGATGATGAAGATGAAGATGAATCTGATGATGTATCACTGGATGATGTATCACTAGATGATGTATCACTGGATCCTCCACAACCTGACAGGGTACCCGCTACCATTGCGCCTGCAAGCATCATAACTAATACTTTTTTCTTCATAAATGTGTTCCCTCCTTAATTAACCTTTTGCCTCTTTGAACCCTTTTTCTTTCTCTTTATCCGATCCTGTTTGCAAGAAACAGTTTGGGCGACGGATATATCAGAGAAAAAAGATAAGCATTTGCCTGAACCTCCTCTCTCCAAAAGATTGCAGACAACTCAGATTATTTATCATTAGTTTACTGAAGATGATGCCGCATCTTCGATTCACTACAAGGAGTAGTCACATTAACAATAAGAAAACTGTTTTATCTTCAATAACTTGTACACATTAACCAAGCCATATGAAGAAAACAATAAATAATTGACTACAAATAATCTGATTTAATGCTTTTGTTCGTTAATATTATACAATTCTTTATAAAGTTAAACCGAATAAAATGGCGCAAAAAGTTTCGCAAATCGCTCAACTTACTTAAACATATTACGATACCGGCGAGGTGATACTCCCACCTTACTGCGAAAGGCTGCTGCAAAACTAGTATCATATGCATAGCCCACCTCGCCGGCAATATCCGCAATGGACCTTCTGCTCTCCCGCAAAAGAATCTTACTTCGATCAATGCGCAGCTGCACCAAATATTCATGAGGCGATTGTCCCGTACTTTCCCTAAATCGTCGGTTCAATTGTGAAATACTCATATGAAAACGATTCGCTAACTCCTCAGCAGAAAGCTCCTCATTTAAATGTTCTGAAAGATATTTTTGCACTGCAGCAATCTGGGGCATTCGGGTTTCCTTTAATTGATTGCTATATAAAAGGCTGCACATAAGGTCATAGAGACAACGAGAAGTATTGATTTCTTCCATTCTTCCCATATTTCGCATTTGATCCAAGAGTCGGAACATTTGCTCCTGAATGTATATGGAATGAGCAGGACGGAGAGCAAAACCTATACTACTGCGAATTTCATCAAAAAAAGCCTCTGTATTGGCACCATCAAGATGCAGCCAAACATAGTCCAAGGTCTCCAAAGCCTGAAATTTATATTCTTCTTTTTTATTAATAAAGCCAAAATCTCCTGCACAGAGGATTTTCTCTTTTCCAGCCATGCGCACCTTCATGCTGCCTTCTGTTATAGTGAAGATAGAAAATGCATTATTCACTCCATGTTCCACAGCATATTGATTGCTACAGCGAAAATGCCCCAATTCCTCCAGATAATACAGAACTCTTCGGGCTCTCGGGGAAGGTGTTACCTGATATAACTCTGATGTCGATTCCACCCCCTTCTCGTGGGGAATCTCTACCTTATCTGAATTGACATTCCAGATTTCTGAATGACCAGCCATCTTTTCTCCTTTCTCATTTATTTCTAGATGAATCCGCCTATTTTACATTGAAATGCTGAATAGTTATGATTATATCATACATTTTTCATTTATTTTTTATGATTCCACATTCCATTTGTCATGCTTTTTGTTATAATGTATTTTATTGATGTCACGTAGTGGCTGCGAAGCTAGGACAAGTAATCTATCTTTCCAACAGCTACAATATATTAATTATTTAAGGAGCTAATAGTTATGCGTTTAGCCAAAAAATTCCGCCACGGATTTTTATGTCTGGGTTACGGAATTATCTACTATCTTTTCTTTTGTTTATTAGAAAAAAGAACAAATGTAACTTTTTACCTGATTCCGGCCCCCTTTAATGACCTAATCCCCTTTTGCAAATACTTTATCATTCCTTATCTTTTTTGGTTTGTATACATGCTAATGGCGACTTTGTCTTTTATCTTTTTAAATCCAAATAAGCATGAATTCTATCAGTTATTTTTTAATCTGGTTACAGGGATGACTCTTTTTCTGCTTATCTCCTACCTGTATCCCAATATGCTAAATATACGTCCCACAAATCTTACCGGTGATGATTTATTTAGTGATCTTGTGCTACTTTTATACAGGCACGATACACCAACCAATGTATTGCCCAGCATTCATGTATTTAATTCTATAGCGGTTCACACAGCTATATCACAATCCGAAATGGTAAAAGATAAATGGCTCAAATATGCCTCACTTTTCCTTACCATAGCTATTATTACATCAACCTTGTTTTTAAAACAGCACTCTTTAATTGATGCCGTTGCCGGAATTCTCCTGGCATTTGTTACCTATTTGATTTTTTATAAGAGTCCTCTGGAGAAACACATCCCTTACGGAAAAAAAGCAACCGTAAAAGAGCTTGATATTTACGCATAAAAAGCTTAGAATTTTCTATATACTAAAACACAAAAGTCTCGCACCACCTGAACAAGCAGCTGATGCGGGACTTTTATATTTTAGTTGAATCCATAGATTTTCTGAACGATCTGATAGGTTTTTACTGTCAACTTTCTTCCACCTTTTCCAGGAAGGCTAAGAGCCGTTCCTAAAAGAGTATGTTTCATTTGACGATAAAGCCTCTTATCCTTTTCCTTTAAGTAATTCCAAAGCTCTTTTTTCTTCTGAAGATGTTCCTCTTTTCCGCCTCTAAGAAGCAATATAGAAGAAACTGTCATAATGATGGAAAGGGAATGCAGCATGTATTTGCGCTGATTTTTTTCAAGGACCTTCTGTTCCGCCATATAATCAATCATAATCTTATTTACTTTTATCTGTTGATCAAGTCTTCCAATCATAACCGATTCATTAACCGACTGATCAGCACGACCAATGTAATATCGATAAAGATTCACATCCACATAATACATTTTTTTCACGTATGGGAAGGGAATAAATGCTACCAGATTATCCACATAAAATGTATGTGCCGGTAGAGATAAACCACATTCTCTCAAAAGCTGGGTTCTATAAATAAGGGAATGCATCAGCAGGTAATGGCTGGGCCCCAGAGCCTTTACATCGTCCCATCCAAAAATTCTTCCTTCTGGAAGAGCCTTAGGATATCTCATAACTCTCTTGCGTTTGGCCCCTTCTTTTTCATATACATAGTTACTGATCAGCATATCCAGAGTTTCCGGACCAGCAATACATTTCCGCAAAGCATCCAAAACTTTCAAAAAAGCCTTTTCATCCACCCAGTCATCACTGTCCACAACCTTATAATAAAGCCCTGTAGCATTTCTCAAACCGGTATTGACAGCTTCCCCATGGCCACCATTTTCCTGATGCACTGCCTTAATAATATTCGGATACTTAGCTGCATACTCATCTGCAATAGCAGCAGTATTATCCTTTGATCCATCGTCAACAATAATAATTTCTACGTCTTCTCCACCTTTTAATAAAGACTCGATGCAGTTCGCCATATAATCCTGTGAATTATAGCAGGGAACTGCCACTGATAATACTTTCATAACTTCTCCCTTCCGTTTTCTATTGGTATTAAATCCTTGTATTTATTTTTTCCAATTTCCAAATGAACATATTCTGCATAGGCCGCAAAAGCCGACGGTATTGCATGCTGTTTTTCAGCATTCTCAACCCCTACAAAGAGAAATTTATCCTCAGGCTTCTGGTCCAATTCAGCTACCCAAACTGCATAACCAATCATTTCCCATTCCACATGAGAAAATCTGTGAACGCTATTCTTTAATGGCAAGATCCTTAAAGGTGTCATATTTCTCTCTTCTATAAG
>CAVBGA010000014.1:0-5290 GCA_963594675.1 Lachnospiraceae bacterium
GCGTCTGGGTGGTATTGTTTGCACTGGCCCTGATTTCGAGCCGATTATCAAAGCAAGAGATCCGAGAACTGTTCCGGAGTTCGTAAAACTTTATGGCACATCTCTTACACAGACAGCAGCTCTTGCAACATTGCGTGAGGTTATGGGTGAGGATGATATCTTCATTACTGCTGGTGGTTCTCTTCCTAGCTGTGCACAGCGTGTATGGAAGACAGACAAACGTGGTGGTTATCATGTAGAATACGGTTATTCTTGCATGGGTTATGAAATCGGTGCTTCTCTTGGTGTTAAGATGGCAGCTCCGGATGTGGAAGAGTATACTGTAGTTGGTGACTCTGGATTCCAGATGCTTAACAGTGAGCTGGGAACAATCATGCAGGAGAAAGCTAAAACAAATATTCTTGTATTTGATAACTGTGGATTCGGTTGTATCAACAACCTGGAGATGACACATGGTATCGGAAGTATGGCTACAGAGTTCCGTTATACAGATGGTAAAAAACCATGTGGAGATCTTGTGCCGACAAATTATGCTCTGATCGGTCAGGCTTATGGAATGAAAACATATACCTGCAAGAGCGTAGAAGATTTGAGAGATGCATTGCTGGATGCAAAGAAACAGACAGTTGCTTGCCTCTTTGATCTTAAGGTTGTTCCGAAGACTATGACAGATGGATATGGTTCATGGTGGAACGTAGGTCTGGCTGATGTTTCTGAGAATGAAGCAGTAAGAAAATGCTGGGATGATGTAAAAGAACATAGAGATCAGGCTAAGAAATACTAATAGAGATTTGAAAAGGCTGCTGCATTTTTGCAGCGGCCTTTTTTGACTTGTGTGGATTATATTTCTTAAAATAACTGTGGGAAAAAATCTGGGAGGTTGAAAGAAATGGGTAAAGTATTTGGTTATCCAGGATGGAGTAAAGATGGCGAACAGATTGTAACGGAATATACCGGAGATTACAGCCACATGATGATGGATATTCGCCTTTTTAGAATGAAAAGCGGTCAGAATAAAGAATTCTTTAAATCCGAAGAAGAAACGGCCATTATGCTGCTGTCAGGAAAAATCAAATTATCCTGGGAAGAGCATACAGAAGAACTTTCGAGAAGCAGTGTGTGGACAGGAGATCAATATACCCTTCATGTGTGTAAGGGAGTCAAGATTTCTGTGACAGCTCTTTCTGATGATGTGGAAATCTATGTACAGTCAACACATAATGATAAAAAATTCGAGTCGAAACTATATAGACCCCAGGATGCACCTTGGGAAGTGCGCATGCACGGAAAGTATGGGGATACAGCAAAGAGAAATGTGACGACGATTTTTGATTATTCCACGGCACCTTATTCGAATATGGTTCTTGGAGAAATTATGAATGATGCCGGAAACTGGTGTGGATATTTACCTCATCATCATCCCCAACCAGAACTGTATTATTTTAAATTTGAGAGACCAGAGGGATTTGGTGCAAGTTTTGTAGGTGAGGATGTATATTACATCAAAGATGGAAGTTTTAGTGCGATTCCGGGAGGAAAAACGCATCCTCAATCTGCGGCACCGGGGTATAGAATGTACATTATCTGGGCGATTCGTCATTTTGATGATAATCCTTGGACCACAGGAATTTTTGATGAACGGTTTACCTGGCTTGATGAAGTCTGATTGCGACGGAGGATGGTATGGCAGTTACACTACAGCAGATTGCAGACAAGGCAGGGGTTTCCAGAGGAACAGTAGATCGTGCCCTAAACAATCGCGGGCGGATTCGTCCTGAGGTGGCAGAAAAGATTAAAAAGATTGCTGATGAAATGGGCTATAAGCCGAACAGAGCTGGAAAGGCTTTGGCATTAACTAATCGTTCATTTCGTATTGGTGTTATTATTCAGGAATCCACCACTCCTTTCATGATGATGGTAAGAAAAGGAGTGGATCGTGCCAAGGATGAAATTGAAAATCTAGGCGGAGAAGTATTGGTTCGTGATCTGCGTGGAATTAATACGAAAGCTGTCATGGAAATATTAGATGAATTTCGCGAAAAAAAGGTCCAGGCGATTGCTATTAACCCGGCGAATAATCACACAACCCGAGATGCCATTAATCATCTGGTCAATGAGGAAAATATACCAGTTATTACCCTGAATACAGACATTGAGGACAGCGCGAGAATGTGTTACGTAGGGCAGAATGCCTTTCTTTGTGGCCGGGCAGCGGCAGGTATGATGGGAGAATTGATTGGCGGAAAAGGAACCGTAGGTATTGTTTCGGGTTATGAAAGTAATCCCAGTATTCGTAAGCGTGGGGCAGGTTTTTATTCAGAGATGAAAGCTTGCTTTCCGGAAGTTAATGTATTGGCGGAGCGTTTTTCCTACAATAGTAATGCGATTGCGGAGATGATCTGTAGCGAGTTAATTGAACAAAATATGGATTTAAGAGGTCTCTATATCACTTCAGCGGTAGAACAGGCTGTTTGTACTGCCCTTGAGCGGCATGACTTACTTGGAAAGATAAAAGTTTTAATTAGCGATATCACCCCAGGCTCAGAAAAGCTGATTGCAGAAAATAATATTTCTTTCGCCATTCTTCAGGATCCGGATGAACAGGGCTATCTTCCGGTGATGATGTTGTTTGAATATTTATTTGATGGAAAGAAACCGGAAAAGGATCATTATTATGCCGATTTAACTATAGTAAATCGTTATAATGTAGATGCTCTTAATAAACATGATAATTAAAAGTGAATTACTTTATGAGTAAGGAAGAGAAGAGTCACATAATTTTGCTTATTTCCTATTGTTGTGACACATTCTTTTCTTGCAAGTAATGATAAAAAATAGTAAAATATATACAGTAAATTTTTTAGGGTAAAGGAGAAAAAGATGTTAGACAAGAGTAAGGTTAAGTTAGGTATTGCACCAATCGCTTGGACAAATGATGATATGCCAGATTTAGGAGCTGAGAACTCATTCCAGCAGTGTATTAGTGAGATGGCACTTGCAGGTTTTACCGGAAGTGAGATCGGTAATAAATATCCTACAGATCCGGATGAACTCAACAAATATTTGAAAATCAGAGGACTTACTATTTGTAATTCTTGGTTCTCATCCTTCTTACTTACACAGCCATATGAAGAAGTTGAGAAAGAGTTCGTAGCAAAACTTGATTTCCTTAAAGCTGTAGGCTCTAAAGTTATCGGTGTATCTGAGCAGAGTTACAGTATTCAGGGTATGCTGGATCAGCCGATTTGGGAAGGCAAACATGTTATGGACGATGCTGAGTGGGATCGTTTGGTAGATGGTCTTAATAAACTTGGTAAGATTGCCAGAGAGAAAGATATGTTCCTTACTTTCCATCATCATATGGGAACTGTTGTACAGACGGAGGAAGAGATTGATCGTTTCATGGATAGCGTTGATCCGAATTATGTATTCCTTCTGTTCGATAGTGGACATTGCACATTTGCAGGTATTGATCCGGTTAAGGTTCTTGGAAAATATATCGATAGAACAAGACACATTCATCTGAAAGATGTTCGTAAAGCTATGGCTGCTAAGTCAAAAGAGGAGCGCTGGAGCTTTCTTACAGGTGTTCGCAATGGCGTATTTACAGTACCTGGCGACGGAGATGTTGATTTTGAACCACTGTTTGATATCATCGAGAAATCCGGATACGAAGGATATGTATTGGTTGAGGCTGAGCAGGATCCTGCAAAAGCAAATCCTCTTGAGTATGCAATCAAAGCAAGAAAATATATTGCTGAGAAAACTGGACTTTAATTCGAAGTAAAATAAATAATACTTTATGATTCATAGTTAAAAGGCCTGTTGCATTTTGTGCAGCAGGCCTTTTGCTATCAGTCACGAAAAGCTTCTTTTAAAACTTTAATATCATTCTTCATAATTTCGAAATAGTCATCGTTAAGGTGGCGCATGGGCTTTAATTCATATAAGTTTTCCAATATAATCCAACCCTGATAATTGTTTTCTTTGAGAAAATTAACAGAATCATAAAAATCGGCAACACCACTACCAATTACGGCATTAGCAATACAACCTTCAGTACTATCTTTTACATGGAGCTGATTGCCCATGTAGGGATAAATTCCCTTTAAGATATCCAGTTGCTTATAATCGGTAAAGAAAGTGTAGTTGTCACTGTCATAGAAAAGAGAAAAGTTTTTTCTATCAACCATTTCTACCAGCTGAATTTGTTTTTCTACACTAAGAGGACATTCACATCCAATCTCGATTCCTTTATCTCCAGCATAGTCGCAAATCATACGATAGCGATGGGCTGTGTTTTCTAATTTCTCTTCAGTATCAGCATAGCTGGCATTAAAGTTGGAGAAGAAAACCATGGGGATTTTCATATAGGCAGCAGCGTCTACAGCTCCCTGGGTCCAGTGGGTAATGGTGTCATAGAAAGGATGTCCTTTTGGGGTGAAAAATTCTACATTATCGCCATCACTACATCCAATATTAGGATATTCAATATTGTACTGCTGCTGGGCTTCCAGATAAAGATCCTGAATTCTACGCTGCGATAGAGCCCAACCATGTTCGTAAGAGCCATATTCCAGAGACATACCGTCTAGCTCCATTTCAGACACAATTTGTGGTGCAAAAACTCCGGTACCTGGAACACAGAAGTTGCAGATTCCTAATTTAACATTCATTTGCATTTGCTCCTTTCATTGAAAATAGGCAAGAAAGGGAAAACCAATTTCCTGCTTTTTTATCTTCGTTCTGTTGTTGATCTTACTATTATTGTATAAAAAAATGATTCTATTTAGTAGAACAAAACAAATCTTTTTTTGGACAAAAGAAATATTTTTACTTCTGATGTCACAGGGCTTGCTTTTATGTTATGATAGGTGAGTATTCTTGTGTGTGTTTTGAATTTTAGCAAAATATAGGAAAACAGAACATGGATTAGGAAAACAAATTAAGTATGTGAGATAAGTGTTATGGAAAAATTAATGGAATTATTAAGCTGTATGCTGACGGAGAGTCTGATACAGATTACGATAAGTAAAGCGAGAAAGTCATCGGATCTGAGGAAGGTAAAAATCAGACCGGTAATGATAAAAGGAAGCTTGTATTTTCAGTTTACCAGCACTGTAGGTACGAAGGAAATACATAAAAATTATAAAAAAGAAGAAGCACTTGGGGAAATAGAGTCACTTTTAAATACTATATTTGGACAAATACAGCTCTTGTCTGAGGAAAAAGAATTGAATGCTCTGATAAGTAAAAAAGGAAAGGTGACTGTGAAATGCAAGGATAATAA
>CAVBGA010000015.1:0-9656 GCA_963594675.1 Lachnospiraceae bacterium
TTCCTATAGTAAGCAAACTGTTTGGCAAGCTGATTTCTGTAACTCCAGTGCAGCCATAAAAAGCATAATTTCCTATACTGGTAATGCCTTCTTCAATAATAATTTTTTTGATTTCATCCTTCTTGCTGTTCCAAGGACTAGCCGTTTTGCTTATATAATTGGGCATTGCCCCCTTACCGCTTACCGTAAGAACACCATCGGATAAGACCGCTGTAATTGCTTTGTTCAGCTGGTATGTCTGGGAAGCACTGCTTGCAAGCAAATCCTCGGACTCCGTCTCAACGCTCTCCTCGTCACTTCCACTTTCCTCTGATTCTTCTTGAATAATATCCCTATCCGAGTCTGCAGCCTCTTCAATTTCTTCCAGAGAATCTTCTTTCATCGCTTCTTCCAGTAAATTCTCATCTGCTACAGTCTCATTATTCGTATCCGAATCCAACTCGGACTCTGCCGTCTCTTCATCCCCATTCGCTTCCTCAGTAAGCAAGGCCTCTTCTCCTTGTGTTCCTTTTGAAAGTTCCTCAGCAAAACACGGGGTGAAACTCTGTCCCATAAGGATCAAACTTAAAAAAACTGCCAATATTCTGTTTTTCATACGGTCACCTCTTCTCGATAGTTTCTTCTAACCGCATCCAAAGAAACTAACATACTCACTTAATTATGATTACTAACTAACTACAAATACTAACTACGACTACCAACTAACTGCGACTACTAACTAACTGCGACTACTAACTAACTGCGACTACTAACTAACTACAACTACTAACTAACTACGACTACTAACTAACTACAATTACTAACTAAGGGGTTTACGAACTTCTTCTATGTGTTCATCTTATTCCTTATCAAAACTCTTTGCAAGAGTCTCAAAATATAAAGTCAATATTGTTATTTTTCTGAATATTATTTCCGCCTCCTTCTTTATTCGCACTTCATATGATTTTTACATATTTTTGACTTACTTCATAATTTCCTTTTATCATTATCGAGTTAGTTTATTCTAACTCATATACATTATTTTAACGCGGTCATATAATTCTTGCAAGATGAATTTTATATCAAGTCAATATTGTATCTGCCTTTCCGCTGCGAGGTGCTCCTGCCCAGTAGATTTTTCTTGTATTAGAAGCTTCCTATGGATTTTACTGGTATATAAAAGGAGCCATCACAGATACGCGACAGCTCCAGCTAAATTTAATCTCTAATATAGTATAGGTGCAAACTCTATAAATTTCTATTGATAATGTTCTTGATTATATCGATCTATCTCCTCTGTGATACACTCAAACACTCCTGGAAAAATAGCCTCTGGCAGACCATAGGTGATACAAGGAATATATTTTCCGTAAGGTGCCCCCGCCTCAATGGCACGGTATACTTCCTTATGTATCTCCTCTCTTGACCAATCCTCTCGGTCAATGATAGAGTCGATTCCTCCCATGAGAATCAGCTTACCCTCTGTCTTTTCCTGGATCGCCTTGAAGTCATTGGTGCAGAGAGCGCCCTGCCATACAGAAATATGCATTTTCACAAAATCCTCGACAAAAGGCTCATCATAGCTATCGGAGTGAAGAACCACGAAAGCACCTCTGGATTCTACATAGGCAAAGAGCTTCTCGTATCGTGGTACAAAAAATTCTTCAAAAACTTCTTTGCTAAAGAAAAGTTTCTCTTTCGCTCCCAGGTCGTCATGATAGAAAATCACATCCAAATCCAGGTGATCCATCAATTCCTTGATATATTCATATTTATACTGGAAGAGTTCATCGATCAGTTCCTCCATAGCTTCCGGTTCCATCAAGAAATTCATAAGGGTGTCCTCAAAGCCCATGAGCGCATGACATCTTTCAAAAACACCGGAAACTACCAGACCTGTAGCCAATTTCTCTTTGCGATCAATCTTTGCACATTCTTCTTTTGCCTTTGCCCAAGCTTCCTCAGGGAATTTAAGATCCTGTTTAATGTAACTATCCTTCCACTCTGTAATGTCTTTGATTACTTTATTTTCGTTTGTTACATAAGGCATACCTGCATGCTCGCCTGCTTTCCAACGAATGGTTACCCCAAAAGGATCTGGTGTATCCTGTCCTTCTACATAACAGCTGAAATAATATTTATTCAGCAGGGGATCAGAAAAGACGAACTCAAATGGTTCATATCCGTTGATTAATTTGTCTGTTTTTTCTCCCTTCATCAGGGCTAACATTCTTTCTCTTGGTGTCATATACATTTCCTCCATACGCTTTCCTGCTATCATTTACACACACATTTTTTACTTGCTCTTATTATAATGTAGGAGGTGTTTTTCTGTAAATTCTGCTATCTTTAGCATTTTTCTATTTTTGAATGCTATATTTTGTCGTATCAATCCTGTTTTTCACAATTTCTTCACAATTTCTTCACAATCTTCTCACCAATTTTGTTCTGAATTGCTACTTAATCAATGCATGAAGTTCAAAGGACAGCATAAGATGCAGACAGGTTTTATATTCATCCAGATCCAGGTCCGTTAGCTGTTTGATGCGTTCCAAACGAAAGAGCAAAGATGTTCTATGGATATATAATAATTGAGCCGTATGGGTCACATTATGTCTTTGCTGCAGGAAAACTTTCAAAGTCTCCAAAAGATGGGTATCATTTTTCTGATCATACATCTCAAGAATTGCAAGAGCCGGATGGCTGACTTCCTGAGGATTCAACTCCTGAATGCATTGCTCCATCATATATTCCATAACATAATCTTCAAAACGATAATTCCATCTCATAGGATGTACTCTATTTCCCAAAAGAAGAGCTTGTTCAGCCTCAATCAAATAATTTTTCAAATTTTCAAAATCATTGAAAGTTCTGCTGATTCCTACCTTGCACAAGGTTTCCCTGAGAAAATACGGAAGATTTTTATCCGCATCCTCCCCAGCTTTTATCAGGCTCATATTTTGCAGGCAAATATAATCTCTTGCCGTTTCAAGAACAAGACTTCCCGCAAATAAAAGTTCCAACTGATAGCGATAATAGCTCTGACCAATCCCTGCTTTTGCTCCCTCCTGAAATTGAAAGAGCAAAAGACGGTAATTATGATTGGGCTCCCAATGGAAATCCAAAAGGATCCTCTGCAATTCCCCTCTGCTGACCTTTTTCCCTTCCAGCAATTCCCTCATTAACCTTTTTATCTGTTTTCTGCTGCCCTCGCTTTGATCTGCACCATAATTTCTTTGAAAGTAAGGCTGAATACACTGACCGAAGGATTCCACCAACTTAGCCAAGCCATAATTTTTTCCTTCCGCCACATCCATTAGAAGTCTCGCCTCATATCGGTCCGCCACAAAAAAGTTATAACAATAATACCAATTGGAATCCTCATCCATATAGAGAAACACCTGCGTATTATCAGAGGCTTCCTGAAAGTCCTCATCAACCAATAATTCATTTACTGTCTGCAAGGCAACCGTATCATGATCTTCCACCCATGCATGGGCTTCCTGAAAGGAATCTGTATAGCCCAGCATCCGCATGGCCCGGTTGGCAACACCGCCCCGAATTTCCCAACTTTCCTCCATGTAATCAAGTAGTTGGGACAAAGGTTCCCCCTGAGCTGCCATTCTTTCCGTCTGTAGCATCCATTGGTAAAATTTATGAAATATTTGTTGAAGCTGCATAACGATCTCATGAATACTTAGCCGATCAGATACACATACACACAAAGCCTTTTGCTTTGTTAGCATATCCTGTTCAATTTTCCCTCTACAAATAACACATTTATGATTCCAAAAAGATGGATCCTGTAAAAAAGCTTCCTTATCCAATACATAAAGGCAATCCGTCTGGGGCAAACCGTTTTCCCAGACATCAAAACAATGGACGACATGTTCGCCGTCCATTGCTATATTTGTATAAAGTGTCGTATCCTTTGACAAGGCATAGGCAATGATTTCAAAGGTAATGTCCATGCTTATTTCTCCTTGTGTTTTATCTATATACGACATAGTATAGTATTATTTTCAAAAAATCAAGGACGAAGGCCCATTCCACCTTCCAAAGTCAAAGTCTCTCCTGACATATATTTAAAGTCCGGATTGGCAAGCTGTACACAAACACGTCCAATTTCTTTCTCAGCATCTGCATAATGACCCATAGGCGGCATTTTTACATTTGCCTTGAAAGCATCTGGATAAGCCTGCTCAAATTTTTCCAACTGGGCGGTCCAGGCAAGGGGGCACACGATATTTACATTAATACCATCTTTTCCCCACTCATTTGCTGCCACTCTGGACAGACCACGAATTCCTTCCTTAGTAGCCGCATAAGCACACTGCCCATAATTGCCAAAAAGTCCTGCCCCAGAAGCAAAATTAATGACACTTCCGTGAGATGCTGCCAAATAAGGATGGCAGGCCTTCATATAATAAAACACAGCATACACTCCGGAATACATAGCCAGGTCAAACTGTTCTTTGGTATGGTCTTCTAAGGTCACTCCCGAAGCGGAAGCCTGGGCATTATTAATCAGCACCTGAATGCCGCCAAAGGCTTCTACTGCTTTATCCACTACCATCTTTGCTGTAGCTTCATTATCAGAATCTGCATTGATATCTGCCTGAATCGGCAATACCTTTACCCCATATTTTTCTTCCAGTTCCGTCTTTGCATCTTCCAGCTTCTGTTTATTACGTCCGGTAATTACAAGGTTTGCCCCTTCTTTCGCATATGCGGTAGCAATTCCATAGCCAATAGATCCACAACGTCCGTCACTGAGGACTGCACGACCTGCCCCTGTAATGATTGCTGTTTTTCCACTTAAAAATCCCATATCCACCTCTCCTTGTATCGTAATATATTTATACAAAAGCTTTTATATGATGTATTTATTATATCATAAATTGTAACTACAATTCATGCCGTTATCCTATCATTTTTATAACATATTTATATTATTTGATTTTTATAAGGAATATTTTTATACATATGTACAAAAAAGCTCATAAATTCAAGCTTTGTTAATTTTCTGACTTTTATCATGCAATACCAAAAATAACATATTCCTCCGCCATAATCAGGAGTCCCACAAGGAACTTTCTGCTGACAGAGACCTTCTTCTATAGTATAATTAAAGGCGTTACTTTATTAAAATTTCACATGGGAGGAGAAGATGATGAATTTCTTAGAAGAAAGGATTCAAAAAGACGGCGTCGTAAAAGAAGGCGATGTGTTAAAAGTAGACAGTTTTCTTAACCATCAAATGGACATCGAGCTTTTCGAGCAAATGGGCGCCGAATTCAAAAAAAGATTTGAGGGAAAAACGATCAATAAGATCGTAACCATCGAGGCATCCGGTATCGGTATTGCCTGCATCGTGGCGCGCCACTTTAATGTCCCTGTTGTATTTGCAAAAAAAGCAAAAAGTATCAATATTGACGGGGAAATGTATGTTGCGGAGGTTACCTCCTTCACGCACAAAAACTCTAATCAGGTAATTGTTTCTAAGAAATTCTTATCAGAAGAGGACCATGTACTTATTATCGATGATTTCCTTGCCAACGGTTGTGCACTTCAAGGACTGATCTCTATTGTTAATCAGGCCGGCGGAACTGTAGAAGGTATCGGAATTGCCATAGAAAAAGGCTTCCAGATTGGTGGAAATATCATCCGCAATATGGGATATCAATTGGAATCCCTTGCCATCGTAGAAAGTATGGATCATACAACAGGGGAGGTCAAATTCCGTGAGCAGTAATAATGAAAATATCGCATCTATAGATAATATCTACACCCTAAACGGCAAGGTGCCTGTGGCTAAAGCCATTCCCTTTGGTCTCCAGCACATTCTTGCCATGTTCGTATCAAACATCGCTCCTATTCTGATTGTAACTGCTGCCTGTGGCTTAAACTCCTCTGATACGGCTATGATCATCCAGAGCGCTATGTTGATTGCCGGCATCGGCACCCTGATTCAGCTCTTCCCCCTTTGGAAAATTGGATCAGGACTTCCTATTGTTATGGGAATTTCATTTACCTTTGTATCCATCGCCTGTGTCATCGGTGCACAATATGGTTATGGCGGTATTATGGGAGCTGTATTAATCGGTGGTATTGTGGAAGGTATTCTTGGTCTTTTGTCCAAATACTGGATTCGCCTGATCACTCCTATCGTATCTGCTACTGTAGTTACTGCCATTGGTTTCTCACTGCTTTCTGTAGGTGCAGATTCTTTCGGTGGTGGAAGCAGCAGCGCTGATTTTGGTTCCGCTAAAAACTGGATTTTAGGCACAGTTACTTTAGTTTGCTGTATTGTCTTTAACATCCTTGCAAAATCCTATTTTAAACAGCTGTCTGTCCTTTTCGGACTGGTGGTTGGTTATATTCTTGCTCTTTTCATGGGCATGGTTGATTTTTCCGGTATTTCCGGAAGCAGCATTATTGCTCTGCCTCATCTGATGCCTTTTAAAATGGAATTTCATCCCAGCGCTATTTTTGCCTTTGTCATGATCTTCCTGGTATCAGCAACAGAAACCATCGGTGATACTTCCGCTCTGGCTTCCTCAGGCCTTGGCCGTGATGTTACCCAGAAAGAGACTGCCGGCTCTCTTGCCTGCGATGGATTTATTTCCGCTCTGTCTTCTATTTTCGGATGTATGCCCATTACTTCCTTCAGCCAGAATGTAGGTCTTGTGGCTATGACTAAGGTAGTAAATCGCTTTGCTATTGCAACAGGTGCCATCATCATGCTTTTGGCAGGAATCTTCCCTATCGTGGGAGCTGTTCTTTCCACACTTCCCAGCGCAGTTCTGGGTGGCTGTACGATTATGATGTTCGGAACTATTGTCATTAGTGGCGTACAAATGATTGGTAAATGTGGCTACACTCAAAGAAATATCACGATTGCAGCACTTTCTTTGAGTATTGGTCTTGGATTTACTCAGCTTCCAGACCTTTTTGCTATCTTCCCAAGCATTGTACAGTCTGTATTTGCAGAAAACTGCGTTGCAGTGGTATTCCTTACCGCTATTATTCTAAATCTTATTCTTCCAAAAAATATGGAAGCAGAAAACTAATAGAATTTCTATGCGATAAGATTTCTCTTGACTAACAGCCTAAGCATAGGGTATGATTGCCAAAACAAAGCAAATATATAGGTGAAGATTCTCTTTGCGCTGCATTACATTCCTAAAAGGATGCGAGATCAACAGTACAAACTGAGCAGGCGATGCTGACAAGATTAATGTCAATAGTCATGGGGCCGGGCCGCTGATGCGGCAGCAGATATTCGTTTTTATCAACATATCTGTGGGACAGTAATGATGTTCCGCAGGTATGTTTTTTTATGCAATTTTAGCTATTCAGAGTAGGTAAATCCTAGTTAAAATTGATTTCATATACATACATAGTTGCAGGATTGGCACACAGCAAAGACGGGCTTCATAAAGGAGGAGTTCTTGCTATGAAACGAGAAAACAAACAAAGCAACAGCAATATTGCCATGAAAGTTTCTTCCGTCAGTATTCTGGTGAATCTGCTACTTTCTATCTTCAAATTACTGGCCGGAATTCTGGCTCATTCGGGAGCCATGATTTCTGATGCGGTACACTCCCTTTCTGATGTGGGGAGTACGGTCATCGTAATGGCAGGCGTCAAAGTATCTGAAAAAGAATCCGATCAGGATCATGCCTATGGTCACGAACGTATGGAATGTGTCTCATCCATTATACTGTCTGGACTTTTATTGGCTACCGGTATTGGAATCGGTTTAAGCGGTGTGGAAAATATCATGAAAAGCGCCGGAGGTGCTAACATAAGCATCCCAGGAAAACTGGCTCTCATTGCAGCCATTGTTTCCATTCTCACAAAGGAATGGATGTTCCATTACACAAAAAAGGCAGCAAAAGAAATCAATTCCGGTGCGCTTATGGCAGATGCCTGGCATCATAGATCAGATGCCCTTTCTTCCATCGGAGCTTTTGTCGGAATTCTTGGTGCTCGCATGGGATTTCCTATTCTGGATCCTCTGGCCAGTTTGGTTATTTGCCTTATGATTGCCAAGGCAGCCATTGATATTTTTAGAGATGCCATAGACAAAATGGTGGACCATTCCTGCTCTCCTGATACAGAAGCAAAAATGAAGTCCAGTATCTTGTCTGTGCAGGGGGTGAAGCAGATCGATCTTCTGAAAACCCGCCTTTTTGGTTCCAAGATTTACGTAGATACGGAAATTGCAATTGATGGAAGCTTGGAACTTACCTATGCACATGATATTGCAGAAAAGGTGCATCAGGAAATCGAAAAAGATTTTCCCGATGTAAAACATTGCATGGTGCATGTGAATCCCATTGAAGAAAGCAAACTCGTCGAAAACTTATCTAGTAACTAAAAAACAAGAGAATTATCCACTGCTAGTTTCTTCCGTCCATTGGGACGACCAGAGAAAACGTCCTCAGATATCATTCAAGATTTCTGAGGACGTTTTTTAATTCATTTTCAACACTTGCTGAGCAAATCATAAAACCGATCTTATACTGATCAATATCTGTATCAATCACATCAAAAAGAGCATAGAAAATACAACGATTTTCCTGTATGATATCAATGAATCCAAGGAGTGCTTACCGGGAGCACGATTCAAAACATTGAAGTCTTCAATTTAATATAACAATTTCTGTATCTAATATATATATGGAGGTAGACTTATGAATACAAGGAATCAAATGCGCTCCCTTGCAAAGGCAGTCAATCTTACAGAAGGCAATCCTCTGGTCTGTATCACCAGATTTGCCCTACCATTGATTCTGGGAAATATTTTTCAATTATTGTACACACTGGCCGACAGTATTATCGTAGGAAAAGCTCTTGGCTCCGATAGTCTAGCAGCCGTGGGAGCTACCAGCATGGTAATCTCTCTGGTCATGTATTTTATTCAAGGAAGCACTACAGGATTTGGCATCCACACAGCACAAAAATATGGTGCCGGAGACAAAAAGGCTGTTCGCGAAAGTGTAGCTGTTTCTCTACTACTTTCGGCCATCTTTTCTCTTTTGTTAACACTGGTATTTTGCGGATTTTCCCCGCAAATCATGTATCTTATGAAAATACCGGACAACATCTACCAGGAAGCTTATGAATATATGTTCATTATTCTCCTAGGCACCTTCACCACGGTATATTACAATATGATTTCCAATATACTCAGGGCCTTCGGAGATAGCACAACACCCCTTGTGTACCTGATTATTTCCTCTATTCTGCATATTGGACTGGCTATTTTATTTGTTCTCCCCCTCCACATGGGAGTTGCCGGAGCCGCCTGGGCTACTGTTTTGTCCCAGCTAGTATCCGCAGTTTTATGTCTGATCAGTGGTATCCGACACTATGAGGAAATGCATCTTCATAAAGAAGATTTTAAAAATTTCAAAAATACCGCACTGGCTCATTTGAGAATCGGTCTCCCTATGGGATTCCAGATGTCCGTTATGTGTATCGGACAAATTGCCATGCAAATCTCCGTAAATGCTATGGGTTCCGCTGCCATTGCCGGTTATACCGCTGCAGCAAAAGTAGATCAATTATGCATTCAGGTAGATAATGCTTTAGGATCCTCCATTGCAACCTATGTTTCTCAAAATTATGGAGCCTTAAAGCTTTAAGGCTCCATAATTTTGAGAAAC
>CAVBGA010000016.1:0-18517 GCA_963594675.1 Lachnospiraceae bacterium
TTATTATGTTGACAAAACGGACTTGATTGTGGCTCTTTTAAGAAATTGGGGTGAGATAAATCTTTTCACCCGCCCAAGACGTTTTGGCAAGTCTTTGAATATGAGCATGCTGAAGTCCTTTTTTGAAATTGGAACAGATGAAAATCTGTTTGCAGGCCTGAAAATCGCACAGGAGAAGGAACTGTGCCAGAAATACATGGGCAAGTTTCCCGTGCTATCAATCAGTCTCAAAAATGTGGAAGGTAGGAACTTCAAAGATGCAAAAATGGCATTGAAATATACCATTGCCATGGAGGCAAGAAGGCATAATTTTCTCTTAGAAAGTAAGCAACTAACAGAACAGGAAAGGAATTCCTATCGAGGTCTTATTGAAACAGAGGAAAGCGGTGATTTTTCTATGTCAGATTCTGCAATGGAAAAGTCTTTGTTGATACTTTCTGATTTACTGTCAAGGCATTATGGGCAGAAAGTAATTATTTTGATTGATGAATATGATGTGCCGCTGGATAAGGCTTTTCAGTATGGATTTTATGATGAGATGGTTTCCCTAATAAGAAATTTATTTGGAAATGCCTTAAAGACGAATCCTAGTCTGTATCTTGCAGTATTGACGGGATGTTTGAGGATAGCCAAAGAGAGTATTTTTACTGGACTTAATAATTTTAAGGTATTGTCCATATTGGATGTTCGCTATGATGAATATTTTGGATTTACAGGTGCGGAAGTACAGGAAATGTTAGCATACTATGGCCTTTCTGATCATTATGGTGAAGTAAGAGACTGGTACGACGGCTATCGATTTGGACAGAAGGAGGTTTTTTCTCCCTGGGATGTGATTAATTATTGTGATCTACTTCGGGCAAATCCCCTTGCAGAACCAGAAAATTATTGGGCCAACACCAGTGGAAATGCCATTGTCCGCAGATTTATCGATAAAGCGGATGCTCAGACTCGTAGGGAGATAGAGGACTTAATTCAGGGCAAGGAAATTGTGAAGGAAATCCGACAGGAACTGACTTACAATGAATTAGATAAAAGTATTGAGAATCTTTGGAGCGTCCTGTTCACTACGGGTTATCTGACCCACCGTGGCTATGCCGGTGAGGGAAGGTATCAATTGGTGATTCCTAATCGGGAATTGAGAAGTCTTTTCATCAGTCAGATACGTGAATGGTTCAAGGAGACTAGCAGAAATGACCGGCATATGCTGGAGGAGTTCTGTAATGCCTTCCCAGAAAAGAATGCCAATAAGATAGAAGAACTTTTCGGGGATTATCTATGGAAGACCATCAGTATCCGAGATACCGCATCACAGAAAAAAGAGAATTTTTATCACGGAATATTGTTGGGCTTGCTTGGCTATAAGGATAACTGGTTGGTGTTTTCTAATGCGGAATCCGGAGAGGGATATAGTGATATCCTGGTGGAGGTTCCGGAGGGAAGAGTCGGAATTGTCATCGAATTGAAATACGCAGAAGCTGGTCACCTGGAGGATGCCTGCCAGATAGCTTTGGAGCAGATAGAAGAGAAGCAGTATGAAGCAAAGCTGAAGGACGACGGAATGCGCAGCATCATAAAATATGGTATTGCCTGCTATAAAAAGAATTGCAGGGTAGTAATGCAAAATGATGATAGGACGATTACTTAGTGAAGAGTGAGGTTATGATATTATGCTAAAAATATGGTATTATGCCGACATAGAATATATGAAAGACGCTCCTTCTTATTTTGATAATGTGTATGAGGACGAATGGCTCAATGACAGTTTAGTGCAAGAAATGATTCAAGATGTAGATCACAGTACAGTGATCAGCCCACATATTATCGATAGTCCGATATTGGGAGCAATTACTCCGAAGGAATTATCGGGCGGAGTTAAGGTGCTTATTCTTATGTTAAAAGATGATTCTTTTATTTACAATATGTCCAATTGTGGAGATAATTGCGCAAAGTGGATTTTAAAAATTGCGGAACAAAAAGATGTAACGGTGTATTTGCAGCATATCTTACATTTTGAGGGGAGCTTCAAAATTCAGATTATGAATACAGGGAAGATTGTATGCAATCCAGCAGAATATGTGAATGGTTTGCTTGAAGCAGAGGAGATGGAAGATGAAAGGAAGCTATTGGTTTAAAGCTAAGAGTAAGAAAGTTTTATTTGAATTTTCCATTAGAAGAAATATTACTGTTATAAAAGGAGACAGCGCAACGGGAAAGACCACGCTCTTGCATATTTTATATGAGTACTTGAGAATTGGAAAGCAGTCGGGATATGCTGTTTCCACAAATGCATCATATTATGTTTATATAAGGGATGAAGTAGGCCGGGATTGGAGAGATGCGTTGCATCCTTTAAAAAATACGGTTATTTTCATTGAAGAAAACAATGATTTTGTATTTACAGAAGAATTTGCATCTTTTGTGAAAAAATCTGGAAATTATTTTGTTTTCGTAACTCGTGCGCCATTGAAAATGTTACCTTATAGTATACATGAAATTTATGAAATTATTACAGAGGGAAAGCGCACGGATGTAAAGGAATCCTATCACGAACTTAAGGAAATTTACAGCAATTTTCCTATTATTGAAAACAATAAAATTGAGAATATAGTTACGGAAGACAGTAATTCCGGATATCAATTCTGGCTTCATATATTTAGAGATAGTAGAGTTGTCAGTTCTAATGGAAATGGCAATATTATTAAACAAACCCAAAAAACGGAGCAGGGAGATATTCTGGTAATAGCTGATGGCGCAGCTTTTGGAGCTTTTATTGAAGAATGTATGAGTTTATTTCAAACGCAAATGGATCGAAGAATTTCTCTATGGTTGCCAGAATCGTTTGAGTATTTAATTTTGAAATCTGGCATTTTCAAGTCAGAGAAAATAGAAGAGATGCTAGATAATATTCCAGAATATGTTGAGTGTGAAAAATACGAAAGTTGGGAGAATTTTTTTACGGACTTTTTGGTTAGGATGACAGTTAATGGTGTAGAGAAATATTCTAAGAACATATTGAATGAGTTTTATTTACAGGATTGGATTGTCGATAGGATAAAAGAACAGTTACCGCCTAGTGTGCTAGCAAGCATAACAGCAAAAAACAATATATTACAATAGTGTATTGTCGGATATTGACCATGGATTGATTTTCAGAAAAGGAGGGGCAGATATGGGGAATTATTTGAATCCGAGCAGTACCCTGTTTCAGGGGAGCTTACGTTCGCAAATTTATGTTGACAAGAGTGAGCTTATTAAACGGATGAATGCCTTGTTGTATACAGAGCAGAGATATGTTTGTGTCAGCCGTCCTCGACGATTTGGGAAATCTATGGCAGCCAATATGCTTGCAGCTTATTATGATAGGGAAGCAGAATCAAGATCGCTTTTTTCAAAACTTAAAATTAGTCAGGATCCTTCCTTTGATGAAAACATAAATGCCTATGATGTCATAAAAATTAATATGCAGGAATTTCTAAGTGCAACAAAGAATATAGATGAGATGTTGGAGATATTGCAGAAAAGAATTCTCAAGGATTTACGAAAGAAATATCCTGAATGTGAGACCGAGGACAATCTAGTTTTTGTCATGCAGGATATTTTTTCAAGGGAGAAATCCTCATTTATTATCCTGATTGATGAGTGGGATTGCTTATTTCGGGAATATGATCAGAATCAGGAAGTTCAGAAAAAATATCTGGATTTTTTGCGCTTTTGGCTAAAAGATAAAGCTTATGTGGCTTTGGCCTATATGACTGGGATTCTTCCTATAAAAAAATATGGTTCACATTCGGCATTAAATATGTTTATGGAATATTCTATGACAGATCCTGGAAATCTTGCGGAATTTTTTGGATTTACAGAAGAGGAAGTAAGAGGGCTGTGCAAAGAATGGGATATGAGCTTTGACGAGACGAAGGCTTGGTATGATGGATATGGCTTGGTTTCGCATAGCAGGTTAGAGGATAGGTCATATTCTATATATAGTCCTAAGTCTGTTGTGGAGGCAATGCTGCGCCATAAGTTTGGAACCTATTGGAATCAAACGGAAACCTATGAGGCACTGAAAGTATACATTCAAATGAATATGGATGGCTTAAAGGATGCAGTAGTTGCCATGCTTGCAGGGGAGGCAGTTCCTATCAATACAGGAACTTTTAGCAATGATATGACAAATTTTGCAACAAAAGATGATGTTCTTACCTTGCTTGTTCATTTGGGATATTTAACTTATGACAGTAATACATGTTCTGTAACGATTCCTAATAAAGAGGTTTCCCAGGAATATATTAATGCCATTACTACGATGGATTGGCATGAGGTATCCCGTTCTATAGAAAATTCACGAAAATTATTGGAAAATCTATGGAATATGGATGCAGAAGCGGTTGCTTGTGGCGTTGAAACAGCACACAATGAAATTTCTATTTTACAATACAATAACGAAAATTCCTTGAGCTGTACGATTCAGCTTGCATTTTACTTTGCGCGAGAATTTTATACAATGATTAGAGAATTGCCAACAGGAAAAGGATTTGCGGATGTATGTTTTGTTCCTAGAAAAAAATACTTAGATAAACCGGCAGTAATCATGGAGCTGAAATGGAATCGAGATGTGGATGGGGCAATTGCGCAGATAAAGAAACAGCAATATGTAGATGCATTGAGAGATTACAAGGGTAATTTACTTCTTGTGGGCATCAATTATGATAAAAAGTCTAAGAAACATACCTGTAGCATAGAAAAGGTGGAGGTGTACCAGCATTATATTTGCTGTAGTCTTCAATAAAACAGCTTTACGAGGAGTAGGAAATCTTCGTAAAGCTGTAATTTTCTTAATACCTTTTTAGAGTTTACACGCCATAAAAGCTACGATACCATTCTGCAAAATGTCGCAATCCATCTCTCAGGCTGGTATGGGGGCGGAAGCCAAAGAATGCCGGCAGGCTTCTAAAATATTATAAAAGCCGATCATATTGGACTGGATGTAGGCATCCGGGTTAGTAATGGAGTAGCCAAGGGGCCCGAAAAGCCTCTGATATGGGTATTGCTTATCCTAAAGACATAATGGTAAAATAACCCTGTGTGTGAGGTGAACAGGGAAATGAAATATGATTTACCGGAAAGGCTTGTAAATGAACTTGCGCGTTTTGCGCAGAAAGCCGATGTTGCTAAGATTGTTTTATTTGGCTCCCGGGCGAAGGGAACAAATACAGAGCGTAGTGATATAGATTTAGTTGTATATGGTGGGGATTTTGATTCCTTTTATTGGGATGTGAAAGAAAAGGCCCATACACTTTTGATGTTTGATCTGGTTAATGGCGATGAGAGAATTTCTCAAGAATTACAAAGAGAAATAGAAAGTGACGGTATTGTGATATATGAAAAAACTTGATAATTTCTCCAATTGTTTAAAAATCCTGAAAAATGCAGATTTTCAGTTGGCTGACGATAATGAAATTTATAGGACAGGGATTATCGGACAGTTCAATCTTACTTTTGAGCTCGCGTGGAAAGCATTGCAGGAGGTGTTGCGTCTGCACGGTGCAGCTGGTGCGGACACTGGTTCTCCCAGAGAAATTCTGCAGCTTGCTTATAAATACGGATTTCTCAATGATTCTGCAGTATGGCTGCTTATGCTGAAAAAACGAAATTTGTCTGTTCATATATATAATGAAGAAGATGTAGATGAAATGATTCTGCTCATCCGTGATAGTTTCCTTGCAGCCTTTGTAGAACTGGAGTCTGTGCTGAAAAAGAAATTAGAAGAAGCAGAAGATTTTTCTCCTTGCCATTAGACATAGTGTCGATATATAATATAGAAAGATATGTGCTATATTTCACGATATTGCACTAACTTTGCAGTTATATGGATGCAGAAGGGATAATAGGATGAACTTAAGACAAGGACAAGAGGAGAAGGTATTAACCATAGATTTGTTTGAACTGTGGCAGATCTTTGTGAAGCGTTGGTGGCTTTTGTTGCTGGTGGCGATTCTCGGCAGCGGGGCAGCATTCGCTTATGAAAAGCTGACCTATGTGCCTATCTATCAGTCTAGTGCTACCCTCTATGTACTGAGAGACGAAACTTCCAATGCCCAAACCACTTCGGAAGTTAGCTCAGAATTTACTTTGGCTCTGAACCTGGTGACAGACTGCGACTACATTTTGAAGAGCCATTCCGTTCTGGATCAGGTAATCGAGGATATGGATTTCGATGTCACTTATAAAGAGCTTTCTAATAGCATTTCCACATATAATCCAGACAACAGCCGTGTCCTGGAAGTAACAGTGACGGCAGACAGCCCGGAGCATGCCAAGGAATTGGTGGATTCCCTTTGTGAAGTGGGAGCGGACAAGATTGCGGATGCCATGGGCAACCGCCAGATTAATGTATTTGAAAAAGGAAAATTGAATCAGGAACCAGCTAACGGCATTTCTATGAAAAAAATTCTTGCTGTAGGCATGGGTGCTGCGATTCTGGTTTATATGATATTTCTGCTGATTTTCCTTTTGGATGATGGAATTCATTCCAATGAGGATGTAGAGCGCTATCTTGGTTTAAGTGTCATCGGTGTTATTCCTGGCAATGGCAAGCGTCCTAGAAGAGACAGCGATTATGCGAAAATGGACAGTAGCGATCAGAATATCGGTAAGGAGGACTAAGAATGCAGAAGATAATGCTTACCATGGATGTAGTAGATAATTTCATGGTGGAGGAAGCTTTGAAGACCCTCCGGACCAATATTCAGTTTTATGGAAGAGATATTCATGTTATTGGTATCACCAGCACCACGGAGAATGAGGGAAAGTCCTTTGTGTCTCTGAATGTAGCGCACAGCTTTGCAGAGTTGGGCAAGCGGGTTTTGCTGGTGGATGCGGATATGCGTTTGTCTGTCATGGCCAATCACAGCAATATCGGCAGAGATGTGGATGGTTTAAGTGAAGTGCTGGCAGGCGTGAAATCCGTCAATGATTGCCTGAACGCCACTCAGTATGAAAATTTGCATGTTATGTTTGCAGGACATTATCCCCCCAATCCTTCGGAATTGTTGGGATCTAAGTATTTTGCGGAAATGCTGCATGTGGCTCGGAAAATGTATGATTATATTATCGTGGATACGCCGCCTCTTGGGGTGGTTGTGGATGCGGCTCTTGCGGCAACTGCCTGCGACGGCATGGCCATTGTGGTGGGAGATGAAAAGATCAGCTACCGAAGAGTTCGGGAGGTAGTGGATCAGCTGAAGAAGTCTCAGTGTCGTATTCTGGGAGTGATTCGCAACAATGTAGATGTAGAGAAAAAGAGATATTCTCATAAATATTATGGCAGCTATTCAAAGGATTTGGGAAAGAAAGGGATCTTTAAAAAGTGACAGATTTTCAGATCAAATTGGCTGACCGGGTGATTCAGATAAAGTCCTTGCACAAAGGGGTGTTTGATTTGTGTGAGGGCTATCTCTGTATTAGCCCGGAAAATGATATGGAAGTGCTTTCTAGCCAGGAAGCCATTGACCGGGAAAGAGAGAGAGCAGGAGAAGAGGAGAATCCCTCCGATGATTATCTGGAGACCTTGTCGGTCTACCGCTCTATAGCGGAACAAATGTTGGATTATTCCACCTTTTTAGTTCATGCCTCTGTGGTGGCAAAAGATCAGGAAGCTTTCGCTTTTTTGGCGGCCAGCGGAGTAGGGAAAACCACCCGAACCAATCTTTGGCTGGAAGAACTGGAGGACTCCTATGTGGTAAATGGAGACAAGCCCCTATTACGAATTTGCGATCACGAAGTGTGGGCTTGTGGAACCCCTTGGTCTGGCAAGGAAAGAATGAACCGGAATTGTCAGATTCCCCTGAGGGCACTTTGCTTTTTAGAGAGGGCTGATGAGGAAGCAATCCATGAAATGGACTTTTCCCAGGCATTTGTTCGTATGCTGTCTCAGGTTTATCGTCCTAAGAATCAGATGGCCTTGGCGAAAACGTTACGTTTAGTAAAGGCAATGGAAGGAAAAGTGAAATTTTATCAATATCGCTCCAAATTGGAGGATGTGGATATGAGGAAGCTGTATCAGCAGATGAAAGGCTGGTGAGGTCTTATGAATCATAAAATGAAATTACCGGTAGGGTATGATGACTTCCGTAAGATTCGTCAGGAAGGATTATATTATATTGACAAGACCAACTTGATTGAGCAGCTTTTAGAGAGTGGGGGTGAGGTAAATCTCTTTACCCGTCCGCGCCGATTTGGAAAAACCCTGAATATGAGTATGCTGCAAGCTTTCTTTGAGCTTAATGAGAATCCCAGACTTACTGAACTTTTTGATGGGCTTTATGTTTCAGAGCGAAAAGATTTGTGTGAAAAATATATGGGCAAGTTTCCTGTGATTTTTCTGTCTCTTAAGGCAGTAGATGCCTTGGATTTTGAGACGGCAAGATATCGTCTTGTGGAATTAATGGCAAGAGAAGCCGGACGGTTTCGTTTCCTTTTGGACAGTGCTGAACTTCAAGAGGACGATAAGGAAATCTATCGCTCCATAATTGCCCAAAAGAATGGGGAATATACTATGACAGCCCTTGGCTTGGTGTCCTCCCTTAGAAATCTTTCGGAATTATTGTATAAACATTATAAAAAACAGGTAATCATTCTAATTGATGAGTATGACGTACCTATGGACAAGGCATTTACCCATGGCTATTATCAGGAGATGGTTTCCCTGATGCGAGGATTTTTGAGGCAGGCTCTTGAGACCAATGAATTCCTGCATTTTGCAGTTTTGACGGGATGCCTTGGAATTTCACGGGAAAGTATTTTTACAGGTCTCAATAATTTTAAGATTTTATCTATTACGGATACTCCTTTTGATGAGGGCTTTGGTTTTACAGACGCAGAAGTGCAGAAGCTTTTGGCAGACTATCATCTGGAAGATCACTGGCAAGAGGTTAAAGAGTGGTATGATGGTTACCATTTTGGAGATACAGATATTTATTGCCCTTGGGATGTGATGAATCATGTAGATCGCTTGCTAGATGATTCCCAAGCAGAGCCCCAGGCCTATTGGCTTAATACCAGCGGAAATGATCTGGTAAAACGTTTTATTGACAAGGCAGACAGAAGCACCAGGGATGAAATCGAACGATTGATTGCCGGGGAGACCATTGAGAAAAATGTTCGCCTAGATCTGACTTATGAAGAGGTGGATCAAAGTCTGGACAATCTCTGGAGTATTTTATTTACTACGGGATATTTGACTCAGATGGGCAGAGCTAAGGCTGGCGTCTATCAGCTTATCATTCCTAATAAAGAAGTTCGTGAGGTTTTTATCTGTCAGATTCAGGAATGGTTTCAACAGAAGCTAATAAAGAAGAATGATCAGGTAGAGGAATTTTTGCAGTCCTTAGAAGTTGGCGATGCTGAGACAGCGGAAAAAGCGCTGAATCATATCCTGATTGAGCCGGAGGATCCGGATGCAGGAATCATTGTTGAAATCAAATACGCCCAGACCGTAAAAGACTTGGAGAAGGCCTGCCAGCGGGCTTTGACGCAGATAGAAGAAAAACATTATGATGAGTATTTTCATAATGAAGACCGGAATGAGATCCTAAGTTATGGAGTTGCATTTTGCAAGAAGAGATGCAAGATAAGAATTAGGAAATATAGATAATTGTCAAGACCTTATATAAACAACATAATTAATATATAGGAAGAAGGTGAGCAGGATGCATTTAGAGAAGGTTACTATTGAAAATTATAAGGCAATTGAGAGATTGGATATAAATTTCAAACCGGGGGTAAATTTGCTTATAGGAGACAATGGAGCAGGAAAGACTTCTATACTGGAAGGAATAGCAGTAGCCCTAGGAGGTTTGTGGGTGGATGAAGAGAATGACAAATGATTCGGATACCATATTACCCTTGATAAGTTTTCAAGGTGCAGACAGAGCATGGAAGGTTAAGAGTGGTGATTATGGTGCAGAATTAAAGAAAAAATTAGATGATAGAAGATGCGGATATATTGGTTGCCTTGATTCTGCCATGAATGTGAAGTCAATTCAACAGTGGTGCTTAAAGCAAGAACTTATGGTTTCGGTAAAAGGAAAAACGGTTCGTGAGTATGAAATGTTTAAGCACTTAGTGGCTGTTTTTATGCAGGAGATCAATGAGTTGCAAGAACTTCCCGATATCTATTATTCTAGCCAGTTTGGGGAGCTTGTATACAAGGATAGCAGAGAAGAGATGCCCATATCCAAACTCAGTGCCGGTATCAATCTTTACTGTGGATGATTATGGATCTTGCCTATAGAACCTGTATATTAAATCCAGAGTTGGAGAACAGAGGTGATATAGAGGGAATTGTGTTAATTGACGAAATTGACATGCATCTGCATCCTAAATGGCAGTGGAATGTTATTAATGCTTTAGTGGCGACTTTTCAGAATGCTCAATTCATTATAGCGACCCATTCGCCAATGGTATTACCTTCATCTAAAGATATCAATTTGATTTCAGTTGAGGATAGAAAAACAATTCATTATCTGCCGGATTGTTATGGATATAAAGTGGAGGATGTACTTTGCTATCGACAGGAAAGTATAGCCCGACCCAAGAAAATAAAAAAATAGTGGATAAACTTGAACAAAGTGATGAAAGAGAAGAGTATGTAGGTGTGAAGCTATATTATTTTAGAAAAAAGTATCTTTCATTACTTAAAAGAGGAATGTAAACACTGAGATAATTATCATATCAAAGGAGAGAAGACGGACATGAAATTAAAGTACACATTCGAAATGATGGAAGTAGATGAGCAGACCATGGCTGTCCCGGTAGGGGATGGTGCAGAGGAATTCCATGGAATTCTCAAGTTAAATGACAGTGCTGCGGCAATCCTGGAGCTTCTTAAAGAGGATACTACCCTGGAGGCTGTTACAGAGAAACTTCTGGAGCAATTTGATTCTTCCAAAGAAGAGATGGAGGAATATGTGACCGATTATGTAAATCAGCTTAAGGAAGCAGGACTTTTAGTAGAATGAAGATCATAAAAAAAGCCAGATCCGGGGTGGGAAAAGCCTGGGGCAAACAGAAAATAAAAGAAACAGAATATCGGCTTCTGCGTTATACCCTAACTACAGAATGCGAGGAGGGACAGCTTCTATATAATGTAGTTACCGGGGAGCTGGTATTACTGGACCCCAAAGAAGAAATACTTATAAAAAACTTGCCTTCTAATTACACTTCAGAGTATAATGAACTAGTGGAAAAGCACTTTCTTGTGCCGGTAGACTATGATGAGCACAAGGTGGTAGGACAGTTACGACGACTGCTAACTGCTATGGAAGGGAAAAAGACCATTCAGGGCTATACTATTCTTCCCACCACCTACTGCAATGCCAGGTGTTTTTATTGTTATGAGAGTGATTTTCCCCATGTGCATATGACCGAAGAGACGGCTCATGATGTGGTAGAATATATGGCCAGCCATAGCGATGGGAAAAAGGTTTCAATCCAGTGGTTTGGAGGAGAACCACTGCTTGGTGCAAAGATTATCCGGCAGATTAGCAATGAATTAGCGGAGAAAGGCATTGAGTACCAGGCTTCCATGATTAGCAATGGTTATCTGTTTGATGAGAATATGGTGACAGAGGCTAAGGAAGTTTGGAAATTAAATATGGTGCAGATTACCATTGATGGCACGGAAGAGGTTTATAATAAGACCAAGGCCTATGTATCTGTTCCGGGAAGTCCTTATCAGAGAGTTGTAAGGAATATTCAATTGCTGTCAAAAGCTGGAATCAAGGTGTCAATAAGATTAAATTTAGGTTTCCATAATGAAGAAGATATTAGAATGTTAATCCCAGAGCTGGCGGATAGGCTTTCTGATTGTGAGAATGTAAATATGTATGCTCACGAACTTTTTGATGGAGAAGGTTTTACCCCAGTAAATTATGACGATGTAGCTAGATCTCATCTTTTGAGAACAGTGGATAAGTTGACAAGGATTATCGAGAAAAATGGGATGTCGCCAGGAAGAAAAAATCTTCCAACCTTATCTACTTCTCATTGTATGGCTGACAAGGATAGTTCAGTAATGATTCATCCTGGTGGTGAATTAACAAAGTGCGAACATTGTTCTGCGGCCGACAAGTTTGGAAGTATTTATTCAGAAAATATAGATAAGGATGCTTATAATTATTGGAAAAAACATATGGAATTTCCAGAATGTAACGAGTGCGCTATGTTTCCAAGTTGCTATTGGCCAGAAGGTTGTCCTAATAAAAAGGAGTGTTATCCAGAAGTTCGAAAAAAATTGATGGATAATTATATTAAAGAGATATCATTAACATATGGTGATATGAAACAAGATAAATATAGTAAAGAGAGAGGAGAATAAACAATGGAGAGAAGTTTTGAGAAACCAAAGATGGAAGTTATTAAGTTCGAGGCAGAGGATATTATTGTCACATCCGGAGGAGGGTGCGAAGGTTATTGCCAGCTGGTTGGATGCAGTCAGATTGTATATACTACACAGTGCTAATAGGAATGTAGATTCTTTGGAAAATTGTTAACCCTTTTGGTCGATGGTTCGTATATATAAGTGCAAGATACAATATGAAAAACAGGAGGTAATGATTATGTCAGAAAAAAAAGTAGAATTAAATGAGGTAGCGCTGGAGAATGTGACGGGTGGACTTACAATTGATTGTGCCAAAAAAAGAATCGGAAAGAATGGTTGTCCTTTAGAGTATTATTATGATGATGAGGCTCAGGTTCGTTCATTCCTTTCCAACCTAAATGTGTCAGGAATGTCAGAGGCTGTCGCTGAGGAAGCTTCGCTGAATGGTTTGATTAATGCAGGTTTGATTTTCAAAAAATAAAATTGAATGAATGTTAAGGTAGGACTTTGTTTTTACAAAGTCCTATTTTGCGTTAAGACATTTCTGATTTTTTCTTGTGAAAGGAGTAAATTTTATGAGTCTTAATCTACAGCAATTATTTGATCTGCAGCATTTTGAAGGAAATGAGAGATTGCAATCCCTGATTGATGACACGATGAATCGCTATGGCCTTTCGGAAGATCAAGATTCTTCCCTAAAAGAGTGCCATCCTGCTTTTTCTGCTAATCGTCAGGAAATCTTTGAGGAGGATCTTGCAGGCCTTTATGCAGCGGGGAATGCGGATGCGGCATCAGCAAATAGTGCAAACAGCAAGGAAAAAGATTTATTACAGAAGAAACTTGAGGAGACCAAGTGATGGAGCAGATTACTCTTGAATCAATCTACGAGGCGTATTATCAAAAGGTCAAATTTTTTGTAATGAAAAAGGTAGGGGATCAGGATGCGGTGGAGGATCTGGTTTCGGATATTTTTCTGAAGATCAGCAGCAATATGGATCGTTATGATCCGGAAAAGGCGGCTATTTCCACCTGGGTTTATACCATTGCCAATAATACGGTTTTGGATTACTACCGCACCCGTAAAGTTCATGGTCAGATTCCTGAGGAAAATGGAGAGAATGGCAGTCTTCCTGAGAGTCTTGTGGATGCAGAAGAATTGGATGCGGGACTGATTGCGGCGGAGCGCTTGGAGGAGCTGGCTGCGGCGATGGAGCAGATTCCTCAGCGGTCTCGGGATATTATTATTCTTCATTATTATGGTGGTTTGACCTTGAAGGAGGCGGCTCAGAAAATGGGTATGTCCTATGCCAATATAAAGTTAGTGCACAAGAAGGCTCTCTTACAGCTGCGCAGTATCATGACTGAGTTGGCCTGATCATCTATCGTAATCATCGTGAAAAAGGAGAAAATATGTCGGACGAAAACAGACCTTCTATATTTCGAAAGAAAAGTGAAGAATATATTGATTCCCCAGAAAAGCTGGATCATTATCTCCACGTAACCAGTCCTGGGGTCTGGGCTCTGCTCTTGGCTGTCATCGTGCTTTTGATTGGAGTTCTTGCCTGGAGTATTATGGGAAGACTTGAGACCAAGACCACCGTGGCTATTGTATCAGAAAATGGTCAGACCCTTGTCTATGTCCCCCAGGATGAGGTGGAGAGTGTGGTAAATTACCGCAAGGCTCAGCTGGATGGCCAGGAACTAAACCTGGATCCTACCAGTCCGGAGGCGGAGGAGATTACGGAGTCTACCAATCTCTATATCCGGGCGGCAGGTAAGCTAAATGTAGGTGATATCGTTTATAAGATTCCTGTGGAGGAATCGGTGAAGGAGGGTGTCTATAGTGGCACTGTGACCAAGGAGATTATTTCACCGATTTCCCTGCTTTTGAATTAAGGTGGACCCTATGGCAAAGAAAAAGATAAAACAGCCCGTCAATAAAGGCGTGGCAAAGGTTCCCGTAATCATGCAGCTGGAAATGCTGGAGTGTGGTGCAGCCAGTCTGGCTATGGTTATGGGCTATTATGAGAAATGGATCAGCCTGGAGCAGGCCCGGGTGGACTGCGGCGTGTCCAGAGATGGATCTTCTGCCCGAAGTATTGTCCAGGCCGCCAGAAGCTATGGCATGGAGGTTAAGGCTTATAAAATGGAGCCGGAGGCCTTTCTGGAGGAAGGAGGCCCCTATCCCTGTATTATCCACTGGGGATTTAACCATTTTGTGGTTTTGGATGGCTTTAAGGGCAAAAAGGCTGTATTAAATGATCCGGCCCGAGGCCGGGTGACGGTATCCTGGGAAGAATTCGACAGGGAATTTACCGGGATCTGTCTGACCTTTGAGCCGGGACCGGATTTTGAGCCGGAGGGCCAGAGAAAATCTGTGCTGGATTATGCCAAGGATCGTATGAAGGGCACGGGAAGTGCGGTGGCCTTTGTGGTGCTAACCACTACTATTGTTTCCCTGTTGGGGGTTATTCAGCCGGTTTTCAGCCGGATTTTCCTGGATCGTCTCTTGACAGGTACCAGTCCTGGCTGGCTAGGGCCATTTTTAATTGCATTAAGCCTATTTTCCGGCATTATTATTCTTATGACCTGGGTCAGTACCATTTATAGTTTGAAGATTCAGGGCAAAATGGCGGCGGTAGGTTCTTCCTCTTATTTATGGAAGATTATGCGCCTGCCTATGCAATTTTTTGAACAAAGATTGGCAGGTGATCTGTCGGATCGCCAGGAGACCAATGCATCCATAGCGGGAGATCTGGTGAATACCTTTGGTCCTCTTGCTATCAATACCGCTATGATGTTCTTTTATCTCTTGGTCATGATTAAGCATAGTCTGATGCTGACCTTGATTGGCGTGGGGGCTATTTTCATTAATATGTTTGTTTCCTGGGTTGTGACCCAGAAGCGAATGAACATTACCCGTGTGCAATTGCGAGATGAAAGTAAGCTTTCTTCTGCTATGGTATCGGGTATTTCCATGATTGAGACCATTAAAGCCAGCGGTGCGGAGAAGGGCTATTTTGGCAGACTGGCTGGTTATCAGGCCAGTGTCAATGCCCAGGAAACCAAATTTGCCCGACTGAATCAGTGGCTGGGTATGGTGCCTACTCTTTGTACTTCTTTAGCTAATCTAGCGGTGCTGGGTCTGGGTATCAAATTGGTTTTGGATGGCAGTTTTACTCTAGGTATGGTAACGGCCTTCCAGGGATTTCTGTCTTCTTTTACTTCTCCGGCCAGTGATTTGATTTCTGCCAGCCAGTCCATGCAGGAAATGGTGACAGAGATGGAGCGAGTGGATGATGTTATGAGCTATGACAATGACCCCTGGTTTCAGGAGAGGCCTAAGGCGGAAGATTATAGTAAACTGTCCGGTTCTATCAAAATGGATCATGTGACCTTTGGCTATTCCCCCTTAAATCCTCCTTTGATTCAGGATTTTTCCATGGAGGTGAAGCCGGGACAGAAGGTGGCCTTTGTAGGACCTTCCGGTTGTGGCAAATCCACTTTGGCCAAGCTTTTATCTGGTTTGTGTCAGCCCTGGGATGGCTCCATCACTTTTGATGGGGTGGATCTTTCCCAGATTGACCGTGATGTATTTACCGGTTCGGTATGTGTGGTGGATCAGGATATTATCCTATTTGAAGATACCATCGCTGAAAATATCAAAATGTGGGATTCTTCCATAGAGGACTATGAGGTGATCATGGCGGCTAGAGATGCCGGAATCCATGATGATATTTTAAAGGGCGGCGGTTACCAGCATAAGCTGTTGGAGGGCGGTCGTGATCTTTCCGGCGGTCAGAAACAGCGTCTGGAAATTGCCAGAGCCCTGGCCCAGGATCCTACCATTTGTATCCTGGATGAAGCCACCTCAGCTTTGGATGCCAAGACGGAGCATGATGTGGTGCAGGCCATTACGGACCGTGGCATCACTTGTGTGGTGATTGCCCATCGACTGTCCACCATTCGTGACTGTGATGAGATCGTGGTTTTGGATGAAGGACAGGTTGTGGAGCGAGGCACCCACGAGGAACTGATGAAATTAGACGGTTTTTATACCCAACTAGTTACCAGTGAGTAGAAAGGAGTTTCTTCATGGGTTGGTTTGATGACCAGATCGAATATCGAAAAAAACGTGAAAATGAGCTCCTTACGGATGCTTTTCAAAATATTTCCCGGGCGGTTGTCCAGCATAAGATTGGAGACGGAGCTTTTGAGGGAGAGGGCCATGACATCAAGGATGCTACTTCCCAGCTTTTGCGGCATTTTAATGTAAAAGAAAAGGAAGTTCCTGAAAAAATTAAAAGTTTGGAGGAACGACTGGATTTCCTTCTGGCTTCCAGCGGAATCTTCTATCGGGAGATTCACCTGGAGGAGGGATGGCATAAGGATGCTATGGGCGCCATGATGGGCAGTCTTAAGGAGGATGGCTCAGTGATTACCATCCTGCCGGGAACCACCGGGGGTTTTGTCTATGTGGATCCCCATACAGGAAAAAAGAAGAGAATCGGGAAGAAAGAGGAGAAGGAGATTGATCATGATGCCTACTGTTTTTACCGTCCCTTCCCTATGACCAAGCTTTCCGGTCTGGACTTGTGGAAATATATGAAATCCTGTCTGACGGGATGGGATATTGCTAGTTTTACCCTGGCAGCCCTTGCCATTGCCTTAATCGGTATGCTGTTACCTAAATTAAATAGTCTTTTGACAGGAAAAGTGGTGAACTATGGCAGCCGGCAGCTTTTGGCTGGTATTATGATTTTTATGCTGTGTGTCACCATTGGCAATTTGGTGATTTCCTCTGTGAAGTCTTTACTGCAGAATCGAATTGAGACCAAACTGTCGGTTAGTGTGACTTCCGCCACCATGATGAGAGTCCTTTCTCTGCCGGCGGATTTCTTTAAGAATTATTCCACCGGTGAGTTGAATGAATATATCAGTTATATGACCTCTATTTGTGAGACTATTGTGGAATCCGTATTTTCCACAGGTATTACGGGAATTTTCTCTCTGATCTATTTGGTACAGGTTTTCACCTATGCCAAGGAACTGGTACTTCCTTCTATTATAGTGACGGTGCTGACCTTGCTGGTGTCCATGCTTACGGCATCTACTCAGATGGTGATCAGTAAGGAATCGATGAAGCTGGGGGCTCAGCAGAAGGGTATTGTCTTCTCTTTGATTTCCGGAATTCAAAAGATTCGACTTTCCGGTGCAGAGAAAAGAGCCTTTGCCAAATGGGCGGACTGTTATGCTAAGGAGGCGGAGCTGACCTATAATCCGCCAGCTATTATTAAGCTGAATTCCGTGATTACTACAGCAATTTCCCTTTGCGGAACCATTGTGATTTATTATATTGCTGTGAAATCCGGAGTATCGGTATCTAATTACTATGGTTTTAATGTGGCATATGCCAATATTTCCACAGCCTTTACGGCCCTGGCTTCTGTGGCAACCACAGTGGCCACCATTCGTCCTAGTTTGGAGTTGGTAAAACCCATTATGGAGACAGAGCCGGAGGTGACAGAGGGCTTAGAGACCGTCACCCGACTTTCTGGAAATATTGAGATTTCTCATGTGTCCTTCCGCTATAAGGAAGATGGTCCTTTGATCCTGGATGACCTTAGTCTGGAGATTCCTGCCGGTCAGTATCTGGCCATTGTAGGAAAGACCGGATGCGGAAAATCTACATTGATGCGTCTGCTTTTGGGCTTTGAACATCCCAATCAGGGTTCAATTTTCTTTGATAAGAAGGATGCCCTGCGGCTTGATATGCATTCCGTCCGTAAGAAGATTGGAACGGTAATGCAGGATGGCAAGCTTTTCCAGGGTAGCATTTATGAAAATATTGCTATTGCGGCGCCTCAGCTCACCATGGAAGAGGCCTGGGAGGCGGCAGAGATTGCAGGAATTGCGGAAGACATTCGCCGCATGCCTATGGGCATGCATACCATGGTTTCTGCAGGTTCCGGTGGTATTTCCGGAGGTCAGAGACAGCGTCTTATGATTGCCCGGGCGGTGGCACCTAAGCCGAAAATTCTTATGTTTGACGAAGCCACTTCAGCCCTGGATAATATCACCCAAAAGAAGGTGTCGGATTCTTTGGATCAGATGCGCTGTACCCGCCTAGTGATT
>CAVBGA010000017.1:0-3881 GCA_963594675.1 Lachnospiraceae bacterium
GATTGGTATGCTTGCTACGGTTATGAATTGTATTTATGTCTCCGAGATTTTCCGTTCTCAGGGCATGATGACAGCTGTTTTGACACCTTTTGAGTGTGGATCTTTCACAAAACTTTTCTCAAAAGATAGAGCAAATAAATATTTTTCCAAAAACATGGTCGTATTTTTCGCAGGAGGAACAGGCCATCCCTATTTCTCTACTGATACGGCGACTGTACTTAGAGCAATTGAGATTGAGGCGGATTCTATTCTATTAGCTAAAGCAGTGGATGGTGTATATGATAGTGATCCTAAGACAAATCCTAATGCTGTAAAGTATGATGAGGTAAATATCCAGGAAGTTATCGACAAGAAGCTTGCTGTAGTGGATATGACAGCATCTATTCTATGTATGGAGAATAAGATGCCAATGCTGGTATTTGGACTGGGAGAAAAGGATAGCATTGTAAATGCTGCTCATGGAAAGATTACTGGTACGAAAGTTACCGTATAATAGGAGGAAAATATGGACGAGAGAATTACCCAATACGATACAAAAATGCAGAAGTCACTAGCCAGCCTTGATAGTGAACTTGGAACCATTAGAGCAGGTCGTGCCAATCCTCATGTGTTAGACCGTCTGGTGGTAGACTATTATGGAGCGCCTACGCCGATTCAGCAGGTTGCCAATGTTTCCGTTCCCGAGGCTCGTATGATTCAGATTCAGCCATGGGAAAGCAACATGTTGAAGGAAATCGAGAAAGCAATTCTTGTTTCTGATTTAGGTATTAATCCTACCAATGACGGAAAAGTGATTCGTTTGATTTTTCCGGAGTTAACAGAAGAGAGAAGAAAAGAGCTGGTTAAGGACGTTAAGAAAAAGGGCGAAGCTGCAAAGGTTGCTGTTAGGAATATTCGCCGAGATGCCAATGATAGTTTCAAGAAACTGGCAAAACAGGATGTTTCTGAGGATGAGATTGCACAGCTTGAAAGTGATATTCAGAAACTGACAGATAAGTATATTAAAGAGGTGGACGCTACAGTAGAAGCGAAATCCAAAGAGATTCTTACAGTATAAGAAAGATTTTATGAGGGACACTGTTGCATGGGAAGGACTCGTGAATGGTGTCCCTTTGTTGTATATTAGCATCATTTTGCGTGCTAGACATCCGTAAGGAACTGTTGCTAGCAGGTACTGCGGCTATTATAAAAAAGAAAGGAAAGAGATTATGAATATACCCAATCATATAGCCATCATTCTTGATGGCAATGGTCGTTGGGCAAAAAAAAGAGGAATGCCTAGGAGTTATGGCCATGTAAAAGGTTGTGAGAATCTGGAGAAGATTTGTGAAATAGCAAAGGATCTGGGAGTGAAATATCTCACAGTATATGCTTTTTCTACAGAAAACTGGAAGCGGTCAAAAGAAGAAGTTGATGGTCTTATGCGCCTGTTTCGCAGTTATTTGAAAAAATGCATGAAAATTTCAAAGAAAAATGACATGTGTGTAAGGGTGCTGGGAGATATTTCTGCCTTTGATCAGGACATTCAGGATAGTATAGTTAAGTTGGAAGAGTTTTCAAAAGATTTTGAGACCCTTCATTTTCAGATTGCCTTAAATTATGGAAGCAGAGATGAAATCCTTCGGGCTGTAAATAAAATCAAGGATGAAGTGAAAGAGGGAAGTTTGACCGGAGATATTACAGAAGAGATTTTTTCTGACCATTTGGATACTGCAGGACTTCCGGACCCGGATCTTATGATTCGAACAAGTGGAGAATTGCGACTCTCCAATTATCTTTTATGGCAGTTGGCCTATGCTGAATTTTATTTTACAGAAGTACCTTGGCCGGACTTTGACAGGAATGAGCTGGTTAAGGCGATAGAAATCTATAATTCCCGTGATCGCCGGTATGGTGGAGTGAAGGAGGAGTAGTATGTTTAAGACAAGATTGCTCAGTGGAATTGTACTGGTACTGGTGGCCTTGCTTACGATTATTAGTGGGGGTACCGTTCTTTTTACAACCCTTACCATTGTGTCTTTGATTGGTACAGCGGAACTTATGCGGGCTATGAAGGTTCACAAGGAATCCTATAGTTTGCTGGAAATCACCAGTTTTCTAATTGTGCTAGCATTTTACCTGATTCTCTGGCTGGATCTGCCACAGAATTACCAACTTATGGTATTGATTGCTGGTGTGATTGTTAACATGTTTGTGTATGTTTTTTCTTACCCAAAGTATCATGCAGATCAGATTACGGCGGCATTTTTTTCTGTTGTATACGCTGGAATTATGCTGTCCTATGTTTATCAGACCAGAATGTTGGAAGGCGGTGTTTACCATGTGTGGTTGATTTTCCTTTGCTCCTGGGGTTGTGATACTTGCGCGTATTGTGCAGGAATGCTCTTCGGAAAGCATAAAATGGCTCCTGTGTTAAGTCCTAAAAAGTCAATTGAAGGGGCAGTAGGGGGCGTCGTAGGTGCGATTCTTCTTGGGATCATTTATGCTGTGGCAACAAAGGGACCTGTGCTTAACTATGGAATCATCTGTGGCGTAGGTGCTTTGATTTCCATGGTAGGTGATCTTGCAGCATCTGCCATCAAGAGAAATCATCAGATTAAGGATTATGGCAGTTTAATTCCCGGACATGGCGGCATTATGGATCGCTTTGACAGTGTGATTTTTACAGCTCCGGTAATTTATTATCTGGCAGAATTTCTTTTCAAATAAGATGCAACTGATGTAACTATTTAGAAAATATAGTGGATAGGATTATTTAGTATATGAGAAATATTGCAATTTTAGGGTCTACCGGCTCCATTGGAACTCAGACCTTGGATGTAGTCCGTGCTAATGGGGATCTGCAGGTATGTGGCTTGGCTGCGGGTAGAAACATAAAACGGTTGGAAGAACAGATTAGAGAATTTAAACCCCGACTTGCAGTGGTTTGGGAAGAAAGCGCAGCACTGGAATTAAAGAAGGCAGTTTCCGACATGAATGTGGAAATTCGTTTCGGTATGGAGGGACTTCTGGAGTTGGCAGTAATGAAAGAGGCAGAGATTCTGGTGACCGCTATTGTTGGTATGATTGGAATCAAGCCGACGATTGCGGCAATTAAAGAAGGAAAGGATATTGCTTTGGCCAACAAGGAAACCTTGGTGACAGCTGGACATATCATTATGCCTCTTGCAAAAAAACATCAAGTGTCTATTCTTCCTGTGGACAGTGAGCACAGCGCAATTTTCCAAGTATTGCATGGGGAAGAGCATGGAGCGATTAAGAAACTTTTGATTACAGCTTCCGGCGGTCCGTTTCGTGGAAAGACGAAGGAAGAATTGGCTCAGGTAACCCTGGAGCAGGCTCTGCGACATCCCAATTGGAGCATGGGAAAGAAAATTACCATTGATTCTGCGACACTGGTGAACAAGGGCTTGGAGGTGATGGAGGCCAGATGGCTTTTTGATGTGCCCATAGATGATATTGAAGTTGTAGTACAACCTCAGAGCATCATTCATTCCATGGTTGAATTTGTGGATGGAGCTGTTTTAGCACAGATGGGTACTCCGGATATGAAGTTGCCAATTCAATATGCCCTGTATTATCCCGAAAGAAGATTCCTGGAAGGGGATCGGCTGGATTTTGCTAAATTGGCACAGATTACCTTTGAAAAGCCGGATGCAGATACCTTTAAAGGGCTTGCTTTTGCTATTTCGGCATCCACAGTGGGAGGATCTATGCCGGTGGTATTTAATGCAGCCAATGAGGCGGCAGTTGCCAAATTCTTAAAAGAAGAAATTTCTTTCTTGGATATTTATGAGATTATAGATCAGGCCATGGATCGGCATCAATTGATCCCAGATCCTGATGTAGATCAGATATTAGCAGTGGAAAAAGAAACCAGA
>CAVBGA010000018.1:0-8850 GCA_963594675.1 Lachnospiraceae bacterium
GTATAAAACAGGTTCCGGATGATTCTGTTGAGATAGCTTTAAATAGCGAAGGCACTGCACCTGATTTGGAGGGGGTAACGCCAGTAGTCAATGCTTTTGATACCTATGCACTGGAAATGGCAGTGCGCCTGAAGGAGGCCACAGAAGGCGAAGTAACGGTTCTCTCTGTAGGCGATGACAGTGTAAAAAATTCTTTGAAAAACTGTTTGGCTGTAGGTGCAGATCATGCCTATTTGGTTGAAGATGATAAGTATCAAAGCAAGGATCCACAGGCTATTGCCAGCATATTAAAGACGGCGAAAAAGACAATAGAAGAAAAAAATGGCAAGGATTTTGATCTTATTTTCTGTGGAAAAGAAACAACGGATTTTGCCTCTGGACAGGTGGGAATTATTCTTGCAAGCAATCTGGAAATTCCGGTAGTGGCAGATGTGGTGGATATTCAGACAGAAGATGAAAAATTCACTATGAAACAGGAAACGGAGGAAGGCTATCGCATGATAGAATCTCCTCTTCCCTGCCTTATTACCGTAAATAAACCAGAGTATGAGCCTCGCTATCCTACCATCAAGAGTAAGATGGCAGCAAGAAAGAAGCCAATCGAAGCAATAGAGCTGGAAGAGTCAGCAAGTGTGCAGACAACTTTGCTCAAGCTTTATGAACCGCCTAAGAGAGCGGCTGGAGTCAAGGTAAAGGCAGAAGATGCTGAGGCAGCGGTTGCACAGGCACTTAGCCTTATGGAAGAAGCAAAGGTAATCTAAGAGCGGAGGAAATGAGAAGATGAATTATACTGAAGGAAAAAATATCATGGTCTACGCTCAAAGCGCAGACGGCACCCCTATAAATGCAAGCCTTGAAGCCATCAGCGGAGCTGCAAAACTTGCGGGCAGCATGGGAGAAGAGGTAATAGCTGTTGTAATTGGAGCAAATGTTGACACAAAACCAATCATTGCTGCAGGTGCAAGTAAGATTCTTACCATTACATCAGATGAAGAGCAGGCGGCAGCAAAGGCAGAGACCATGATTAGCCTGGTTGAAAAATACCAACCCAGAGCTCTCTACATGCCAGGAACTCAGGAAGGAAAGATGATGGCACCGGTAGTTGCAGCAGCCTTTGCTTCTGGATGTATCACGGATGTTACGGGAATTACAGCAGAAGGTGTCTATACAGCTCTGTCTTATAATGGAAATATTTTAAATGATTTGAAAATGAGTGATTCTCTTCCTCATGTAGCAACTATTCGTTCCGGTGCCTTTACAAAAGAACTTGATGAAAATCGTTCAGGAGAGCTTGTAAGTGAAGAAGTCGCCAGCGTAGATATTTCCACAAAAGTATTGGAAAGTGTCAAAGAAATTGCGGAAAGTGTAAATCTGGAAGAAGCTGATATTATTGTTTCCGGTGGACGTGGTATGGGCAGCAAAGAAAATTTTGCTTTAGTAGAGGAGTTGGCTGATGTACTTGGAGGGGTTGTGGGAGCAACCCGACCGGCTATTGAAGATGGTTGGGTGTCCAGAGCCCATCAGGTAGGACAGTCAGGAAAAATAGTAGCACCAAAACTCTATATTGCTTGTGGAATATCTGGTGCCACCCAGCATGTTTCTGGTATGTCCGGTTCAGATTACATTGTAGCGGTTAACAAGGATGAGGATGCATCTATTTTCGATATTGCAGATGTAGGTATCGTAGGTGATGTAAATAAAATTCTTCCAGTAATGATCGAAGAATTGAAAAAAAGAAAAGCTTGATAAGTTAGGGCATTTTGCAAGCGCGGGTGCGAGATGTCATTATTGAAAATATCGGTTCTTATCGGTTGAAGGGTTTGTTTAACTCAGTCGGAGTCTCGACAAAGCAGTTATATATAATAGGAAAACTGTCTTTCATATATAGATGGAAGGCAGTTTTTCTTTATGTCAAAATATGCGAAGAAGCTGCCAAGGAAAGTTCTTTGTAGGAAAGGTTTTGCGGAAAGTTGCCACTAGACAGAAAATAGGGGTATAATTACAGAAAATAAGAGAGAGGAAAACCACACATGGAAGAAAAAAGCGGAATTATTTTCAACAATGTAAATGCAAATAAATGTTTGTATCAGGTATCAACTTTACAAGCCCTTGCTTTAGGCTATGTTCGCGGGGTGATACCTGTGGGAGAACTTTTGGCTCATGGAGACACGGGTCTGGGTACCTTTGAAGATATCGATGGTGAGATGATTGTGCTGGATGGACATTGCTATAGGGCAAGGTCTGATGGAAGTGTGTGCGAGGTAGATGCACAATCTGGGGTTTCCTTTGCCGTGGTAAGTCATTTGGATGGTGACAGATCTTGGACTTGGGGGAAGATGGATAGTGTCGACAATCTGACAAAAGAACTGAACAATAAAATTGAAGAGCATTTTGGCCTTAACAGTATGCATATGGTTCGCATTGATGGAGTTTTTGATTTTATCGATGCACGATCTGAAATTCCCTCAAGAAAGGTACAACATATTACCTTAAAGGAGTTGCTTAGCAAAACCCAATATTCCTTTCAATTCAAGAATATAAAGGGCTCTATCATATGTCTTTATTTTCCAGAGTATATGGATGGTCTTAACCTGCCTGGCTGGCATTTTCATTTCATATCAGAGGATCGGAAAAAAGGTGGACATGTTTTTGATGTGAAAATGCGAGAGGGTCGTGTCCGTATGGACAAGATATCCAAAATAGAGATGCAACTGCCAGTGGAGGCGAGCTTTGACACCTATGATTTGAAGACTGCTTCTCAGAAGGAGATGGAATCCATTGAACAGGGGAAAGAATAAAACCGAAAAACAGCCATTTGAAATGCTGGAAGAATTGCTCTGGCAGGATCAGTTTGAATTGATTTTTCCAGAAGGAAAAGAAGAGTCAGAAATTCGACTGGTCTATCTTATGAATGATGCAGTAGAAAGCTTTCTGGTATTTATCAATGCAAAAATGACGGGGCAGTATCAGTCAGATTATGAGGGAGAACTGGAAGCCGAACTGAGTCGGGAAGAAAGAGAAGACGGAAGTATTTATGTGTTGGTGGTGCATCAGGGCGATGACCTGGTGACCTTGCTTTTTGAGGACTTGAAGGTGGAAACCCATCTCTACCGTTATGGAGATCTTGGCCATTTCTGGGTAAAAGGCTATGAGTATCTGCGCCAGTTGGAATATCGTCTGGCAATCCTGCATAGCAAATGCGAATATCTAGGAGAGGATGCTGCCAGTGAAGAAGAAAGAAAATTAGCGGAATTGGTACATTTTCCACCGCTGAATTATGCATGCTATCCAGCGGTTCCACAAAAATATATTGTACCCATGGAGGACGTTTGGGAACCGACAGAACAGGCCATTTCCGTTATGGAAGGATTGGCAGCGGAAGCAGAGGATAGGAATTTGCTTCGCTGGCTGGCATTCTATCGGAGACATCATGGCAAAGGCATGAGCAAATTACTGGCATGGAAGCTTCATAGGGTTAGGCATAGAGCCGTGGTGAAACTGTTGATGGAAAAACTGATGCAGGAAAGTGAAAGGTATCCGGTGCGCAGCTATGAAAGCACTGACCGGCAATATGAGAAAATTCTGGTGCGTGCAGAACTGCGGAAAGAAGAACTGGAATCTCAGGGCAAAGAGGTCACTTTGGTAAGGGAAGAACCTTTTACTAGGGCCCAGGATTCCATAGAATATAATGTATATCTGATGATATGGAGGCAGAAAATGGGAAATCTAGTGGTGGAAGTTGAGAAGACTTTATAATTGTTTAAGAAAGAGGAAGCTTTCTTGAAAATTCATGAAAAATCAATATTATGGTATGCTAAAAATTTTTGAGCAGCGGAAGATAATTGAAAATTCTGATTCATAATGAATGCATTCATAATATATAAATCCTGATTTTTAAATCTTCGTATTTTCATTCCTGGAAAAATATTGGAGTGAACATAAGAAACAGAAATCAGTGCTACATCATCAAAAGTTTTTGCCCATTCAATAGCAGTTTTATTGGATGACGTAATAATGGAAATATTAGGGGTTAATAACTCCTGACTAAGGGCAGCACATACAGTAGAAGTACAATCATAAGGAATAGCAAGATTATAGTTGTACACATCTGAGAGAGTCAATGGTGATTGACTACGTGCCAAAGGATGATTCTCAGAGAATACAGCAATAATCTGTTCCTTTCTGTAGGGGGCTGTCTTTAATTGTGCATATCTTGGTAAATAAGAGCGTAATAATGCAAGTTCTGTCGTGTGGTTCAGTACACAGGAGATAGCGAAGTCGCTTGCAATCTCATACAAATCAAATCCAATTTCAGGATATTGTCTGTGAAATCCATCAAGTAAATCATGAAATAAGGATGGTGTATTGTCGACAGGGATAACCATGCGTAATTGTTGTGAGAGAAAAGAATTCGCGTTTAGCCCACTTTTGATTTTTTCTTCTGCCTTGCAAATTTCTTTTGCGTGCTGATAGAAAAGTTGTCCGGCATCCGTGAGTTTGATTCCGTTCTTGTTGCGGATCAGCAATTTTTGTCCGTAGTGTTGCTCCAAACGTTTTAATTGGTTACTAAGAGATGGTTGTGCAACTAGTAATTTTTCAGAGGCTGCAATAATACTTCCGCATTCTACGATTGTTACAAAGTTTTGATACGATTCTAAAGTCATACTTCTCCAATATCTTATTATATAATAAAAACAATATATAAAATCAATGAAATTAGTATTATCATTATAATATAATAAGTGATAATATGCAAATATCTTCGTTATATGTACAACAGAATATGTTAAATCACATTGGAGGAAATCATTATGCAAATCACAGAACGTCTTGTACAGGCGGCATTAGGCAGAATTCAAGCGGATTTAATGATATGTAATGCATACCTTGTAAATGTCTATACCGCAGAAATTGAAACAGTTGATATATCAGTTCTTGATGGTTATATCGTAAGGGTAGAAAAAATAGAAAAAAGAGGATCATATACAGCCAAAACAGTTGTAGATGCTACAGGAAAGTATTTGATTCCTGGTTTGATCGATGCACATTCTCATGTTGAAATGTCTTTTATGACAGCAACTTCTTTTGCAGAAGCGGTATTGCCACATGGAACAACAGCAGGTATTTTTGATACTCACGATATTGGAAATGTATCGGAAGAATGTCTGTTGTGGTTTGGAAAAGAATTTGCTGCGACACCTTTAAAAGGATATATTACGGTACCACCTTGTATTCCTAGCAGTCCGGGGCTGGAAGATGCTGGAATTATTATGGATCTTGACAAATTGCAGTATTGCCACAATGTTGATAATTTTATAGCAATCGGCGAAACAATGGATTTTAATCGTGTGGTCTCGGCAGAACCTGAAATGATGAAAATGTTGTCATGGGCGAAGCAGCTGAATCTATGCATTGACGGACATTGCCCGGAATTAAGAGGTGATGCATTACAGGCGTATGTTGCGGCAGGACCTTCCACAGATCATGAATTTACTTCTATAGAAGAAGCACTTGAAAAATATCGTTTGGGGATGAAAATTGTTGTACGTAGAGGTTCTTTAGCAGAGCCTTATAATGCAGGAGAACTTGTTTCTCGTATAAAAGATACCAGTCATCTGCTTTTAGCAACAGATGGATGTATTACGTTAGAGACAATTGTACGAAAGGGTACAATGATACAAGCGCTTCGAATGATAGTTGAGGAAGGAGTAGATCCGATTCTTGCTGTTCAAATGGGAACAATCAATGTTGCAAAAGCATATGGTTTGGACCGAAAGATTGGAGCAATTGCGCCGGGGTTATGTGCAGATATGATTTTGGTTAATGATCTGAAGGATTTTGTAATTGATTCGGTATATGTTGATGGGAAAAAGATACCGGAGGCCGGAAAATTCAAATTACCGCATTTTCAATTTCCGGAAAATGTAATGAATACGATTTCTCTTAGACAGGTAAAAGCAGATGATTTCAAAATAAAGGCTCCGATGGAAAATGGAAATGTACAAGTTCATGTTTTGGATGTATGGGAAGATAAACTTATTTCGGGCAATTATGTTACAAATGTAGAAGTGAAGAATGGACAAATCTTGCCGGATATAAAGAGGGATTTGTTAAAAATTAGTGTGTGGCATCGTTATGAGAAGAATGGTTCGCATACAACTGCACTTGTAAGAGGTTTTGGCTTTAAAAAGGGAGCAATTGCGGGTTCTATTGCGCAAGATAGTCAGAATATAGTTGTAATCGGAACAAACGATGATGACATGGCGATTGCTGTAAATGCTGTTACAAAAATGCAGGGAAGTGTCGTATTTGTTGCAGATGGGAAGATTCAGAGTGCAATAGAATTACGTTTCGGTGGAATTATGAACGAAAAATTACATCCAGAGGAAATCCTACAAAAATTTGAAGAATTTAATGAGATTACACAAAAATTTGGAGGAAAGTTCAAAAATCCAGCATTTCCATTATCTCTTATGTTGACATGCGCATGTATTCCGGATTTGAAAATTACAAATCGTTCATTGGTTGATGCGTTAAAAGGCGAGGGAATTTCTATTTTTTCGGAATAAGTGGGAAGGGAATATAAAAAATGAATGCTTTATTTACAGATTTGCTAGCTATTATAGGTGTAATTATGGATGCACTGCCTCAGGCACTTCTTGCACTTGCATTTGGTTTTGCGTCGGTACCGACAGCGGTTGCTTTTTTCATTGGTGCAGCAGGCAACGCAATCACCGGAAATGTAGCACCGATTTCTTTTCAAGCAGAAACAATTACTTATGCAGGTACAAGCGGAAAAAATCGTGCCGAGCGATGTACGATGGTTTTTATAGGTGCATTGATATTGACAATAATTGGAGTATGCGGTGTTTTAACAAATATAATTGATTTTATAGGACCGAATATTGCAAATGGAATGATGGCAGGTGTCGGACTCCTTCTTACCAAGGCTTCCTTGGACATGGTTAAGGAAGATCATATAGCAGGAGGAGTTTCTGTTGTCACAGCATTGATTACTTATTTTCTGACAAGAAATTCTACACATGCATTGATCTATACAATTGTTGTATGTGTTGTATCTTCAAGCATTGTAGCTACTTTGATCGATAAGGAAGAAAAGGTAATTACGGTTGAAGAAGATAAATTTGCGCATCCCAAATTTATTATAAATAAGCAAGTTCTTATGGGTGCATTTGGAATGGCTTGTTTGAATATCGGATCAAACATATCTTTTGGTCAGATCACAGCGGATATGGCAAATGTTAAAGATTTTAATGTAGATCATTTAACGGTCATATCTTCACTGGCAGATATGGGATCATCTTTTTTCGGCGGGGCTCCAGTGGAATCGATTATTTCTACAACAGCGACAGCACCCCATCCTGTAAGTGCCGGAATCATTTTTATGATCATTGTAGGAGTGATTCTTCTCAGTGGTCTGGTTCCGAAAATTGGACGTTTTGTTCCGGCAACATCAGGAGCTGGATTTCTTTTGGTTCTTGGTTTGTTTAGTACATTTATCGCAGATGCACCGCTTGCATTGGCAGATGCGCCGGCAGTTGGAGGAACAACGTTGGTTGTCACAGCATTTTCAAATCCTTTCTTTGGAATGATCGCAGGTATAGTTGTCAGATTTATAGGAGTGTAGAGGAGAAAAATGGATACGTATACATTGAAACTTTGTGGATTAGAAAGAAAACTTCCAATTATTGAATTGGGTAACGAAACAGCAATTGCAAGTTTTGTTATTTTAGGAGATACGGAATTGGTAAGTACATGTGCTCCGGTGTTAGCAGAGAAAATCGGGGATGTAGATCAGATTGTTACGGCTGAAGCAAAAGGTATTATTTTAGCGCATGAAGTGAGTAAATGTCTTGGGCATAAAGAGTTCATTGTTGCTAGAAAAAGTATTAAATCTTATATGCAAGATACCATTTCTGTTTCAGTTCATTCTGTTACAACACAGAAACCGCAAGAATTGTTTTTGGACAGAGTTGATCAAAAGAAAATTTGCGGAAAATCGGTTTGCATAATAGATGACGTAATTTCAAGTGGAGAGTCTCTATATGCAATGGAAAAATTAGTAGAAAAAGCCGGTGGATATGTAAAGAAAAAAGTGGCTCTTCTTGCAGAAGGGGCTGCTATTGGAAGAAAAGATATTACTGTTTTGGGAAATTTACCTACTTTTACAAGAGAGTAGGAGAGAGTGAGAAACTAGTTGATGTACTTAGTTGTACTACCACAATGGAGGTGCGCCCCCATTTGGAGTATGAGAAGTCTTAGTTAGAATATTTAAGAAATGCACTTCCGGTAAATATTTGTAATCAGGTGTTGGGGACGCAGCACAGATCAAATATGGCGGCACTTCAAAAATTCATAAGCATGTCATGAAATTTCTTGCATATCTTGCGAAAAAAATGATATATTATATACAAGAATTGCGGTGGATGTCTTCGGATTACACCTGGAAGAACCTGATGCGTCGGGTTCTTTTTTTGCAATTTATTTCATCAAAAAATCCTTAGTAGTAGGAATTTCACGTTTTACTACTATTTGACTACTAAGCGTGTGCTACAAAAGGCAGTCTTTTGCACTGTTTTGCACCTTATTACTATTGGCAGAGTATTTTTACATAGCCCGAAATCCTCGGCAAAACGGGGCTTTTTGGGGCAAAGCAAGGAGATAGATAGCAGTGATTAAGATACTATTCGTTTGCCACGGCAGAAAAGTACCGGACTCCAAAATGCGGTGAAAAGCGTGGAAATATGCTAATGTTTCATGAGATTTGCCACCTTTATGCCACCTAAAAAGATGAAAATGAGAGCATAGCACATACAGATTACCAAAAAA
>CAVBGA010000019.1:0-7237 GCA_963594675.1 Lachnospiraceae bacterium
ACAAATGAATTTGATTTTTTAGTCACAAGTGTTACAAAAACGCTTGACCAGAACAATTCTAGAAATGATCAAGAAATGCCTATCGCTATTGGAAATGTAATGCTTTTACATCATGCTAGCATATCCACATTTGAAAGTCTAGAAATCTTTTATAATAATACCCCGTTGCATACTAGCTGCGAACAGTGAGTTACCTATACTAGTGAAATGCTGATCCTGTTGGAGTATAGAAAATAAAAAATTGAAAATAATTTAGCCTTTTGTATGGGGAGCTTCGTATAAATAAGCATCAAGGATAAAAAACAAAAACACATACACAAACAGGAGGAAAAATTTATGACAAGCAAAAGAGTAGAGTTAAAAGAGTGTGAGATGAATCAGGTTGTTGGAGGATTTTGGATGATAACCGGTTCCACCAATCGAATTGGAAAAGATAGGGATAGAATGAGGATATATTACACCTTTGACGACGTGGATGCAGTTAATACTTGGATCAATAATCATCCAAATGCAGACGGCCGATCCACCGATGAGGATGATGATTATGTGATTAATGGTCTGCTCGCAGCAGGTTTGATTCACGCAGCTTGATAATATATATAAATGAAATGATGGTAGGCAAATGATAAACAGGAGCATGGGCAAAAGTGGGAAAATGTATTGCACATGCTTCTGTTTTTCTTTTGGCATCCAACCACACATCATACAGCTATAAATCCGTAAGGAAATCCAGCGGTAGATCCTACAGCCTTAATTTTCTTTCTCCCTTATCATTTTCTCGATAAGGTCTACGGATTCTTCTAGTTCCTCAGCAATCTGGGGGATTGGTTTGCCTTTAGCAAGTTTCTTTTCAATTTGTTGAAGGAGTTTAAGGTCTTGGCCTTTCTGCAGGCCCCTTTGTTCGCCCTGTTTTTTTTCTGCTTAGAAATTAATCATCTTTATTATAAAATAAAATGTCTTTACATGCACATAGTAATCTACCTAATTTTGGTGTTCAATAACCAATTTTTAGTATAAATTTTACAGAAAAATTGGTTACTGGATGCCTATTTTTGCACCTATTCCTGCTATAAAATGTAATCAAGTAGAAAGAGACAGCGTAAGGAGCTGTTTGGAATATCTTGAAGAAAAGAAGTGTAAGCAGCATAAGAATAAGGGAGGATTGCATTATGTTAACAGCGAAACAGAATATGATCGAATGTATGAAACCGGGGGGAAATCCTGATCGTTACGTGAATCAGTATGAAGCGATTAAGCTCTTATTTCATCCATTTATGTTTACCAGTCCTGCTCCACAGAAGGGTGAAGTGAACATTGTAAACTCTTGGGGTGTTACCAACAGTTTTCCGGATAATGTTCCTGGAGCTTTTCCTGTACACACTCCAGATAAGATTGTAGTTAAAGATATTGAGCACTGGCAGGATTATGTAAAAGCACCTTCGCTTGATTTTCCGAAGGAGCTTTGGGATCAGTGCAAAGCTATGTATGATGAAGTAGATACAGAGAAAGCATTTAAAGCTACTTTTGTAGCACCAGGACTTTTTGAGCAGACACATCATCTCTGTGAAATGGTAAATGCACTTTATTACTATGTTGACTATGAAGATGAAATGCATGACATGATTAAATATCTCACAGAATGGGAATTGAAATTGGCAGAAGGCATTTGCGATAACTTGCATCCAGATATGATTTTCCACCATGATGATTGGGGTAGCCACGATAGTACATTCCTTAGTCGGGCAATGTTTGAAGATTTCTTCTTGGATTCTTATAAAGAAATTTATGGCTATTATAAGAATCATGGAGTGGATTATATTGTACATCATTCTGATAGCTATGCAGCTACCTTGGTACCTGCTATGATTGAGATGGGCATTGATGTGTTCCAGGGTTGCATGAAGACCAACAATGTGCCAGAATTGATTGAAAAATACGGGGACAAGATTAGTTTCATGGGAGTCATTGAAAATGCTTTTGTAGATCATGAAGGTTGGACCGACGAAGAGTGTGAGAAAGTTGTTCGTGAGACAGTTGCTGAGTGTGGTATGCACCATTTCATTCCTTGTATTGCACAGGGTGGACCTGGTTCTGTATATCCAGGAGTTTATTTATCTTTGGCAAGTGCAATTGATAAAGTAAATCAGGAACAGTTTGGATTTACACCTGAAGAACAGGCTGCAATGCGATTGCCACATGACATTATGTTCTAATGTAAAATGAAACTTTGAATATAAGAAAATATAAAAGATGCTCAGTATACATTGCTGGGCATCTTTGGTGTATATGCGAGCTTGTAAGGAGTTGCCAATGGCAGGCCTTGTAGCAGCGTATTTATTCACGGTGAATTGTTAATGGAAAATCCGTTAGATGACTTCAAATAGAATGAATATCAAGATTTTCCAGGTTATTTAAAAAGTGTAGAGAAATATGGCAGTAATTCCTTACAGTACTGTCGTTTAGGTCAATTTCTAATTTTTCTTGAATCTTTTTGATTCGATAAACCGTAGTATTTCTATGCAAGTAAAGTTCAGCGGAAGTTTGTGCAATGGATCGTTCATTATTTAAAAAACAGAGAAGGGTGTGAAACATATCATCGCCTTTTTGTTTTTCTTTCCATAGCTCCAGCGTAGCTGGCATGCAGGCCATCATTTTTTCAGTAGGTGCGACTTCGGCTAAAAGGAGATATTCGATGGCATATTTTTCAAAGTTCTGAAAGGCCTTAGGCTTTTCTTCGTGATCACTGCGTTTTAGAGCGTATTCAGCCTGATGGTAAAATTTGGATATTTGGTAAATACCGCTTTTATCAGGAAGACTAAAGCCTATGCGTACAGGATTATGCATTACTAAATTCCTAAGTAGTGTACGGGAATCATATTCCTCAGTCAGATTTCGAGTGGAGAGGATAATAAGCTCGTTTTTCCATACATTGATGCTGGTATCTGTTAGATTTTGAATAAGCATACGGAATAGAGAGTTCAAATGTCGTTTTAATGTTTCTAAATCTGTTTGCGTATGTAAACGAACCACGGTGACATAGAACTCGTCATCCTCTTTCCAATTCATATACTTGAGTTGCAGTTCCAAATCTCTACGATTATAGGTCTTTCCGCGAAGTAAGGTTAGGAATACATTGGAAGGATCAGAAATTAAATCATTAGCAAGAATTTGACCTAGAGAGGGTTCCAACACATCAATTAATTCATGGAGAAGCTGCATATCTCCTTGATTTAGTTGCCTTTCTTTGGCAATTAGATTGATGCGTCCACAAATGTGCGTGTTGAAAAAAATGCTGTAGGTAACCCCGGACAAGTTGATCAGATTATTCTGGGGCAGATCATAACTGATTTTGTTTTCGGAGTAGAACTCATTATTCCCGCTATAATATTTGAGCATATTAATAGCGTTGACAGAGGAATAACCGTATTTATGCAAATAGGCCCACTCAGAATCTAAGTCATGCTCCCCGTAAGCACTAGTTTGTCCAAGGACTTTATTGTTTGCATCGAAGAGAATCATAGGATTTTTGAAAAGTTTATATGCTTGGTCGATGGCTGCCTGATAGTCCTGTTTGGACAGGGAGTCTTTGATACTGCTGATCCAGTCTTCGTGAGAATCAAAAATAGCCTGAATTAACTCAAGAACTCTGGTAACCGTCATGTCATAGATATAAATTTTATCTCCCTCACCAGAGCAGACAACATAATCTTTTTCTTTATAAATGTGGACGCAGTTTGTAGCATAAGCCAGGCGAGCGCTATTTAGGATTGCTGGTGCATCTTCCCTAATTTCCGTTTTAATATCAAGTTCAGATATTTGATTAGCAATCATCCACATACTTAATTTCACAGCTAGATCCTCCAGTTTTGGAAAAATATTTTAACATTTTGTATCCTTTTGTTTCTTATACCTATATATTAGCACAAAAGGATGCCTCGTGATGTCTTTTTAAAGAATTCACGAGGCATTCCCGGTGTCATGCATCCGTACGAAGTTGCCAGTAGCAAAATTTACAGATTTACATTAAATTGCGTTTAGCTATCAAAATGGGTCATAGGTTTTGTTATTTCTTTATCTTCATTGCTAACAACAGCCCCTCCTTTATTGACAGCATCAATCACATCGGTGATAAAGTCGTATACTCCAGGGAATACAGATCCTGGTTCTCCCATGACTGTGGCGGGGATAAAGTAATTTTTGCTATTTACTTCACTGATTACTTTACGTGTTACCGCTTCCACATATTCCTTCGTCCAATCAGCTCGGTCTACTTTTCCATTATCAATGCCACCTTGGAAGGAAATCTGACCACCGTAGCTTTTGATTAGATTTGGAATGTTATTTCCGTACATGCAACCTTGCCAGATATCAATGCCCATTTTTATCATGCTAGGTACTAGATTTGCACCATAAGAATCACTATGATGAATGATGAGTTCTACTCCATTTGATTTCCAATAACCGTAGATTTTTTCATAAGCCGGTTGGATAAATTCTTCAAACATTTCAGCGGAAAGGAAAGAAGATCTCTGACTTCCCCAGTCATCATGATGGAAGAGGGCATCTGGGTGGATATGTTCAATAACTTCTTTTGCAACTTTAAGCTCATACTCTACAAGATAATCAATCAACTCATGCATAGCTTCCGGTTCATCATAAAAATTGATCATGCATTCTTCCATACCCATAAGATAATGAAGTTTTTCAAAAATACCAGGCGCGATGAAGGGGGCTACAAAATATTGGTCTCGATCAATAGCCTTAACAGCTTCGATTGTAGGCGCCCATTCTTCGTCAGTAAATTCGGTTTTTGGCATATGAACTTTTTCTTTCCACTGCGTAATATCATCTAATACAACATACTCTGGTGCAGTGTTGGGAAACATTCCAGGGACGTGCTCTGGAAATTCCATTCTTACGCCCCAGCCATTCAACCAGACTCCGCCTTTTTCTACTGGTCCCATGGCATAAAGCGTTGCAGGATCAAATGCTAGTTTTACATATTCAAACTGGTTTACGTACTCATCTAATTGTTCACCTTTAATGCAGGCTAATACTTTCTGTTTTGGTGTCATAATGATTCCTCCTTCAATTATGAACGTTTATTTTTAAATCAAATCAATCCTTTGAGATTTTAAATCCGAATTGCAGAAGTAATGCGGCTACAATCAGACATACAGCGGGAATAACCATAAAACCAGCACAGACACCATTTTGTAAGGTAACAAGTTCGCTGGCTTTTCCATCGAAATATGACATGTCAGCCATAGCTGATGTGTAAGCACCCAGTGCCAGACATCCGGAAATCAGTAGACCTCTAGCTACAATACCAAGTTTAATTGGAACTGTTAAAAGCCCCATTACTGTTCCAGTTACATCATATCCTAGTTTTTCACCGCTATACTGAGCACAATTAGCATATAACTCTGGGTCAGCAGTATTGGAAATGTACATGAAAAACATCAAAATACTCATTAAAACAATAACGATGGTAGTGTTGCTTCTTAAAACAAATGCGATGAGTCCTGCTACTGCCATAATAACGTAAGAGAGGATCAAACTGTTTTTACCACCAACTTTACCTACAACATGTCTTGCAAGATAGGATGCAATAATACCAAGAAGATTTGCAGCAAACATGAATGGTGTCATAAGTCCTGCATTTCCAGATAAGTAGGTGAAGTAATAGGCAGCCATACCATTTACTAGGAAAAATACGACATATTTGAGCATGTCTGTAACAATTAAAATGATAAGGTTGGAATTGCATGTGATAGCATCAATGGCTTTTACCTTTGGCTGATTAGCTGCAGTTGTTTTTTGAGTAGCCATCATTGCAGCTTCTTCTTCGCCTGTAGGCTCATAGCCTTTAAACATTACAAAATGAGCATACATTCCAGCAAACATCAAACATGCAAAAGCAAAAGCTGTTGCAGCATAGGAATTTGCTTCTCCTAAAATGGAAGAGAAGAAGGCAACTGCTGCAGGCCCAATAAAGGAATAAAGCACAGAAGAGAGGGAAGTCCAGATGCTTCGGGCAGAGGATAATGCCATACGATCTTCTGAGGTTTTTGCTGCTACATTTATCATGGAAATACTAGCTATGTAAGGTAGATTCCATGCGATACGGCTGGTAATCATTGCCAAGGTTACAAAGATGACAGCTGCTATGCCGTTTCCAATACGGATAAATTGTCCGGCATAAAGAAATGGAACTAACCAAGGAGTTAAAATCAACCAGGAACGGTAACGTCCCCATTTTTTTGCTTTTCCCTTATTCATGAATGCTCCGTACATCATGGACAAGATTGCATCTACAACCGCAGAAATAGTAGTCATAATTGCTACAATACCAGGTGTAAATTTTGCAATGTTAGTAAAAAAATAAGATGCGTAGTAAGTGTCAATGTTGGACATCAAGTTGAAACCAAAATCACCAACACCAAAGAATTTTTTCAGCGTACCACTGATTCTCTTTGGGCTATTGTTATTGTCAGCCATAGTTACACCCCTTCCTAAAAAAAATGTGCATTTGAAACATCTTTCCGGAAATTTATCTTTGTTTATAGTATAAAATGCACAATGATATGCTACTATGGTTACAGAAACCAATTTTGTTGGAAGGATTTATTTAAATTTTGTGTATCGCTGACAGGGAGTGTGTTAAGATGAATGTAGTAGATATTTTTCTGGTGAATATATATGAAGTGGTAGAGCTTTGAAGATTAGTATTTCGAAGAGAGAAGGTAAAATTTGAAGTTAACGTATATCCAATATCAATTGCCCTATTATGGCATCATCGATACGGAATTTCGATTTAATAGGAATGGGAATATTCAGGAGTTTGAATTATGGGAAGCGGGAAGACCTATTAATAAAGAACACCTGTATTTAGTCCATGATGATAATCAAAAAGAAGTATTGCAACATCAGGATGTAATATTCTGTGTTTGGGGCTGCTCTTCAAATACAGAGATTTTGGTGAAAAATGGGTTCTTTTTAGATGAAAAATACTCCTTTCCTCATATCATAAATATTTTTAATCGACTTTTTAAGGATTATCATACATGGGAACTCATGTTGCAATATGCGGATGAAATAGACTTGAGCACTTTGCTGGATCAATCTGAAATAATTTTGCGCATGCCATTGGCTATAGCGGATAATCGATTCCATTTTCTTTCAAAAGGATATATCTATCGCACTCGTTTTCCGTCAAAAAGTCTGGATTTAGATA
>CAVBGA010000020.1:0-2771 GCA_963594675.1 Lachnospiraceae bacterium
GCATAACTCAGAACACCAGGATATTCCTAATATGGGAGAAGGAGGAAAAAGACAGATCCAGAAATATGATCTAAAAGGGCAGGAACCGTTGCCTTAAATGGAAAGAAATTATCAAAAGGAGGAAATTAAATGAGAAAGGCATTTAAAAAAGTAACGGCGCTAGCATTGGCGTCAGTAATGACCTTAAGCTCCAGTATAATGGCTTCTGCAGCAACCATGAAGGTTTATGTAAGACAATGGACACAGACTAGCGCAACAGATACTTATACTGGAACGGTAACGGAGAATCCATTTGGGTTGAATCCAGTTGTAAAAGTAAAAGGTGTAACTTCTGGTATGACTTACAAGGAGGCTCTTCAAAAAGCAGCAAGTGTAGATTTTGATACTACATGGAATGGCAATTATTTAACGTCTGTTAGTTATGGCAATTATCAATGGGCAAATAATGGTGCAAATCACAATGTGAATAAGGTTGGCGATACCGTTATTGGAGCTATTTGGAAAGGTGATTCTTGGATGTGGTATGCAGGAAGTAATCTTGACGAAAGTGTTGCTAATTATCCTAACACAACACTGGGAGAAACATTGGTTCCAACAGGTTTGACAGATAATGATGAATTCTCCATGGTATTAAGCTATGATCATTCCGAGTTTGCATGGGGAACTCCAGCAGCAGAGGATAATTAATGATGAAAAAAAAATATTTGGCAATTATTTTGAGTTTTTCCATGGCATTTTCAGTGGTTAGTCCAGTTATGGCATCCTCTGATGATCTTCAAGTTGTAGATGAAAATTCAGACATTGAAAGTGCTTATGACGATGAAAGTGAAGCTGTTTTAGCTGAAACGGAAGACGATGGTTGGACAACTTTAACAAAAGAATCCAATATTTCTTATAAATACGATGAAGATAATAAGACTTTGTATTTTAAATCTTCTGGAACAGCTGCATTACCGGATAATAAAACGGCAGGTTTTGCTTCAGAATGGGGTCAGGCATTAGGTAGCAAAACAACGCAAGTTGAGGCAGTAGTGATAGGTGATGGTATCACGGGGATTGGAACGTACAATTTTAGTAATAAATTGGATGATTATCCAAATCTGAAGACTGTTAGTTTATCTTCCACGGTCACAAGTATAGGTGAAGGAGCTTTTCAGCAGGATTCTAGTTTAAAAGAAATAAACCTGAATCAGGTGGAATCAGTAGGCAGTCAAGCATTTACAGAAAGCGGCTTAAATCAAGCGATATTTGAAAAAGAGCAGGTTCAGATCGGTGAAAATGCATTTAATAATTGTACAGCATTAAATAAAGTGGAGATAAAGGGAATTGCAGGATGGGATAGTGCATCATTTGCAAATTGCAGTAGCCTTGAGTCTTTTCAGTGTGAAAAATCTATTGAAGAGATACCAATGCAAACATTTATGAATTGTTCTGCTTTGTCAACGTGTTCTATTATAGGTGTAAAGGACTTTGGTATATCTGCTTTTAGAAATTGTGCATCTTTACAAACATTTGATTTTTCTGAGGTTGAAACTTTAGAAGCCAGTGCATTTAGAGATTCGGGATTAACCAGTATTTCTTTTCCAAATAAAAATATTACTCTTGAATTTAAATCTCTTTCATGTGAAGACCTAGTAAGCATTTGCTATCCTGGAACGGCAGAGGAATGGAAAACTATATCAGAAGAGGCCGCAATAGCAGATACAGTCACTGTTCATTGCAAAGCTGACGTAGTGGAAGCTAAAGCTGCCACTTGTACAGAAGATGGTTGGACAGAAGTTGGTGTATGCAATGTGTGCGGTGAACATTATTCTTATCCAACAGATGAAAACAAAATCAAAGCAACGGGTCATAGCTGGAGTAATTGGAAAACATCAAGCGAAGCTACGGTATTTAGTCCGGAAGTTCAAACAAGAGAGTGTTCTAATTGCCAGGAAACTGAGACTCAGATTGTTGGTAAGAAACTTACAGCCAAAGCAAAACTTAATGCATCTACCGTAACTCTAAAAGTAAAACAGTCTACCTCAGGCCTGAAGGTTACCGGCCTTGCCAAAGGGGATTCCGTGAAATCCTGGAAATCTTCCAACACTAAGATTTTCACAGTAAGTGGTAAAACCAATGGAAAATGTAAGATCACTGCGAAAAAGAGCGGAACTGCGAAATTGCAGATTACTTTGGCTAGTGGTTTGAAGAAGACTGTTAAGGTGAAAGTTCAGAAAACTGCTGTAAAGACATCAAAAATCACAGTAGATAAAACCGTAACAGTAAAGAAGGGAAAGAAAGTGGCACTGAATCCAGTGGTAACTCCCTTTACATCTAAACAGAAAGTTACTTACACAAGCTCTGATAAGAAGATAGCAACCGTTTCTTCTAAGGGTAATGTAACTGGAAAGAAAAAAGGCACAGTAAAGATCACTATAAAATCTGGATCTAAGTCTGTAAAAGTAACAGTAAAAGTAAAATAAGTTAATTTAGAAAGCGAAAGGCTCTTCTTCTGTGAGTGAGGAAGAGCTTTTTGGCAAGCATGCAAGAAGTTGTTTTTTGAAAATTTGAATAAAAGGAATGAGCAGAGAGATGAAAAAAACAAAGTTGTGGAAAAGAATTGCTGGTTTTTTGCTTGTTTTTCTTCTGGTACTGCAGCTACCTGTAAATGCATTTGCTGAGGAAGTGACGTGTGACGATCAGGTAGAGATTTCCACTGATGGGGGGGAAGCGAGTCGGGAGCTGGCAGAGAATGCAAACTCAGAATCATCCTTGGACTCTGATGCAAT
>CAVBGA010000021.1:0-7705 GCA_963594675.1 Lachnospiraceae bacterium
CTCCGCGGGGATGCGCACTCGCGCGAAGAAGAAATATGCCGCAAGCGACCGCGCTGGTTGCGAGAGTTTCGCTTGCGAAACTCTTTGTTCTGTTGAGGTGCATTTGGAGTAAGCTGCCAGTGGTGGGCCTTGTAGGTACCAGAAAATGTGAGAGCTACATTCTCAAGGGAGATAGCGATCAAATATAATGGAGTCAAAGACCTTTTTACTATTTTTTTCGGCAGTCTGTGAATGAATTGTCCATGCAAAGATTGGTGTTTGAAATAATTTCTTGAGAAGCAGAATATTCCATAAATGCATTCCGTGGTGATATTCGTAAGCGATAAAATCAGGTCGACCAAAGAAATTAACAAATAAATGCTCGCTCATTTTCTTCGCAATCCAAGGGTAGGCCACAGAGGGCTGGAAATGACAGGAAAGCTGTCCTCTAATAATTTGAGGACGATTTTTCTTATACCAACGCAGAATAAAGGGACTGAATGATTCGATACAATAAAGTCCAGGATAATTATCTAATAGACGGGAGACTACTTCACATACCTTGGTGGATGTTCCATTAGCTTTTAATTCAACCAAGAGGGGCACTCTTCCTTTTACCGCTTGAAGTACATCAGAGAAGAGGGGGATTTTCTCTTTAGAATTTTTTAGATATAATTTTTGTAAATCCTCATAAGAAATATCCCAAATCATGGACTTGGATTCGCACATTCGCTGCAGCCCGTCATCATGAAAAACAACAGCTTTTCCGTCGGCTGTAAGGTGAACATCCAATTCTATAGCATAGCCTTTATCTGCTGCGGCCTGAAAAGCCGGAAGGGAATTTTCAGGTATTCCTTTCCTAATTGACCATAGCCCTCGATGGGCGAAATGTAAGCCTTGAAAGGCTTTATATCTTTTTCGCCGCCCAATTTGCGGGAGTAGGGCGAACAGATAAAGTAAGATAGTGGCAGGAATAAGGATGAAAAGTATTTCTAATATTTTCATAGCTATTGTCCTTTCTGGACTTATTGTAACAGTTCATATAGAAATTCTCAATGTAATATTCAGAGACAGGCACAAAATAACATTCCCTATAGGAATCTGATAACTGCTAACAGCAATACTTGCCTGACCTATAATAATGATGTTATAATTTGCTTCGAACAAGAATTTGACGAGGTTAGAATTATGGGAACATTTTTTATTTGGTGGATTGTGGTTCTTTTTTTGGGAGCTGCATTTATGCCTTTGACAAGTGTATTTTTTAAAGACTTTAAAGATGGTGGATGGCTTTTTTCAAAAGTAATAGCCATTATGATTCCTGGCTTTATTGTCTGGGTGTTGGGCTGTGCAGGTCTTGGCTTCACATCGGCCCTTTGTATTATTGTGACCGTATTTTGTCTGTTGGCAAATGTTGCAATCTATTGTTACCACATTAGAAAAAATAAGAAAGTGTTTTGGTTGACTAGGGAGAATTGGAAACTTCTCTTATTTGAAGAAATTCTTTTCTTTGGACTTTTCTTACTTTGGACCTATTTAGTAGGATTTCGTCCAGGAGCAACCTGTGATACAGAAAAGTTTATGGATTATGGGTTTATGGCTTCTATGATGAGAAGCACATCTCTTCCAGCTCCAGATATCTGGGAATCAGGAAGTAAGATAAACTATTATTATGGTGGACAGTATTATGCTGTTTTTTTGACCAAGCTTACCTTTACTAAAGTAAAAGAAACTTACAATATTATGAGAACCATGGTGTCTGCTTTTGGATTTGTCCTGCCCTTTTCTTTGGTTTATCAGCTTTGGAATGATAGGATGAAGAAAAAACCGGGAATAGGCAAAAGGGCGGGAATTCTTGCAGGAATTTTGGCAGGTTCTGCCGTTTCGTTTGCAGGCAATATGCATTATGTTCTAGCCAACTTCTTTGACGGCATTTTCAACAAGTTTTTAGGACATGATGCAGATTATAGCTATTGGTTTCCTAATTCTACCCGATATATTGGCTATTATCCGGAAGGAAATGATAAGACGATTCACGAGTTCCCAGCTTACTCTTTTGTTTTAGGAGATTTGCATGCACATGTGGTAAATCTAATGTTTGTTTTTCTTTTTATCGCTCTCATGTATAGTTTTATGACTCGCAGCTTTGTGTCGATAAAAGAACAAAGAAGGATGACAACGAAAGAAAAAGTAATCTACTTTTTTGCACAGCCTCAACTTTTAATGGCAGGCCTTATGTTAGGTATTTTTCATTTTACGAATTATTGGGACTTTGCGATTTATTTTGTTGTAGCTATGGCGATTGTAGTTTACCGTAGTATTAGAGAAGGAAAGTTTAAAGCAAAATATGCTATTGTTCGAAGTTTGTGCCAGGGGGTTTGGCTTTTTCTGCTAGCCAGCATATGTGCATTGCCATTTACTTTGACTTTTAAAACCATGGTGTCTGGGATTGCATTGGCCAAGAATCATACGGCTCTCAAACAGTATCTGGTCATTTGGGGATATCCTTTGGCAATTAGCATGATCTTCATTGTATGGATTATTCTAATGGCTGTGAAAAAAAGAGAGAAGTGTGGATGGTTTAAAAGTTTGTTTAGCAAAATTGATGTAGCAGATCTTTTTGCATTCGGAATGGCGCTTTGTGCTATTGGTCTGATTCTTGCACCGGAAATTATCTATATTAGAGATATCTATGAGGATAGTTATGCCAGAGCCAATACGATGTTTAAACTTACTTATCAGGCTTTTGTTATCTTTGGCATTTGCATTGCTTACATTGTCATGCGTTTTCTTTTTGAGAAATCAAGAGCGCTATGGGTCGTCAGTATTTGTGGCCTGGTATGCATTTTAAGTACAAGTGGTTATATTGTAACTGCGGTAACTTCCTGGTTTGGAACAAATTTAACCCCTTCAAACTATAAGGGTGTGGATTGCACAGCGTATTTAGAAGATGATTATCCAGATGACGCAGGTGCTATCAATTGGCTGAATGAGAATGTGACGGGCAGTCCTGTGGTTCTGGAGGCGTACGGTGATAGCTATTCCCGTTATAATAGGGTATCGGCCATGACCGGACTTCCTACGGTAGAGGGCTGGTATGTACATGAATGGCTATGGAGAAATGATATTACAGATCTGAATCAGAGAAGAGCGGATATTGATACTATATATACTTCTACGGATGAGTCACAGGTTCGTGAACTTCTTGAGAAATATAATGTTAGCTATATTTTTATTGGCTCTATGGAAAGAGAGCGTTATTCGGATTTGAACAGTAGTTTTCTGTCTGGGTTGGGACAGATTGTATACTCTGTTAATAATAGCGATGGCATTCAGACTATGATTATAAAACTTGCAGATTCATAAATTGCTTTTTTATGATCTAGTTGGAATGATTTTAAGGCACTGCCACTGATGGATTTTGCAGGCATTGTGCTATTAAAAAGTACAGGAGATATGGAAATGTTAAGAGGAAAGACGGTCGTTCTGGGCGTATGCGGGGGAATTGCAGCATATAAGATGGCAAATCTGGCCAGTATGCTGGTAAAAGAGCATGCAGATGTACATGTTCTTATGACGAAAAATGCCACAAATTTTATTACCCCTATTACTTTTGAAACATTAACAGCGAATAAGTGTCTGGTAGACACCTTTGATAGGGATTTTCAATTTCATGTAGATCATGTAGATCTGGGGAAAAAGGCAGATGTGTTTATGATTGCACCGGCAACAGCCAATGTGATTGGAAAACTGGCATCTGGTATTGCAGATGACATGCTGACGACGGTAGCTTTGGCAGCCAGATGCAAGATTCAATTGGCGCCGGCTATGAACACAGCGATGTATGAAAATGCAATTGTACAGGATAATCTGAAAAAATTAGAAAAATTTGGTTTTGAAATTATAAAACCAGCAGAGGGTTGGCTGGCATGCGGTGACACAGGCAAGGGAAAAATGCCGGAGCCTTCCCTTTTGAAAGAATATATTTTAAGAGAAGCGGCATTTCCAAAGGATTTAGAGGGAGTTAAGATTTTAGTAACGGCAGGACCTACCCAGGAGGCGGTAGATCCGGTTCGCTATATTACCAATCATTCTTCAGGAAAGATGGGGTATGCTCTTGCTAAAATGGCTATGTTAAGGGGAGCGGATGTAACTTTGGTTACAGGAAAAACTCAACTGCAGCCGCCTCCCTTTGTAGATCTTGTAGAAATCGTAAGTGCCAAGGATATGTATGATGCTGTAACAGCAGTTTCTCAACAGCAGGACATTATTATCAAAGCGGCTGCAGTGGCGGATTATCGGCCGGCTGTGATCAGCGAGGAAAAAGTTAAGAAAAAAGATGGCGATATGAGTATTGCTCTGGAACGAACGGATGATATTTTAAAATATTTGGGAGAGCATAAAGGGCTGGGACAATTCCTCTGTGGCTTTTCTATGGAGACCCAGAATATGATAGAGAATTCCCGAGCGAAATTAAAAAAGAAGCATTTGGATATGATTGTTGCCAATAACTTAAAAGAGGCTGGCGCCGGCTTTGCTACGGACACTAATATTGTAACTTTGATTACAGAAAAGGAAGAAAAATCACTTGCTATTATGAGCAAGGATGAAGTCGCTATGCACATCCTCAGCTATATTTCAGAAATGAGAAGCAATAAGGAAGCTGCAGAAAGTATATAAATAAAAAGGCTATAAGGAAAGGAATGCGGAGAAATGATACTGGCAATTGACATAGGAAATACAAATATCGTTTTGGGCTGTCTTGACAATGACAAAACTTATTTTATAGAACGTCTTTCAACGGTAAAGACTAAGACAGAATTGGAGTATGCGATTGACCTTAAAGTGGTTTTGGAACTTTATGGAATCAATGCTAAAGAGGTAGAAGGCGGTGTTATCTGTTCCGTGGTACCTCAGATTACCCGGGTGGTGCAGATCGCAGTAGAAAAGGTTTTGGGAAAGAAAACAATGATTGTTGGTCCTGGAGTGAAGACAGGGCTTAATATTACCATTGATAATCCAGCACAGTTGGGCAGCGATTTGGTAGCAGATGCAGTTGCGGGAATTCATGAGTATGATTTGCCCTTGGTGATTTTTGATATGGGAACAGCGACTACGGTAAGTGTAATCGATGCAAAGAAAAATTATATTGGTGGTATGATCATGCCGGGAGTTATGGTATCACTAAATTCTTTGACTAGCAGTGCATCCCAGCTTCAAGGAATCAGCCTGGAGGCTCCGAAGAATATGATAGGAAGAAATACGATTGAATGTATGAAGAGTGGTGTGATTTATAGCAGTGCATCTATTGTAGATGGCATTATTGAAAGAATTGAGGCAGAGATTGGGCAATCGGTTACTGTTGTGGCAACTGGTGGACTTTCCAAGGCAATCATTCCTCATTGCAGAAGAAACGTAGTTTTGGATGACAACCTCCTTTTAAAGGGGTGTCTTCTGATTTACAATAAAAACAAGTAGAATTTTCTAGAAGGATGAATGAGAAAAAAGGCAGGACTCTTTACAGGACCCTGTCTTTTTCTACCCAGGCGGTTGCTCCTAATTGAGCAATACACTTGGCTGCAGTTGCATTGGCAATTTGTCCGCACTCTTCAAGAGATGCACCTTTCAGAAGTCCTGAGATGAATCCTGCGGCAAAATTATCTCCGGCACCAGTGGTATCAAGACAGTGAATGCCAGGAAGAGCTGGAACAATAAGGTGTTCTGTCTTGCTTTTGATTAAGCAGCCACGACTGCCGATTTTAATGATGGCATGTTTGATGCCACATTCCAGAAGTACATCAGCACAATCCTCAGGATCCTCCTTTTGGGTAAGAAGCTGTGCTTCTTCAAGGTTGGGGAAAATGTAGTCAATATACTGAAAAGCTTCTTTCATATCCCAGGCTGTTTCACCATTTTTCCTTTTGGTAACATCGGCACAGAGAATGAGGCCTTGATCCTTTGCTGCTTTGAAAATTTTGGCCAAATCATGTGCATTGAAATAAGGAAAAACAAAAATACTGGCAAAACTCAGTAATCGTGCTTCTTTGAAGCAGCTGACGTCAATATCCTCCGGTTTGATTTGGCGAAGTCCACCACGATTGCTGGTGATAAAGTTGCGTTCACCGTTTTCTTCTACTAGGACAATATTGATGCCAGTGTCGATGGAAGGGTCTGTGACAAATGCGGAAGAATCAATTCCGTGTTTTGCACAATGCTCCAAAATGAAGCGGCCTCCAAGATCATCGCCGATTTTGCTGATCAGTTTCACTTTTGCCCCCAGATGGGAAAGCACCGTCGCTTCATTGATCGCATCCCCACCGGTTTGAAAGGCCAGACGTTCTACGGGATGGGTTCCTTTTTGAAAAACAGAAGCATCTACGGGATTAGCAGGAAGATCTATAATGGAGCCTCCGATGATAATCGCATCATAAGACATAAAACTACCTCCACTTGAATATTTCTTGACATTATGTAGGACATTATATCATAAGTGGAAGCTTTTTTTGAAGAAAAGCTTTTAGTTGAAATATAAAATTGAAAATGAAAATTAGAACAATTACGGATTGAGAAATAAAAGAAAAAGGGGTATACTAATCATGGAATTTATTTTCGAAAAGGAGAGGTAGTACAATGAAAGATCCAAATTGCGCATATTGCATGGAAGGTGAACTGGTAGCAAAATTCGGTATTAAGATTTGTGAGCTTGACAATGCTCTTGTATATCTTTTTAAAGAGCAGAGTCACAAGGGAAGATGCATCGTAGCTACAAAGTCACACGCATTTGATATTACAAAACTTTCTGATGAAGAGAGAGATGGATACTTTGCTGATATGGTAAAGGTTATGAATGCAATCCAGAAAGCATTTAATCCGGATAAGATTAATGTTGGTTCCTATGGAGATACCGCAGGACATACACATTTCCATCTGGTACCTAAGTACAAAGATGAATTTGAGTGGACAGATGTTTTTGCAATGAACCCAGGAAGAGTACTTTTAAGTGATGCTGAGTACGATGAAATTATTGCAAAGATTAAAGAAAACCTGTAATTAGATCAAAGCACTATTTGATGCAGACAGAGCGGGGAGTTTTCTGACAGACTCTCCGCCCTTTTTTAACGAGTTATCATCAGGAGGTCTTCCCCTTGAACTACAAGATTACGATTCAATATGATGGAACAAAATATGATGGATGGCAACGCCAGAAGAATACAGAGAATACCATTCAAGGCAAGATTGAAAGGATTCTCAGCAGAATGATCGATGCTCCTGTGGAAATAGATGGGGCAGGAAGAACCGATGCAGGTGTGCATGCACTAGGTCAGACAGCTAGTTTTCGCTTGTGGGAGCAATATGATGCTCTGGAGGTAAAAGCATATTTGAATCGCTATTTGCCTGAAGATATTGAAGTGGTTTCTTGTGTTCGGGCTTCGGAGCGTTTTCATGCTCGTCTTAATGCCAGAGGCAAGATCTATCGTTATCAGATTGGAATGAATAGTGCGAAAAATGTTTTTTATAGAAGATATCGCTATGGGATCGACGAGACCTTGGATTTGGATGCTATGCGAATAGCGGCGTCCTACTGTGTGGGAAAGCATGACTTTAAAAGCTTTTGTGGCAATAGAAGAATGAAAAAATCCACAATAAGAAATATATGGTCCATTGATTTCTATCAGGATGGCGATGAAGTGTATATTACCTATCATGGAGTTGGATTCCTTAATCA
>CAVBGA010000022.1:0-2684 GCA_963594675.1 Lachnospiraceae bacterium
GTAAGCATATCTACACTGACACATATGGCCAATAGAAAACTCCCAAGATAGCCTTATTTTTCAAGCTTTCTCGGGAGTTTTAATGTAATCTGGCAAATGTTTTGACCATGGCAAAAGTTTTTTTGCTTTTTCTTTTGAGATCTGCCTATCTTTGTGTATTCCTCTGCATTCGCTGAGTACATATTCCAGATATTTATAAACATCTAGGTGATTCTGCTTAGCTGTTTCCACAATACTAAACAGAATGCAACCTGCCTCAGCACCTTTTTCTGTAAAATTAAACAGGCAGTTCTTTCTGTTGATCACATAGGGTTTTACAACCCGTTCTGCCATGTTGTTCTGAAGTTCAAGCCGTCCATCTTCAAATAATCTCATGGCTTTATCTTCCTGATTCAGGGCATACGTAATAGCCTTGCCATATTTTGTTGATGGCAGGGATTTTTCTTTTTCCGTCTTCATGTAATCAAAGAAATCGGTCATGGCTTCATGAAGTGCTCCCATTCGAAGTTTTTTTCGCTCTTCATAGCTAGCAAAGTCGATTTCATTGTCTATATGGAAGATCTTCTCTAACTTTGCCACGGCCAGGTAAGCTCCTGTCTTCCCCCAGTCTTTTTTAGGGAGAATCTTAAGAGCGTTCACAAACTCTCTTTTGATATGAACCATGCAGGCGACAGGCTTTACAGGAAGGGGCGGTGCTCCTGTTTTCCGGTTTTTATTAAGGATCGAATTGTAGCAGGTATAGCCATCACACATGACATATCCTTTAAAATCCTTAAGAACTGCTCTGGCATCTGTATCAGAACGTCCCGGTCTGTAATTATAGATCATAATGGGATGCTTTTTCTGATATTCTGCTGTTGTTGTAACCCAGACATAGGCCTTTTTCTGGCCTTTTGCCCGAACTACCTGTGTATAGGTTTCATCACAGTGAATAGCAGCTTCTCTCATTAAGATATCCTTCATTTCATGAACGATAGGGGCAAAGATCCGCAAAGCTGCATTGATACTCCATTTACACATGTTGTCCTTGGTTACAGGGATGTTCTGTCTGGCATACTCTTTTGCCTGACGGTCAAAAGGTAGAGAAAGTACATATTTTTTATGGATCGCATCCGCAACCAGGGACGGAGATGCCGGTGAATGATAAAAGAGTGGTTTTGGGGCTCCCTCGGCTACATAAAAAGGAACTTTGTCATCTGCAGCACAGTTGCGGCAAACATACTGGGCCGTAACATACTCCCTGACATAAAACTTCGGTTTTTCTACCTCCAACTCTCTTCTTATGATATTTTTGACAAAGGTAAGTTTCTCCCCACACTCAGGACAGATCTGCTCTTCCGGAGATCTGACAAACGTAATGCTCCGAACCTCAAGTCTGGTAAGATCCTTCTTTTCGATAGGAGCTTTTAAACTGTTCTTATTTTTCTTTATTCCAACAGCCTGATCCACAAGTTTTCGGATCTCTCTTTCCTCTTTAGGCAGTTTTTCATCTTCCGGGATCTGCTTATCCTCGGGGGCATCAAAAAGCGAAAGCTGCCCTGCGATTTCTTTTTCTGTAGAACGGCCATACCGTTTCTGCATAGCAAGACGGATCTCTTCTAAAAGCCGGTCTGTCTTTGCTTCTGCCAGGGAGCATCTCGTATATAGTTTGATAAATTCATCCTCGAGTTCTGCTCTCGACATCCTGGAAAGGTCGATGCACTCAGGTTTTTTCGTAGCATTTTTCATAAAGTTATTATCTCAAAAAATGCTATAAAAATCCATTGACTATAGGGAGAAATATATATAGGAAAAGCCTGAAAATTCGCTGTTTTTCAGGCTTAAATAAGTTGACTTATGAAGGAATCTGTGAATAAACATCTCAAAGGATCTTACGGGCAAAAACCTCTTTATGCGCATGACTTTGTTCGATTTTTAATCCATCGAGAAGCCAGGAAAGTTGTTGTTCCGTTACTGGCATTGTTCTTTTACCATCCGCTTTTGAAGGCCACTCAAAAGTACCGGAATCCAGCCTCCGGTAGTAGAGCCAGAAGCCATTCTTATCCCAGAAAAGGATCTTAAGCTTATTTTTGGCCCGATTACAGAAAACAAAGAGGGCTCTTTGAAAGGGATCCAGTTTGAACTGATACTGGATCTTGATAAGAAGACCATCAATACTGTTTCTCATATCTGTAGGACCAACAGCAAGATAGACGGGGCAGGAAGGTGTCATCCTCAGCATGATTCTCTGACCACATCCAGGATATTCCGAAGATCTGCTTTTTCAAATCCTGTATGAAGCAGGATGGATATGTTACCAATCCTAAGTTCAATGGGAGTGTCTGCCTTTTCCACAGATGTTCTGATAAAAGTTGCTTCAGGAATTTCGATATCATTCATCTCCGGATTAGTAAATTCCAGAGGAATAAAATCATTGTCCTTTTCATTTTTATTTGTTGCGATTTGCGATTTTGGAAGAAGTTTCTCTCTTTTAAGGGAAATCACCTTTAAATGAGCACGAGCAGTAGTGGCCGCAATACCTTTAGATTTTGCAAAGGCAGTAATTGAGAGAGCTGAGTTTTCAAACTCGGATTGTAAGGCATCCCAGTTATAAGTTTTCCGTTTTGACATATTTGTCACCTCCTGGGATGCATTATGACGCTTGGGATAAAAGTTGTCTATGTGCCGCTCTGGATACGCTTACG
>CAVBGA010000023.1:0-4398 GCA_963594675.1 Lachnospiraceae bacterium
TAATACTTCCTTCGGAACCTCCTTTCCATCGCTTTTACACTTATAAGACGACGGAGGAGCAAAAACGTTACAGAATTTTTTAGCAAGATTAGAATAAACCATAAAAGGAAAATAAGCTAGGTAATATCTTTGTTGAAAAAAGATTTTGTGATAGAATAAAGCTATTCACAGGAAGGGAGGTCTGGCAGATGTATCCAACAATATCCATAGGAAAACAGGATTTTGTTTCTTTGAGAGAAAATCATTATTTTTATATAGATAAGACAGATTTTATTAGACAGTGGTGGGAATCTGCTGATGACATTACATTGATTACTCGTCCTCGACGTTTTGGTAAAACCTTAAATATGAGTATGCTAAATAGTTTTTTCTCCAAACAATATGAGGGACGTGGCGACCTTTTTGATGGACTTTCTATATGGAATGATTCTAAGTATCATTCTCTACAGGGAAGTTATCCTGTGATATTTATTAGTTTTGCTGATGTAAAACAAAATAATTATAAAGATGCTGTTCAAAAGATTAAGAACATCATTGTGGATGCATATCGTCAGCACAGATTTTTGAGCGGGAAAGATTGCTTTACTGATAACGAAAAACGACAAATAGATTCCATTACGGAGCAAATGGACGATGTGACTGCACAGGATGCGTTAAAAAATCTCTCCCGATATTTACAGCTATTGTATGGGAAAAAAGCACTTATTTTTCTTGATGAATATGACACACCTCTTCAAGAGGCTTACATCTATGGGTATTGGAATGAATTCGCCAGTTTTATGAGAAGCCTTTTTAATGCCACATTTAAGACAAATTCTTATTTGGAAAGAGCAGTAATGACAGGCATTACACGAATATCCAAGGAATCGGTTTTTTCAGATTTGAATAATCTCATTGTGATAACAACGACCGCACAGCAATATGCAGATTGTTTTGGATTTACAGAAAAAGAAGTATTTGCAGCACTGGATCAGTTTGAAATGCATGAAAAGCAAAAGGAAGTGAAGCAGTGGTATGATGGCTTTGTTTTTGGTAACCAAAGAGATATTTATAATCCCTGGTCCATTACCAATTATTTAAAAGAAAAGAAATTACGTCCTTACTGGGCATCTACGAGTTCCAATGGCCTTGTCAATCGATTGCTACAAACTTCATCGGCTCATATGAAACAGCAGATGGAAAGTTTATTGCGTGGTGAGGAGATTTGTCTTAATTTTGATGAACAGATTGTGTTTGGGCAATTAGATTATGACGAGAACGCTATATGGAGTCTTTTGGTGGCAAGCGGCTATTTAAGAATAGAAAGGGTGGAATACAGGGGAGTGACCCTGGAACCGTATTATTCTCTTAAAATTACAAATCTTGAAACTATTGGTATGTTTTCTAATATGTTCCGTGGCTGGTTTACGGTTTCGGAAAATTATAATGATTTTATTGTTGCTTTGATAAATGGCGATGAAAAAGCCATGAATTTATATATGAACGATGTAGCAATGGCTACCTTCAGTAGCTTTGACACGGGGAAAAAGGCGTCAAAGAGAAGTCAGCCGGAACGATTTTATCATGGTTTTGTTTTAGGTTTACTGGTGGAAATGAGAGATTGTTACGAGGTAAAATCTAATAGAGAAAGCGGATTGGGAAGATATGACGTTGTGCTAGTTCCTAAGAATAGAGATGATAGTGCTATCATTATAGAGTTTAAGGTAAGAGAATCTCATGAGGAAGGCACGCTGGAAGAAACGGTAAAGATGGCATTGTCTCAGATAAGGGAGAAGAATTATGATGCTGAACTTATTGCGAAAGGCATTGCCCAAGAGAAAATTCGCCATTACGGATTTGCCTTTGAAGGGAAAAAAGTTTTGATCGGAACAGAGGATAAGTGTTGACAAAAAAGGTCTCCTGTTGTAATCTGTACAGAGACCATAAAGTAAAAGCGATGACGAGGAATAGTACATTTGTTTTCGATTTCAGAAAGCTGCTGGGTGATGTGAAGCAGTAGAGAGGACACTTGGAACTCACCTCTGAGCGGCTGCCCGAACTAATAGTAGGCGCAGACGGCACCCGACCGTTACCCTGGGAAGGATATCGATAGATGATTTGCAATAGATCCGTATCCGTTGAGTGTATGATTGACTTCATAAATGAGAGTGGTACCGCGTAGGTTTGTCCTTCGTCTCTTGCTGACTTGCCAAAGAGCTACAGCATCGGATGGAGGATTTTTTTTCTCTAAAAGAGACTTTATCGGTGATAGAAATGTATTTACTAGTGGGTTGTAATACCTATATAGGGAAAAGAGGAGGATACATAAGATGATGAATTATAAGAAATACCAGAGACAGTATTTTATGCCACCGGAAGATTGCTATGATTGGGTAAAAAAGGATCATTTTGATAAAGCGCCTATCTGGTGCAGCGTGGACCTTCGTGACGGTAACCAAGCTTTGGTGATTCCCATGAGTCTGGACCAGAAGATTGAGTTCTTTAAGCTTCTGTGTGAGATTGGTTTTAAAGAAATTGAGGTAGGTTTTCCGGCTGCATCTGACACAGAATATATTTTCCTGCGTACTTTGATCGAGCAGGATTTGATTCCGGATGATGTAGAGATTCAGGTATTGACCCAGGCTAGAGAGCATATTATTAAGAAAACCTTTAAGGCTCTTGAGGGAGCTAAGAAGGCTGTTGTTCATGTATACAACTCCACTTCCAAGGCTCAGCGCGATCAGGTATTCCGTAAGTCAAAAGAAGAGATCCTGAAGATTGCTGTAGATGGTGCCAGCATGCTGAAAAAACTGGCAGATGAAACGGAGGGCAATTTCCGTTTTGAATACAGTCCGGAGAGTTTCACCGGAACGGAGCCGGAGTATGCTCTGGAAGTGGTAAATGCTGTTTTGGATGTATGGCAGCCTACAGCTGACAAAAAAGCCATCATCAATCTTCCTGTTACGGTAGAACATTCTCTGCCTCATGTATATGCCAGCCAGATTGAATATATGAGCAAACACATGAAATATCGTGAGAACGTGGTATTGTCCCTACATCCTCATAATGACAGAGGTTGTGGTGTGGCAGATACAGAGCTTGCTATTCTGGCAGGTGCGGATCGAGTAGAGGGAACTCTTTTCGGAAATGGAGAGAGAACCGGTAATGTAGATGTGGTGACATTGGCTATGAATATGTACGCTCAGGGCTGTGATCCCCAGCTGCATTTTGACAATATGCCGGAAATCTGTGCAAAATATACAGAGTACACAGGCATGGAGATTGATCCCAGAAGCCCTTACAGCGGAGCTCTGGTATTTGCTGCTTTCTCTGGCTCCCATCAGGATGCCATTGCTAAGGGCATGAAATGGATTGAGGAGAAGGATCCAGATCATTGGACCGTTCCCTATCTGCCTATTGATCCCACAGATATTGGAAGAAATTATGATGCCGATGTCATCCGTATTAACAGCCAGTCTGGTAAGGGTGGTGTAGGCTATATTCTGGAAACCCAGTTTGGCCTTTGCCTGCCAGCTAAGATGAGAGAGGCTATGGGTTATGCAGCTAAGGGCTTATCCGATCATACTCACAAAGAGCTGAAGCCAGATGAGATTTTTGAGCTCTTTAAGAAGACCTTCGAGGATGTAACAGAGCCCTATATGATCAATGAAGTACATTTTCAGCAGAAGGACGGTATTACAACTCAGGTAACCTCTTCCTATCAGGGCAAGACAGTCGTGACAGAAGCAAAAGGAAATGGCCGTTTGGATGCAGTAAGCAATGCTATGAAGAAGGCTTATGGTCTGGATTATACTTTGGTGACCTATCAGGAGCATGCACTGGAGAAAAGTTCCCAGTCTAAGGCCATTGCTTATGTAGGAGTTCAGGCAAAAGATGGAAAGATTGGTTGGGGTGCTGCAGTGGATCCTGATATTATCAGAGCCTCCATTGATGCTTTGGTATTTGCCATCAACAATACAAAAAAATAAAAAACAATGTAAGCGATCTTATCAGGCGGAAATTTTCCGCCTGATTTTTCTTTGCACTGAGTAATTTTTATGCTATAGTAATAGCAATGTGACCTGAAGTCATGAAAACGTATTTGGATAAACGTACAAGCTTTGGGACATAAGCAGATAATAGGAATGAGATAGAAATGGAGTGTCTTATGAAAAAAGATATTATGTATAAAAGTACCAGAAGCAGCGAAGGTCTTGTGACAGCGTCACAGGCAATCTTAAAAGGACTTTCTGATGACGGTGGACTTTTTGTTCCTGTAACATATCCTACTTTGGATGTGGATATGGATACCCTGGCAGCAATGAATTATCAGGAGACTGCTTTTGAGGTAATGAGTCGTTTCTTTACAGACTTTACAGACGAGGAGTTGAAGACATGTATTGCCAATGCTTATGATAG
>CAVBGA010000024.1:0-2211 GCA_963594675.1 Lachnospiraceae bacterium
GTCAGCACACCTGTCTGTGGATTTCCAAGTGCTGCAAAATCATGCACGGCTTTTGCTTTCTGATGAGATGCTTTTTTCTCTAGCTTCCCAATTTTTCCAGATATCTGGATGACTCATCGAAGATAAGCCTGTATTCTGCTGTATACTTTTCTATTTCAGCCTTAATTCCGGTAATATATTCTTCCTTAAAATTGCCGCTAAGCATAATTTCCAGCAAAGAAGCCAGTGAATAGGTGTACAGAGACATTCGATAATATTCGATTTTCTTTTTCAGTTCTGCCGAAATGCTTTTTATTTTGTTCTGATCTACCAGAAGAATCTTCTTTGCCAATACTGCCTTCATATTTTTCTGATAACTGTTCATATGCTTCAGCGCAGTTCTCTTGATATCAATCACCAGCTTATGATTGCCGGCCACAAAATGCTCATTATCCCAGTTTGATTTATAATTTCGAATAAGATTTGTCAGCATCTGAACATCCGCTTCTATCTCGGATTCCTTTTCAATCTCAAGAAGCTTCTTCCCCGTTTTTGCCATTTCATACTCGTCAATTTTCAAAATCTTCCGAGGTCTCATATCCACAGTGAAAGCAGTGCTTTCGATTGTAGCTATAGCCACCTTGATTTACTTTGGATAAATGCTCTGGCTGGATTTCAACCTGCTCACCTCTGGCAATCGCTTTGCCGATCTCTGGATCGAGCTCATATACCGTGCCACAGCAGCTTGTCTGAACATAATAATGCTTATTCCACTTAAAACATGGAATGAAGAAAAGGGATAAAACGGTATAGGTCATGAATACGTTGTATCTGCCGTACCGGCCACAAATATTGCAGATGATAGTTTGGACGAAGTTTAGGTCTTTTCTGCCATCTGTGATTCCCATCATGAAAAACATATCTTTCTCATCACCTTTTCCTTTCCGTTTTGTTTTTATTCTGCATCACATAATTTCGTCATGAAATCATAATATTTTTTATAGTCTTCTTCTATAAGCAAAGAATATTTATCATTTTCAAGTACAATTAAATTAATGTTTTTGTTCTCAAATTCTGACGGTTCAAATCCTATACTTGACAGTATAAGTTGATGTGTAGAGCTATCCAATATATACTCCAATAGCAACTGCCTCTTTATGTCATCCGTTTCAACATTATTAGGACTGTCCATCACTGTAGGATAAACAATAGCCTGTGGATTAAACTCATTTCTAAGTGTTAAAACCGTCAAATACCATATAACAGTCGCTATATTTTTATTGCTTCCGCTGGCATTGAAATTACGCGACAATGATTTAAATTTATCTGGTTCAATTTCACTTAATCCAAATTTCGTTCTTGCTTCTATTAGATACTCATAATATTTCGCTGAAACCTTCTTCTTTTTTTCCGAATATTTTTTTATTTCTAGTCCGATTTTTATCAGACTCCACCTCTTCCATCAGAAGATTTCTTTCATTGACGATTTCTTCCCGCAAATTGCTCATTCCCTTATACTTCAGAATATCATTAATCTGCCCCGATCCATTCTGTACTTTTTCATCATATTCATGAAGCTTATTTAAAAGTCCTTTGTACGTTTCCTCTTCATCGTTTATATCTTTCAGAAACGTTTGTATTGATAACTGCAATTCATTTTTTATTGCAGTTATATCCTCATCTAAGTTGTACCTTTTGCTTTTTAGCGATATAGTATCCGTTATTATAGAACCACACTCTGGACATGCATGCTTTCGTAATTTATTAATTTCATCTGCATTCTCTAGCGCAAAGTTTTTCAAATACTTCTTCATAATCCTTCCTGTATACATCAATATCTTTTCGTAAGGATTCAATATCTGAAGAAACCGCCTTTTCTTCAAGTTTGGAATCAATATCATCCATCATTGCACGTAGCATATCTATCCTTTTTTTATATTCTAAAACATGATCCTCCAGCATTTCCTTTTTCTGTATCAGTTCAAAATACATTTCATCGTAAATTCCAAGATGGTAAAACAGAGTCTTTATGATAATTCATTTTATCATATATCTCAGCCCTTACAACAAAATAATCACATTGCTGTCTCAATCTACTTCCAGTATAATAAAATTTATAAGACTACACATCCACCACGCGGAATTAAGGGCTGTTATTCCTCGTGTTTGGTGATATCCAGGGAGGGGATTTCCATAGGAAGACAATCAACAAAAGAAAACAAGACCATTTAC
>CAVBGA010000025.1:0-16222 GCA_963594675.1 Lachnospiraceae bacterium
AAATACACTATCATCCTCTACCGGAATCTTCTCATTAAGGGCTACACTATCGAAACTCAAACCGGTAATATAGGGAACGTCTGTTACACTCAGGCTTGTTGCATTATCAGAATCGCTCGTGGATGTTCCCGAAACAGATGAGCTATTTTCTCCTACCGTCGTTGTAGGACTCACCGTTGCCGTGGGCGTTACTGTAGTAGCTGTCTCCTCTGCCGATTCCGAACTTCCCATATCTGACTGATCCCTTGTCTCCGCCACCTGACTTTCCACAACAATGCCATTTTTATCGAAATACATGTAGCAATCTAAGTATTTCACATAGCCTATAATCTGAGTTTCACTCACATGAATGCGAATCGTGTCTCTTGCTACCATTTCCACCTGAACAGATTCCACAAAAGACAAATTATCTGGCTCATATTTTTTCTTAAGCCATGACATAAGCAAGGAACTGGAAGAAAAAGGCCCTGAGAGAACGGATTTTTCTATTTTTGCCTCTGTGTTCCGGGTATTTCCTACAATTTCTACCGTCTTAATTCGGAAAACTCCAAAGCATATGATCACTGCAAGAAGAAAACATACCAAAATAAGTCCAATGATGATCTTTAAAATTTTAAATTTTTTCCTACGCCGCTTTCGCGATCTTTTCTTTTGCGGTGGGTGCTCCCGCGAAATCTTATTCGCCAAATGAACCTATCCTCTCATTTCATTACTCATCTACATTAAAGAGCCTTTACATACTCCTTGAACATGTCACCCCTCTGTTCATAGTTGTCAAACTGCCCCCAGCTTGCACAAGCTGGTGACAAAAGCACAGCTTCTCCAGGCTGCGCCTTCTCCCCACAGATGTCCACAGCTTCTTTGAGATTTTCCGCGAGAATGATATCCGTAAATCCACAAGCCAGTGCACAATCTCTGATTTTTTCTCTGGTTTGTCCAATCAATACCAGATAGCGAACTTTGCCATTGAAGGATTCAATCCATTCTTTATAATCGGACTGTTTATCATAACCACCACCGATTAAAAGAGTTGGACGGTCCATCGCCTGAATTCCCTTAATCGCTGCATCCGGGTTTGTTCCCTTGGAGTCATTGTAATATACTACTCCATTTTTTTCTGTCACATATTCAATACGGTGGGGTACTGCATGAAATGCTTCCACTGTTTTTTGAATGCTTTCCATTGGCACACCTGCCTTGTAAGCAATGGCAACCGCTGCCATAACATTTTCATGATTATGACGTCCCGGAAGATGCAAGCGGTCTGTGGATGTAACAGTGATCTCATTTCCATCACTTCGGAGAATGATCTTGCCATCCCTGAGAAAAAGTCCTTCCTCAAGTTCTCGAATACTGGAAAACCAAACCACCTGAACTTTATCTGCTATCTTCTCGCCAAAGTCTCTCAGTACCTCATCCTCATAATTCAATACACAGAAATTATCCTTTGTCTGATTTTCTGTAATCAGTTCCTTTACCCGGATATATTCTTCCATAGTATGATGTCGATTCAGATGATCCTCGGTAATATTAAGAATCGCACTAACTTCAGGATGAAAATCTGCAATGGTTTCCAACTGAAAGCTACTGATCTCTGCCACTGTCACGGAATCATCTTTCATCTCCATGGCACAGGAAGTGTAGGGAGTACCTATATTGCCCACTACATAAACATCAGGGTAATAATCTGCCATAATCTGTCCAGTAAGGGCTGTCGTTGTAGTTTTGCCATTTGTTCCGGTAATAGCAAACACGCGGCCTTTCCCCATCTGATAAGCAAGCTCAACCTCACCCCAAATAGGAAGTCCTGCGCTTCGAAGCATATCTACCTGTGGAATATCCAAAGGCACGCCTGGACTCATAACTACTAAAGAAATATCCTGAAGATCCTCTTCTTTTAACTCCCCAAGAATCACCTTGATTTCTGTTGGTTTTTTCAAGGCAGCCCGAATATCCTCTGGATTTTTTTTCTCATTTGCATCATATACTACAGGAATTGCACCTGTCTCCATAAGCAAATCACAGGCACCGATTCCACTGATTCCGGAGCCATAAACCAATACTTGTTTTCCTGCTAAATTCATAATTTTTTCCTCCTACAATGCTAAAAGTGCGATCATGCAGAGAATCATTGTTATAATGGTAAACACTGTGACCACTCTGGTCTCAGACCATCCACAAAGCTCAAAATGGTGATGAATAGGTGCCATTTTAAAAATACGCTTTCCACCAGTCTTTTTGAAATAGGTTACCTGAATCATAACAGAGGCAACCTCAACCAGATATACAAGTCCAACAATAATAATGTAAAGAGGCATTTGCATCATATATGCCATTCCAGCTACAAAACCACCCAAGGCAAGGGAACCTGTATCTCCCATGAAAATTTTTGCAGGATAGGCATTGAAGAGAAGGAATCCCAGCAATCCTCCAAATACAGCCCCAGCAATGGGATCAACATCTGATTTTGTAACAATAGAAACAATGAGGAAGAAAAGGGCCACAACAGCTGTTACGCTAGTTGCCAGTCCATCAAGTCCATCTGTAAAGTTTGTTCCATTTACAGTTCCGATTACCACAAAAAACATAAGGGGAATAGCGAGCCAGCCAATATTCCATTCATATCCAATAAATGGAATTTTCAAATTCAGAGACACATCCGTAAATTTCACAAGATAAATTGCAAAAATAGCAGTAACTACAATCTGAAGAGCCATTTTCTGTTTTGGAAAAAGTCCATCAGACCGACGTAAAATCACTTTAAGATAGTCATCAATAAAACCGATCACACCAAAACCAACGGTCAATACCAAAACGGGAATGATCTTTGGATAAGCCGGTGCAAAAATCAAAGAAGTAACAAGAATGGCAATCAAAAAGATCAATCCGCCCATGGTAGGGGTGCCCGCCTTCTTTAAATGGGATTGCACACCATCTTCTCGCTCTGTCTGTCCTGCCTTCAACCTTCTAAGAAAAGGAATAAAGAAGGGGGCCAGCACCAGGCTGATCACAAAAGAAATCATAATCGGAAATAAAAATGTAAAGTCCATAATCCACCTCATATATCATCTAAAATCTTATTCTAATCCGGCATCCTCATTGGTAACGCCATCTTCATTCATATCATTGCCGCCAGTTACGGTTTCCTCATCATCCGGAGGATCCGGAACCGAGGTATCTTCCACCCCATCAGCATCAGAAGAATCACTGTCTGAATCAGAACTACCGTCCGAAGATGCTGATGTTACCGTACCATCTGAATGCGTATGTTCTGATTCTTCGTAGATAGAGAAGAGTTCTTCAACACTCAGATCTTCGTTCACCCCTGTTGTCTCCTCATCCTGGAAAATATTAAGATAAGGAAGAACCTCTTCGGTAATCTCATGTACCAAATACTGGGCATAGGCACTGACAGATTGGTTAGAAACATTAGGCTCGTCCACTACCGCATAAATTAGTACCTGGGGATCATCCAAGGGAGCAAATCCCACAAAGGAAACCAGATATTTTCCATTTCCACGGGGCAGCTTCTGAGCAGTACCTGTCTTACCGCCCATACTGTAGCCATCTACTTTTCCATATTTTCCGGTTCCGTCACTTTCCACAACTTCACCCATATATTCGCGAATATGCTCTGAAATATCCTCCGATACCGTCTGTCTCATAACGACAGCATCAATATTTTTGATAACAGAACCTTTGCTATTCAAAATCTGTTTCACCACGCGAGGGCTATAATAATAACCTCCATTGATTACAGAGCTTACCGCGGCTGCTTCCTGAATCATGGTACAGGTAAAGCCCTGTCCAAAGGATGAAGTAGCTAATTCTGCCTGACCCATGGAAGAGGATGTATAAGTAATACCGGAAGCCTCTCCTGGCAGGTCGATTCCCGTCTTACTGCCAAAATTAAAAGTATCATTCTGATATTTTACAAAACTATCAACACCAACTTTTTCTGCAATCTGCATCATAGCATCATTACAGGAATTTTTCAAAGTTTCTCCCAGAGTTTGATTGCCATGGGCATCCGGATAGGAAGAACACTTGATGGTTCGGTCTCCTACTTTTTCATAACCATCGCATTCAAAACTGTCATCATAGGAAATTGATCCTGTCATAAGTCCTGTGGCAATGGTCATAGGTTTTACCGTAGATCCTGGCTCAAAGGTATCACTGATACAATAATTCTTCCAGATAGAATTCAAAGCATCCAAAGTGTCCTCATCGGACATGGCGCTTATCTCGTCCTCAGTATAAAATGAAGAAAGATCTCGAGGATTATTCAAATCATAAGGATCATCACTGGCCATGGCAAGAATACTTCCTGAGTTGGGATCCATCACTACAACACCAACATTCGCCGCTCCATCACTTCCGTTGGGTCCATCTGCCAACCCATCCATAAGTTCCTGAATCTTATTTTCTACAATCTGCTGTATATTAACATCAATCGTAGATACTACGCTATTGCCGTCTTCCGCATCGATAATCGTCTGCTCCACATCAGAATCCGAATTGAAATAGCCATACTGCCGGCCATTTACACCGTTCAGCGTGTCTGAGTAATATCCTTCAATCCCCCAATCTGCGGTATTTCCAGAATAAGTAAAACCGATCACATCGCAAGCCAAGGAATTCATGGGATAGGTTCTTACATAGTCTTCCTCAAACCAAACACCCTTTACATTTTGCTTGGCTGCCAACTCCTCACTGGTCAGAGATTCCACATCATCGGTATTGCAATATTCTTCGAATTTTTTCTTATCAGTAATAGAAATTCCTTTTTTCAGCACCTGATATTGACTGCTTTTCGTCTCATCATCTGTCAGCTTAGCTCTTACCTCATCTTCATCAAGGCCCAAAACGTCCACCAGTGCCTTAATGGTCGGTTCCAGATAATCCTCATCTGAATTTACCACCTTACAGTCCAGTATAACATTATATACTTTCTCACTAGTGGCCAATAAGGTTCCATTGGTATCCGTGATATCTCCTCTTTTAAAAGGAATTACCCTGCTGTCATACTGCTGTTGCGACTGACTAAGAACCTGTTTCTTATACTTCTGCCCGTCTGTGGCATTTACATATGTGATTCTGATGGCTAAACCGACTAAAGCCAGCACAATCACACCAAATGACCATACCAGCTTTCGTCTCATTCTCGTATTAAGTTTTCGTCCTATGAATCTTTTATCATAGGATCTACCCTTGTTTTTTTTCTTAAAAAAAATCAAAATTACACCTACTTACTTTCAGGCACGTCCTCATACTGACGAACGTAACTATCTCCTACGGTATCATAAGTCTCAATCTGATCTTCCGTTGGATATTTCATTCCCAGTTCGTTGATTGCAGTCTCCTTAATCTTATCAAGATCAACAGAAGCCATTACCGCATTATACAACGCATCGTTGTCTGCTTTCAAGGTGCTTAACTCGCTTTCCTGCGATGCAATATCTTCCAACTGGTTGGTGTACTTCGCACGCAGCTGGAGATAATTCACACATAATGCTAGGGTGATTACGGAAACCACCGCAAGAAACATGACATATCCTCTCCCCATCTGCATCGCCTTTACCCTGTTTCTCCGCACGGAATTGCTGACAGTCTTCTTTCTCTCCCGTTCCTTCTGTCTTGGATCTTCCTGCGGTTCATATGTCAACTTCCTTACTGTGTTTCCGCTGACATACGACTCATCTCTATAGTAATATTTCGATCTGGATGAATTTACCCTTCTCCGTGAATTACCTGCCATAATTACTCCTTACTGTGCGGTTATTCTTCTCTCGAAAACCCGTAACTTCGCACTCTTGGAGCGGCTGTTTTCTTCCAACTCTCCTTCCGACGGCAGTATGGGTTTGCGGGTAATGACCTTCCCTTTCGATACATTCCCACATACGCATACCGGAAAGTCCGGCGGACAAGTACACGGATTTTCATTTTTTTTGAACGCACTCTTCACAATGCGATCTTCCAATGAATGAAATGTTATGATGCAGATTCTCCCCCGATCCGCAAGCAAATCAATCATGTCATCCAATGAATTTTTTAACACATCCAACTCCTGATTCAATTCAATGCGAATTGCCTGAAAGGTTCTCTTTGCCGGATGTCCCCCCACAGCTCTAACTTTTGCCGGAATTGCATGACGAACGATTTCAACAAGCTGGCCTGTCGTCTCAAGAGGAGCTTCCGCTCTTGCAGCGACAATATGCTTTGCAATATTTTTTGCAAACTTGTCCTCCCCATAATCGCGAATCACCCGGTACAGTTCTCCCTCACTGTATCCGTTTACAATATCTCTGGCAGTTTTATCCTGGCGTTGATCCATTCTCATATCCAGTGGGGCATCCTCCCTATAGCTGAATCCTCTTTCTGCCGTATCCAACTGATACGAAGAAACCCCCAAATCCAGCAAAATGCCGTCCACATGGGAATATCCCAACGTCCGTACTTCCGGGACCATATTGCAATAGTTGCTGCGGATAATGGAAGTCCGATCCCCAAATTCGGACAAACGCTCCGTGGCAACAGCTATTGCAGCTGCGTCCTGGTCTATCCCTATTAATCTCCCCGTGGCGGACAACTGCTTACAAACTTCCAGAGAATGTCCTGCTCCCCCAAGCGTTCCATCGACATAAACTCCGTCTGCTTTTACATTAAGATTCTGAATTGTTTCCTGAAGTAATACTGATTTGTGACTGAATTCCAATCTGATCCTCCCATGCATGTCTAGATGATGATACCCATACTCTGCATATCTTCAGCAATGGAATCCATATCATCATAGTCGCTGTTCTCGGTCCATTTGGTCTTACTCCAGATCTCAATTCGGTTAAGACTTCCCGTAAGCACAACATCCTTTTCCAGACCAGCAAATTCCCGTAAAGTGGATGGAACGAGAATTCTCCCCTGCTTGTCCAGTTCACATACTGTTGCACCGGAAACGAAAAAACGAGAAAACTTTCTAGCATTTTTGTTTGTAAGCGGCAGTGATTTCAGCTTTTCTTCAAAAGATTTCCATTCTTCCATGGGATAAATGGATAGACAACCATCAAGACCCTTTGTCAGGACAAACTCCTCCCCAAGAAGTTCCCTGAACTTTGCCGGTATGATCAATCGACCCTTCGTGTCGATCGTATGACTATACTCTCCCATGAACATAACAGTTACCTCTTAAAGTGGAAATGTTTTCTCCCCTTCATCTCCACTCATGAAACAAAGGACTCCCTCATCCTCCATTTCATACCACTTTTTACCACTTGTCACCACTTATGTTCTTATATTACCCTAGATTTGTTGAAATTACAAGGGCAGGCATCTGCTTTTTTCACTTTCTCTTCCGTCATGTCAAGTCATTTCTTTATCAAAATTTTATTTTTTCCCCCACTTTCTCTCTATTTTGGAGGATAAATGATAAGAAAATAGCAAAAAACCATACAACATTCTGCGTTGTATGGTCCTTAGCCATTATTTATTAAATTTTTTTTATTTTTTTCCCAAAGTGGTGGACAGCAATCACGGATCCCACAACAAGACAACAGGATAAAACCTGAGACACGGGAAGTCCCACCACTGGCAACAATAATTGGTCCGTGCGAAGGCCTTCAATCCAGCAACGGCCTATGCCGTAAATAGTTAAGTAGCGGAGGAATACCTCTCCATCAAATCGTTTGTGTTTTCGATAAAGCAAAATCAATACTAGTCCCAGTAAATTCCACATTCCTTCATATAAGAAGGTGGGATGTACCTGAATCATTTCTATCCCATTTACTCTACTCACATGCTCCCACATTTTTTCTGTAATCTCATTGCTTCGAACAGCAGACACAGGAAGCTGCATTGCCAAAAGGTTATTGGAATAATCTCCAAAGGCCTCTCTATTAAAGAAATTCCCCCAACGTCCAATGATCTGTCCCAACAAAAGTCCAGGCGCTACACAATCGGCAATTCTTAAAAAATTCATCTTCTTTATCTTGCTAACAATAAAAATAGCAAGTGTGGCCCCGATAATTCCTCCATAGATGGCAAGGCCTCCCTGTCGGAGATTAAAGATATCTATGAGATGGTCCTTATAATTATTCCAGGAAAAAACCACATAATAGGTCCGGGCACCAATCACTCCCGCCACAAGTCCTATCATGATCATATCCAGATAGGTATCGGGATTCTCACCAAGACGCTTTGCCTCATAAAGCACCAGACAAGTACCAAGAATCATACCTAATACCACTACCACTCCATAATAGGCAATCTCAATGCCAAATACATGAAAGGTTTTTCCCACATGATTTAAATAGATTCCCAAATTTGGGAAATTAATATTCATATCCATCCTAATTCCCCTATAAAGCTATCATACATTAAAACGGAAAAGAATTACATCGCCATCCTTAACTACATATTCTTTGCCTTCCATGCCAACAATACCTTTTTCTCTTGCAGCAGAAAGGCTTCCATTATCTAACAGATCCTGGTAATTGACAACCTCGGCCTTAATAAATCCTCTCTCGAAATCTGTATGAATTTTACCAGCTGCCTGAGGAGCCTTCGTTCCCTTAGTAATCGTCCATGCACGGCACTCATCCTCACCAGCTGTCAAGAAAGAAATAAGTCCTAAAAGAGAATAGCTAGCTGCTACCAATTTATCCAAACCACTGGAGCTAACTCCCAAGTCATCCAGGTATTCTTTTTTCTCATCTTCATCAAGCTCTGCCAATTCCTGCTCAATCTGCGCACAGATTACAAACACCTCTGCTCCTTCTTCTGCCGCCATAGCACGAACCTTACCTACATGCTCATTCGCTGCACCATCGTCTGCCAGATCATCTTCTGCCACATTTGCTGCATAAATAGTAGGTTTTGCCGTCAAAAGATTGTATCCTTTATACCAGATACGCATATCATCATCTTCCGGTACTTCAAAGGTTCTTGCCATCTTTCCTTCTTCCAGATGTGCTTTTACAGACTCCACAAGCTCCAGCTCCTTAGCCAATGTCTTGTCCATTCTTGCCTGTTTGGAAATTTTAGCAATTCTTCGATCCAAGATCTCTATATCAGAAAAGATTAATTCCAGATTAATAGTCTCAATATCACGCGCCGGATCCACAGAACCATCCACATGAATAATATTGGTATCCTCAAAGCAACGAACCACATGAACAATGGCATCTACCTCTCGAATATTTGCTAGAAACTGGTTTCCCAGACCTTCGCCCTTGCTGGCACCCTTTACCAAACCTGCAATATCTACAAATTCAATCGTAGCCGGTGTCACCTTCTTTGTATGATAAAGCTCTCCCAACTTTACGATTCTCTCGTCGGGAACAGATACGATTCCCACATTGGGATCGATGGTTGCAAAAGGATAATTGGCTGACAAAGCACCTGCCTTAGTTAATGAGTTAAATAATGTACTTTTACCTACATTAGGAAGTCCTACGATACCTAATTTCATATCTCTTCTGTCTCCTTCTATATTTCTATCTTATATCCTTCTATTTGTAAACTAAATCTTTTTAATATTCGCGAATCACACTGCTAATCTCGCGGATGGCGCTCATATTTTGCAGATGCTCCAATGCATCCTCCATCTGACTTTCTGCCACAGCCTCTGTGACCATTACCAACTCAGCGGTTTGATCCTGCATGGTATTTTGAATCATTCGGGTAATGCTAACCATATGCACGCCAAACACGCTGGCGATTGATGCAAGCACGCCCGGTCTATTTTCCACACGAATCCTAAATACAAATTTGTTTTTCACATTTTTAAATTCTTTTACCGGAGTCTCTCTGTAACAGCCACAACCGATTCTTCCTGCACAAGAATAACAGATATCTCGAATTACATCAATGACATCCCCCATGATGGCACTAGCCGTGGGAAACTCTCCTGCTCCTCGGCCATAGAACATAACATCATCCACAGCATCTCCATGGGCGAAGACTGCATTAAAGGAATCCCGAACGGTAGCAAGAGGATGGTCCTTCGGCAGCATCATGGGATACACACCAACCTCGATTCCCTCTTCTGTATTATGGGCCACAGCTACCAACTTAATTACCTCATCGAATTCCTTGGCATAAGCAATATCCCTTGCAGAAATTTTGGTGATTCCCTCTGTATACACATCAGAAAAGGTTACCCTGGAATGAAAAGCAATAGAAGACATAATTGCTAATTTTCTTCCAGCATCTAATCCTTCCACATCCGCTGTAGGATCTGCTTCAGCATAACCTAATTCTGTCGCCTGAGCCAAGGCCTCTTCAAAATCCATGCCCTCTTCATACATTTTAGTCAGAATATAATTGGTTGTTCCATTGACGATACCCATTACTTCATCTATTTCATTTGCCACCAGACACTGTTTTAAGGGGCGGATAATAGGAATACCTCCTGCCACGGCCGCCTCAAAAAGAAAATCTACACCATGTGTCTTGGCAGCATCCAAAAGCTCGTGGCCATGTTCTGCAATGAGGTCTTTATTGGCCGTTACTACATGTTTTCCTGCACTAAGGGCTTCCAGAATCATAGTTCTTGCCGGTTCAATTCCGCCCATCACCTCAATTACAATGGCAATCTCCGGATCCTTTAGGATCTCCTCCCAAGAATCTGTCAGAAGAGCTGGATCCACACCCTCTCTCTTTTTCGCCAGATTATGCACCATAATCTTGGCAACTTCAAGAGAAGCTCCTGCCTTCTTCTCCATCTCCTTTCCCTGTCGCTGGATGAGTTTGTATACGCCGCCACCAACAGTACCTAGGCCTAACAATGCTACTTTTATCGTCTTATGTCCTTCCATGACTTCTATCCCTTTCTTCTGCATCCGAGATTCTAAAATTTTAAGGGCTCTTCCCTTACAAATCACCTGGTTTGCAGCATAAGATTCATCTAATTAATATCACATGCTTGTTAGTATAGCATATCCCTTTTTAATTTACAAAAGAACTATCTTCTTATTTTTAAAACAGGACGGAAATCTTCGTTCCTTTTCCTACTTCACTGTCCATAACAATCTGGGCATTATGTATTTCCGCTATATGCTTAACAATGGCAAGACCCAGACCGGTTCCCCCTGTCTCTCTGGATCGACTTTTATCCACCCGGTAAAAGCGCTCGAAAACCCTCTCCTGCTGGTCTACAGGAATTCCAATTCCGTTGTCTTCCACCAAAAGCACTGGATGGCTATTTTGCATAAATACAATAACCCGGACTTTCCCCTCTTCGTTATTATAGCGAATGGCATTTTGCACTAAATTTTCTATTAATTCTTTAAGAAGATCACGATCTCCCGTCATCATAGTATGACGGCCAAAACAATTTAAAGTAATCTGTTTTTTTCGTGCTGATACCTCTAGTCTCTTACAGCATTCTGAAACAATCTCATACAAATCCAGCTGCACAAACTGTCTTGGCAGTTCTGTATGATCCAACTCAGACAATTTAATGATATCATTGATTAAAGCCAGAAGACGATCACTATTGCTGCGAATTGCCTGGGCCACATGTTCCTGCTGACTCTCGTCGATCATGCCATTTTCCAAGAGTTCTGCATAGCCTGATATAGCTGTCAAAGGCGTCTTTAACTCATGAGAAACATTGGCTGTGAAATCCTGCCTGCTGGTAGCTGCCGCCAGAATATTGTCATGCTGGCTTCGTAATTTCTGAGCAAAGGGTTGTAATTCCTTATAAATAGTAGGATCCATGTTGTCATCCAAATGTTCCGCCATCATATTAATTGGGCGAAGCAGCTGATGGGTAAGCAAATAACCTAGAAAAACGCAAACCAATAAAATTAAAATGGCAATAAGCAGGATAACTGGTGCGGAATTCAAAAAAACATTGCTGATGGAACTTGCCTGGGTTGACACCCGAAGAATTGTCCCATCTTCCAATTGCAGGGCATAATAATATGTATTCCACTGCATGGTATCTGATTTTCTTACGCTCTCACCCCACCCTTGCTTGATGGCAGCCTGGATTTCCGGACGATTCAAATGATTTTTCATTTTATTCACAGGATAATCATTGTCATAAAGAACTTTCCCATCCTCATCAATCCAAGTGATACGCAGGTTATCGGATTCTAATTTTTTTAGAGATGCTATATTCTCCTCTTTTTCCTCCCCCTTCGCATCCTCATGGATTTTCTGAAAAATTTCAGTGTCACTAAGCAATCTGGCATTCACTTTCAAGTCTTCTCTGACCTGATTGCGCAAAAGATTGTAATAGGTAAAGGTAATGCCCGCTGTTGTTGCAAGAACAGCGAGCAAAGCAATAATCGCAAAATATAATCTGATTTTCTGTCTCATGGACTCAACCTTCCATCGAAGCTGAAATTACATAGCCTACATTTCTTACTGTTTTGATCATACTACCACAGGAGCCCAATTTCTGCCGCAGGGTTTTTATATGCATATCTACCGTACGGCTCTCTCCTTCATAATCCGTGCCCCAAACAAACTGCATAATGGATTCTCTGGAAAGCACCATCTCCTTATTAATCATAAGATAACGCAAAAGCTGATATTCTTTATAAGCCAACTCTATGTTCCGGCCATCCGCCTTCACAATATGTCTGTCGTGATCCAGCTCTATCAGCCCTACCTGCAAAAGCTTCACTTCCTCCTCCTGGGTTCGCCGCAAAAGTGCTTTCACTCTGGACAGAAGCTCCATAACGGAGAAGGGTTTTTTTATATAATCATCCGCTCCATCATCCAAGCCTTTTACCATATCCATCTCAGAGGTTTTCGCGGTAACCATGATCACAGGAATTTTCTTTGTTCTAGGATTTTTACGCAATTCCCGTATGATCTCATAGCCATTCTTATCTGGAAGCATAATATCCAAGAGGATAAGATCCGGAAGAGCTATTTCCAATTTCTGCAAGAAATCCGCAGCCCGACCAAAAGCCTCTACGCTATAATTGCTGTTTTTCAAAGCGATACTTTCAATTTCCTGAATAGCGGCATCATCTTCCACTATATAAACCATTGCCATGATATTCTTCCCTTCATAAGTCTTGCCAATTTTCATTTCTTAATAAGGCCTAACTCATTTTGTCAAATCTTATTCATTAAAATGTCTGTGATTATGTTCTTCTGACAAAGCACATGCAATATTAATCGCATGATCCGAACAGCGCTCAAAATCTGTAACAATATCTGTAAAAATAACGCCTCCTGCAGGATCACAGGCTACATCCATCAAACGATGAATATGGGATTCTATAACCTCATCATGAATATCATCTACCTCCTGTTCCAGCTTCTCTGCTTCAGGAATCATCTGATACTTTTCATGTTCAAAGATATCTAATGAATAGTCTACCGCAGTTAAGGATGCTTTAGCAAGTCTATGTAACTCACTATTTCCTGTCTGAGAGATTACTGCCCGTCTACTTTTTAACTGCTCTGCATATTCTACAATATTTTCCGCATGATCAGAGATCCGTTCAATATCCGACACCACCAGCATCATCTGGGAAATCTGAGCGATTACTTTCTCCGGATAATCCTTGGAATGAAGTTCAATCAATTTTTCCTGTATGGCATCTGTCAAGAAATCCACTGTCTCCTCTCCGTCCATAACCTCCTGCGCCATCTTGTCATCAAGGGTAAAGAAGGCATCAATTGCAGTGGCATAAGTATCTCTGGAAATATGCGCCATACGTGAAATCTCCAGTCTGGCCTGCTGTAGAGCCATAGACGAAGGAAGATCACTGGTCTGTACCATAAAATGCATTTTTCGGTCTTCCAGTTTTTTCGTCTCCTCTGGAAGAATCGGAATAATTTTTTGAGACAACTGCACAATCTTTCCGGCAAAAGGAAACTCAAGTACGACAGCCAAAATTGCAAAAATCGTATGGGTATTGGCTACCTGGTGTCCCACGCTATCCGGCGTCAGATTCTGAATAAAGTCCAGAAGTCCCGGGAAAATATGGATGATCAGTATGATAATCGCTGCTCTGATCAGATTAAAAAGCAAATTCAATACTGCTGTTCTCTTGCCGTTGCGGTTTGTGGTAAGAGAGGCAAGAATATTGGGTGTAACGGATCCAATCGCTGCTCCAATCACAAGGTATACCGTCATATCATAACTCAAAAGTCCCTGCACCGCAAAGGTCTGAAAAATAACCACAGATGAGGAAGAACTTTGCAGCAAAGCAGTAAAAGCCACACCAAATACTACCGCAATCGCCGGATTGCGCAGGGTAGATAAAAAAGAAATAAACTCTGCACTTTCCGCCAGGGGTGCAATCGCTGACTTAACTACAGAAATGCCAAAAAATAGCATACCAAAACCCATAATAACAGAACCCACATGCTTCACTGTGCTTCTCTTAAGGAATAGGTACATAATGGCTCCCACAAAAAGGATAATTGGTGCATACGCCCCCAAATTAAAAGCTGTAATCTGGGCCGTAATGGTTGTGCCTATATTGGCACCCATAATAACGCCCACCGCCTGAATGAGACTCATAAGCCCCGAACTTACAAAACTGATGACCATCATGTCTGTAGCGGAGGAACTCTGAATCAAGAGCGTAACCAACATTCCCACAATTACAGAAATAAAACGATTTGCTGTTGCTTTTTCCAAAATCACCTTTAATTGGTCTCCGGCTGCATTTTTTAAGCCAGTAGACATAATGCTCATTCCATAAAGAAATAAACCTACCCCACCCATTAATGAGAAAAATTCATAAATCGTCATGGCATAATGTTCTCCTCTAAATTTTAACTTTAGATTACTATACCATTTTTCACATAGATTTAACATAGATTTCACATTTGTATGTAATTTAAATCAGGAAAAGAAAGAAAGTTTCCTATATGATGAAAAAGACCAACCGTTTTCCGGTCAGTCTTTTGATTCCACAAGAATCAGCACGCCCTCTTTTACAGAAATCTCTGCTTCCGACTCAAGGATTTCATTACTAATACCCAAACTTCCCACATTCGTAAGTTCTACATCATCCAGAGAATATTTGAAGCCCTTCAGGCTTACCCCTCTGGCCTTGTCACATAAGGGAATCAGGGATATATAATTTCCAAATTGCTGATCTTTATTTATAATTTTTTCTTTTGACACCAGGGATATTCTATTGTGAGAATCTACCAGGTAGGCTGCGACACCAGCCTGATGAGCCAGTTGCAGGCAACATATATTTCCCAATACGTGGTCTATTCTTGTCCCAGTAGCCCCTAACACCCAAATTTCATCACTACCATCCTCGATGGCTTTTTCTATCGTGATCTGGGTATCGGTAGCATCCTTCACGGGATTGTAGGTCCGAATGGGAACATCATTTTTGCTGCGAAAATCTTCCATCACCGCAGGATCCACACTATCAAAATCCCCAACGATCAAATCCGGCTTTATATGGTTTTTCTGGACAAATTCCAAACCACGATCCGCAACAATCATTCGATCATAAGTAAGTTTTCCTATAAAATCGAGGGCAAAATCCTGATCGATATTGCCCCCGCTGATAATCAATGTTTTCAATCTTAACTCCGTTTTGCAAATGCTTCCTGGAAGCCTTTGATATTTTCAACAATATCTCCACCAAATACAGCGGATCCTGCAACAAGAATGTTTGCACCTGCATCAAGTACTGTATCCACAGTCTTGCTATTGATTCCACCGTCAACTTCGATATCTGTATGCAATCCCCGATCCTGAATCATCTTCTTAAGATCTGCAATCTTCTCTGTGGATCTGGGAATATAAGACTGTCCGCCGAATCCCGGATTCACTGTCATAATCAGAACCATATCCACTTTCTCAAGCACATAATCCAGAACACAAAGAGGAGTTGCAGGATTCAGCGCCACACCAGCCTTGCAGCCGGCATTGTGAATGTGTGTGATACAGCCCTCCAAATGTGGACATGTCTCTGCATGTACGGTAATCAAGTCTGCCCCAGCCTTAGCAAATTCATCAATATAGCGATCTGGATCAGAAATCATCAAATGTACATCAAAGAAAAGTTTGCTTTCTTTTCTAATAGATTTGATCACAGGCATTCCAAAAGAAATACTAGGAACAAAATCTCCGTCCATAACATCAATGTGGAGCCAGTTCACACCTGTGTCTTCAATTGTCTTCAACTGTTCTCCCAAACGATTAAAGTCTGCTGACAGCATAGATGGTGATAATTCGTACATCACTCAATACCTCCTCTTTTCTCTTTCTTTTAAATCCTGATAC
>CAVBGA010000026.1:0-13043 GCA_963594675.1 Lachnospiraceae bacterium
TAATGGGATACTATGATGGCTTGGCGGGAATTTCAACAGATGCTAGTGCCTGGGATGTGGCTGATAAAACAGATACCCCAACTGTATTTTTGGTTAATTGTAAGGGGTTAAGCGTATCGGTGATTCCTTGGATTAAGGGTTTTTTGGAATATAAAAAAAATAGTCATATTGCTGGTGTGATTTTGAATCGATTGTCTCCTATGATGTATGGAAGAATGAAGGACATGATCGAAAAAGAATTGCCGGTTAAGGTGCTTGGCTATGTTCCCGTCATGGAGGACATCCATTTGGAAAGTCGGCATCTTGGGCTTGTGATGCCAGGGGAAATTGAGAATCTTCAGGAGCAATTGCAAAGTTTTGCCCAGAAATTAGAGAAGACAATTGATGTGGAAGCCTTATTAGACCTGGCTGGTCAGGCGGAAGATATTAATGATGAACTTTCTAAACCAGACTGCGATTATAAGGGCATTCGTATCGGTTTAGCAAAGGATGAGGCTTTTTGCTTTTTTTATGAAGACAATTTAAATCTTCTACGCAGCATGGGCGCTGAACTTGTGGAATTTTCCCCTATTCACGATAAGAAGGTTCCAGAAGATATACAGGGGCTCTTATTTCATGGTGGATATCCAGAATTGTATGCTAGAGAACTCAGTGCCAATCAAAGTATGAAAGAAAGTATAAAGACTGCTGTAAATGGGGGAATGCCCTGCTATGCGGAGTGTGGAGGATTTATGTATCTCCATGAAAAAATGCAGGGGCAGGATGAAGCTTGGTATGATATGGTGGGATTGATTAATGGCAGTGTCCATAAAACAGATCATCTTAACCGCTTTGGCTATGTTCGGCTTTCAGAGGGAAAGGTGTTTGGTCAGGAGGTAGGAGAGATTCCTGCTCATGAATTTCATTATTATGATTCAGAAAATTGTGGGGATGCTTTTCAGGCTTCCAAACCTCTCTCGAAACGAGGTTGGAGATGTATCCATAGCGAGGATTATCTTATGGCGGGCTATCCCCATCTTTATTACTATGGTAATCCTAAGGTAGCGGAGGCGTTTTTAAAGAAATGCCAGGAAAGGAAGTAGAGTAAATGAATTTAGAGGAAGCAATTCATTCCATCAAACCTATTAATCAAGAAGCTCAGAAGGCAGCGTTAGACCATTGGTATAATATATCTATTCCCTTGCATAGTCTAGGGAAGTTGCAGGACATGGTGGTAAAAATGGCGGGGATTATCGGAAGCCCTGATGTGCCGACCCCTAAGAAAGCATTGGTGACCATGTGCGCAGATAATGGTGTGGTGGAGGAAGGAATTTCCCAGAGCGGACAGGAGGTTACCTTGATCATTTCGGAAAATTTCCTTAAGGAAAAGGCCACAGCTTCTATTATGTGTCGTCAGACTGGCGCTGATATTTTTCCGGTAGATATTGGCATTGCCAACCAATCCACCTTGCTCCAGCATAAGGTTATGTGGGGAACCAGAAACATGGCGAAAGAGCCTGCGATGACAAGAGAAGAGGCGATTAAAGCCATTGAAGTCGGAATTCATATGGTTGGTGAATTGAAAGAAAAAGGCTATGGTATGATTGCTACAGGCGAGATGGGAATCGGAAATACCACCACTAGCAGTGCGATCACAGCAGTGCTTTTGAATCAGAATGTGGAATTGGTCACTGGCAGAGGTGCCGGACTTTCCAGCCAGGGGTTAGAGAGAAAAATTACGGTAATTCGTAAGGCGATTGCACTTCATAAACCAAATTCAGATGATGTAATTGATGTTCTGGCTAAGGTGGGCGGTCTCGATATCGCAGGTATGATGGGACTTTTCCTTGGAGGTGCTGCTTATCAGATTCCGGTTGTTATTGACGGATTTATTTCAGGAGTTGCTGCTCTTTGTGCAGCACGTTTGGTTCCGGAAGCTAGAGAATATATGATTGCTTCCCACCTTTCTAAGGAACCGGCGTCAGCTATGGTACTTAAGGCACTTGATTTGGAGGGCGTTTTAACTGCAGATATGCGTTTAGGTGAAGGTACAGGAGCAGTGACGCTTTTCCCTATCATTGACATTGCTCTTGCTGTATACAATAGTGTGGCAACATTTGATGAAAATAAAATGGAAACGTATGTTCCGTTGAAATAGGAGAAATGATATGCTTCATCTGATCACTGGAGGCAGCGGAAGCGGAAAATCAGCTTTTGCAGAATCCTGTATTTTAGACTTTAATGGCGATAAAAGAATTTATATTGCAACCATGTATCCCTTTGATGAGGAAAGCCATGCCAGAATCCGCAGACATCGTCAAATGCGTAAAGAAAAAAGATTTGAGACGATTGAATGCTTTACGCATTTAAAAAATGTGGAGCTTCCCAAAGGAAGTCATGTGCTTTTAGAGTGCATGTCGAACCTGGTAGCTAATGAAATTTATCAGGAAGGCGGGGCTGGAGTCGATACTGTGCGGGCTGTGATGGAAGGGGTTGTTCACCTTTTGGATGAGTGTGAACATTTGGTTATTGTCACTAATGAAATTTTTACAGATGGCATAGAATATCCGGAAGAGACAGTGAATTATCAACGCATATTGGGAGAAATCAATCAAAGAATCGCCGAGCTTGCGGATCGAGTGACAGAGGTGGTCTATGGAATCCCGATATGTCATAAGTAGTTGGAGGGGACAATGAAAAATATAATCAACAGTTTTATCATAGCATTTTCTATGTATTCTAAAATCCCCATGCCTCAATGTGAATGGAAGGAAGAGAATATGTCCTATGCCATGGTCTTCTGGCCCTGGGTGGGGGCTGTCATCGGTCTTCTGGTCTATGGCTGGAGTTGTTTTGGCAGTTTGATTTCTCTTAATCAGATCTTTTACGTGATTATTCTTGTAATGATCTCTGTTCTGGTAACGGGAGGAATTCATCTGGATGGTTTCCTGGATACCACAGATGCCATGAGTTCCTGGCAAACCAGAGAGCGAAGATTGGAAATCCTTAAAGATTCCAATTCCGGTGCATTTGCAGTAATCCATTGTTCTGTGTATTTCCTTTTAATGGTGGCGGCTTATTCTCAATTGAGTAAAGATATTATTCCGGTAGTCGGTTTAGGATTTATGCTTTCAAGAACTATGAGTGCCTATGCCATCGTAAGTTTCAAGAAGGCGAAAAAAGATGGATCGGTGGCAGCTCTTTCTCGGGGTGCCAGTACGAAAACCGTACAAAAGATCATGTTAATTTATTGGATTTTTTTAGCTCTTTTGATGATTCTGGTGAATCCTGCCTATGGATTGGCTGCTTTGTTAGGTGCTTTTATCGTCTTTGCCTACTATCATTATATGGCAATGAAATATTTTGGTGGAACCACTGGGGATCTGGCAGGATGGTTTTTATCTGCATGTGAGCTGGTAATGCCCATGGCCTGTGTAATTCTTAAATTAATTTTTGAAATTGTGGAGGTAGCATCCTTATGAAACTAATCATTGGCGGTGCATTTCAGGGAAAAAAAGAATATGCAAAGAAGACCTTTGAAATTACAAAATGGGCAGATGGCATGGTTTGCTCAGAGGAGGAAATTTTTGCCGCTGAGGGAGTACTTCATTTTCATGAATATATAAAAAGACTTATACATGAGGACCGGGATCCCAGAATTTTTGCAAAAGAGTTAATGCAAAAAAATCCCAATGTAATCCTAGTGACAAATGAGCTGGGATGCGGCGTAGTTCCTGTGGATGCTTTTGATAGAAAATATCGAGAAGCAACAGGAAGAGTCTGTACGGACCTGGCAGCTTACTCAGATCAGGTGATTCGAGTATTTTGTGGAATCGGTCAGGTGATTAAGGGATGAAGACGGACAGCAAAAATATAAAATTATATTTGATTCGCCATGGAAAAACCTATGGAAATACCTTGGGACGCTATATAGGAACTACAGATGAGAGCCTGTGTGCCCAAGGTCTGGAGGAGTTGAAGTCCTTACATTATCCGAGAGTGAATCTGGTGTATGTCAGCCCTTTAAAGCGTTGCCTTGAGACGGCTTCGATTCTCTATCCAGATACGGAGAGGAAAGTAATTCCAGAACTGAGAGAATGTGATTTTGGCAGCTTTGAAAATAAAAATTATCAAGAATTAAATGGAAATCCTGACTATCAAAAATGGATTGACAGCAATGGCAGTTTACCTTTTCCAGAAGGGGAGGATCAAAAGCAATTTCGCAGCAGATGCTGTGAGGGCTTTGCTAAGGCGATCCAGGATGCGATAGAAAAAGATTTGGATAAGATTGCTTTTGTGGTTCATGGGGGGACAATTATGTCCCTGCTTGATAAGTATTCCTGTCCCCATAGAGATTTCTATGAGTGGCAGGTGAAAAATGCTATGGGCATTGAAGCAGAGCTTAACATTGCTCTCTGGAAAAATAATATAAGAGAGGTGAAGGTTCATCGGAATTAAATATCCGGTAAGCCGGCATAGATATGTTTAAATGGATGTTGGCAGCTGTTGCTGCAGGGTTTATTCTGGATCTTCTTATTGGAGATCCGAGATGGTTATACCATCCGGTTCGGGCGATTGGAAAATTGATTGAGGTGTTGGAAAAGTTGCTTCGTGGTATTTTTCCAAAGGACAAGTCCGGAGAAAGAAAAGCGGGATTTTTCCTAGTGGTTTTTGTAGTAGGAATTACTGCTTTTATAAGTTATGGTATTCTCTTTATTGCATTTAAGATTCATGTGATATTAGGTTTCTTTGTGGAAACTTTTATGTCCTATCAGATTTTAGCTACCCGTTCTCTAAAAGAGGAAAGTATGAGGGTATATGATGCTCTTGAGACAGGAAATCTGCAGCTTTCCAGACAGGCAGTTTCGATGATTGTAGGGAGAGATACGGAAAATCTCGACGAAGTTGGGGTTACGAAGGCAACAGTTGAGACGATAGCAGAGAATGCTTCGGATGGAGTGATTGCTCCCCTTTTCTATTTGATAATTGGAGGCCCTGTGTTGGGCTTTGCTTACAAGGCTGTCAATACTATGGATTCCATGGTAGGATATAAGAATGAGCGATTTCAATATTTTGGAACTTGTGCAGCTAGATTTGACGATGTAGTGAATTATATCCCAGCAAGATTATCTGCACTTATTATGATTCTGGCATCCTATTTCTGTGGGTTAAAGGCCCAAAATGCCTGGAGAATCTATAGAAGAGATCGTTACAATCATGCCAGCCCTAATTCGGCTCAGACAGAGGCAGTGATGGCAGGAGCTTTAGATGTACAGCTGGCCGGAGACGCATGGTATTTCGGAAAGTTGCATAAGAAACCATTTATTGGTGATGCGGGTCGAAAGATTCAGATTGCAGATATAAAGAAGGCCAATAATCTTTTATATGTATCGGCTATTCTTTCGTTAATGATATTTGCCTTGGTTCGAATCCTCTTCTTTTTCTTTGTGGGAATGTAACCGGCACTGTCAATGACATATAGGGGGGAAACAATATGTCAAAACAAATTCATGGAGGAGATGTCTATCGCCATCCCGGCGTTATGGACTTCTCTTCAAACATCAATCCTTTGGGAACACCGGAATCGGTAAAAAAAGCGGTTTGTGACAGTATGGAGCAGGTAAGCTGCTATCCGGATGTTTTCTATAGTGCTTTGAAGACATCTCTGGCAAATTATGAAGGCATAGCGGAAAGGCAACTTATTTGCGGCAATGGGGCAGCTGAGTTGATCTTTTCTTTTGTCATGGCTCTTCGCCCCAGAAAAGCTCTTCTTCCCATCCCTACCTTTGCAGAATATGGTCAGGCATTGGAGGCTGTTGGCTGTGAGATTGTATACTATCCTATGAAAGAATTTCGTATAGGAGAGGAAATTTTAGAACAGCTGACTCCGGAATTAGATATGCTATTTTTGTGCAATCCTAATAATCCGACGGGTTTTCTGATTGAAAATAGAATATTAAAAATGATTATGGATCGATGTAAAAGCATGCAGATTCACCTTCTTTTAGATGAGTGTTTTCTTGATTTTGTAGAGGGAGGAAATGATTTTTCAAAGAAAAATCTGGCAGATGCCTATCAAAATATTTTTATTCTTAAAGCTTTTACCAAACGATACGCCATGGCAGGACTTCGATTAGGCTATGGCATTTGCGGAAATGAAGAGCTGTTGGAGAGAATGAGTCACATGGTGCAGCCTTGGAATGTATCAATTCCTGCTCAGGCGGCAGGCCTTGCGGCTTTAAAGGAAAAGGATTATGTGAAGAAAGCCCAGACCTTAGTTCATGAAGAGAGAAGATATTTGAAAGAAAGTCTGAAAAATTTAGGATTTAAGGTGTATGATTCCCAGGCAAATTATATTTTCTTTCAAGGAGCACAGGATCTTTATGAAAAGTGTTTGGAAAAAAATATAATGATCCGTGATTGTAGTAATTATCCCGGTTTAGAGAAGGGATTTTATCGTGTGGCGGTAAGAACCCACGATGCAAATTGTATGTTGATTCAGGTGCTGGAGAGCATAGTGAGGAGTTAAGATGGCAAAAACAATTATGGTACAGGGAACCATGTCAAATGCCGGAAAAAGTCTTCTGGCAGCCGGCTTATGCCGCATATTTCACCAGGATGGTTATCGGGTGGCTCCCTTTAAGTCCCAAAACATGGCATTGAATTCATTTATTACAGAGGAAGGTCTGGAGATGGGCCGGGCTCAGGTGATGCAGGCGGAAGCAGCGGGAATCAAGCCTTCTGTTTTGATGAATCCCATTTTGCTAAAACCCACCAATGACAGCGGTTCTCAGGTGATTGTAAATGGAGAAGTGTTGGACAATATGAGTGCCCGCGATTATTTCAAATACAAACATAAGCTTGTGCCGGATATCATGAAAGCCTTTCATAAGTTGGAGAAAGAAAATGATATTATTGTTATTGAGGGAGCGGGGAGTCCTGCTGAGATTAATTTAAAAAAAGATGATATTGTAAATATGGGAATGGCGAAGATGGCGAAAGCACCGGTTCTTTTGGTAGGAGATATCGACAGAGGCGGAGTGTTTGCCCAGCTTTTAGGCACTATTGATCTGCTGGAAGAAGATGAGAGGTCTATGGTAAAGGGCTTGATCATCAATAAATTTCGAGGCGATAAGACCATTCTAGATCCTGGAATTGCGATGCTGGAAGAGAGAGGCTGCATTCCAGTGGTGGGAGTTGCGCCCTATCTGAATATTGAGGTAGAAGATGAGGATAGTCTTACCGAGCGGTTTGATCGCCATCAGGAAGTTGGTCAGATTGACATTGTAGTCATTCGGGTTCCCAGAATTTCCAACTTTACGGATTTTAATCCTTTTGAGAGTATGCCAGGGGTTTCCCTGCGCTATGTACAGCATGTAGCTGAGCTAAAAGATCCCGATATGATTATTCTTCCAGGAACAAAAAATACTATGGAAGATTTGCTTTGGATGCGACAAAATGGTATGGAGGCAGCGGTCTTAAAAGCGGCTGCCAAGGGCAAGGTTATCTTTGGCGTCTGTGGTGGTTATCAGATGCTGGGAGACAGCTTAAGCGATCCAGATGGAGTGGAAGCCGGCGGTTCCATTAAAGGTATGGGACTGATTCCTATGGATACCGTATTTGCCGATGGAAAGACAAGAACCCGTGTAACAGGAAAATTTGAAACTGTTCATGGCGATCTTAGTCTCTTGTCCCAGGTAGAATTAGAGGGATATGAGATTCATATGGGTGTCACAACTCTTAAAGAGGGAACAGAGCACGTTACCAGAATTAATAATTTTCTTGAAAAAGATGATATCAAAAATGATGGTGCCCAGTCTGGCAATATATATGGCAGCTATGTGCATGGAATTTTTGACAAGGAAGGCGTGGCTAAGGCAGTTGTGGCTTCTCTGTGTAAAAAGAAGGGTCTTGATGCTGAAGAAATCAGTGGTGTGGATTTTCAGGAATTTAAGGAGACCCAGTATGACATTTTAGCTGCAGAGTTGAGAAAACATTTGGACATGAAGAAAATCTACGAAATTCTGGAACAGGGGGTGTGTTATGAAGATTGAATTGGAAAATGTTAAGCCAAGAGAAATTGAATCTCGAAGCTTCGAGATTATTACAGAAGAACTGGGAGAAAGAGTGCTTCCTAAGGAGCAGGAGCTGATTATTAAGCGTTGCATTCATACAAGTGCAGATTTTGACTATGCAGATAATCTTTGCTTTTCTGAAAATGTAGTGGAAAAAGCAATGAATGCAATAAAAAATGGTGCCTGTGTCGTTACCGATACGCAGATGGCAAAATCTGGAATCAATAAGAGAGCATTGGCTCGATATGGCGGCGAAGTGTATTGCTTTATGTCTGACGAGAATGTGGCAAAGATTGCTAAGGAGAATGGTACCACAAGAGCTACTGCTAGTATGGATAAAGCGGCTACTTTGGATCAACCTTTGATTTTTGCTATTGGAAATGCCCCTACCGCCTTGGTTCGGCTTTATGAATTAATTGAAAATGGTCAGTTAAAGCCGGAATTGATTATTGGCGTTCCTGTAGGTTTTGTGAATGTGGTACAGTCAAAAGAATTGATTATGCAGGCCGATGTGCCCTATATTGTGGCGAAAGGAAGAAAGGGCGGCAGTAATATTGCAGCTTGTATTGTAAATGCCCTTCTTTATAAAATTGATGACAGAAGAGATTGATAAAGAACTCTATGGTTCAGACTGTCATATCCATATTTTTATGGATGGATTGAATTTTAAAAAGGCACATGACCGCCACTTTGATAGGGTGGATGAAAATATAATCCGAGAGCATCTTCGGTGCTACAAGGATTGCGGCATTGATTGGCTTAGAGACGGTGGAGACCACCTTGGAGTTTCCAAAGCGGCCATGACCATTGCACCAGAGTATGGAATTACCTATCGAAGTCCTATTTTTGCCATCCATAAAAAAGGGCGATATGGTGGTATTGTAGGATTAGCTTTCGATACCGTTGAGGAATATGCAGATCTAGTAAAAAAAGTGCGCAGAGAAGGCGGACATTTTATTAAGATTATGACAACGGGAATTCTGGATTTCCAAAAAGCAGGAGTCATTAGCAGTCAGAATCTGGAGCCTGCATTAGTAAAGGAAATGGTGCATATCGCTCATGAGGAAGGATTTTCCGTTATGTCCCATACTAATGGTGCTGAGGCTGTGAAGATAGCCTTGGAAGCAGGGGTAGATTCGCTAGAGCATGGAAACTTCCAAGATCATGAAAGTTTACATATGCTGGCAGAGTCCCAAGCTGTTTGGGTGCCAACGCTGGTAACTGTCCGGAATCTTTTGGAAAAAGGCAGATTTCCAGATAAGGAAATAAAAAAGGTAATGGATATGCAGGCAGAGACTTTGCAATATGCCTTTTCTTTAGGAGCTTCTTTGGCAGTTGGCACAGATGCTGCTGCCTGGATGGTGCCTCATGGAAGGGCGGTATCTCAGGAAATTGCTGCATTTCATGAAATTTTAGGAAATTGTCCAGATGTGAACAAGCGTCTTAAAGAGGGCAACCGGAAGTTGAAAGAAAAATTTTAAAAAAAGGTTTCGCTTAAGCGAAACCTTTTACGGGAAAACTGTTATATAATACAGGTTAAGAAAGCTCTTTCGCTTCTTTGGCATGTTGGATGAAAAGGGCTCTTACCTGGGGATATTCTCCCAGTCCTTTTAATACACATTGCACAGTTATGCCGGATGCCTGAAAGATGGATTTCCAGGAGTCCTCCTCATCGCCTGCCAGATCATTAGTTGCATGATCGCCAGCTACAATCATAAAAGGACTCAGGCATACTTTTTTATAGTTATGCTCCTTGATGATAGCAATTAGGTCGTCGAGACTAGGATAGGCTTCTACTGTGCCAACATAGATGTTTTTATGTCCGGCAGCATGGAAACAATCATCCATTTCTTTGTAGATGGGGTTTACGCTGTGATTTGTTCCATGACCCATAAGGACTAAAGCTTCATCCTTGTCAAGAAGGGGAGCAAATGCTGAAGAGATGATTTCAATCATTTTCGTCATGTCTTCATGGGAGCCCAAGAGGGGAGCTCCTAAATGAATGCTTTGAAATTTATCCTTATATTTGGCGATATCCTGGGCAACGCTATTGTTTTCATGCCCATCGATTACATGAGTGGGTTGAATGAGAAGATCCGTGATGCCATCAGCAAGCATTTCTTCCATGGCTTGGACAACATTCATAACCTGCAAGTTGTCTCTTTTCAGAAGTTTTGTAGCAATGATCTTGCTTGTCCAGGCTCTATAGAACTTACGGTCAGGGAAAGCTGCTTGAAGATCCTTCTCGATGGCTTCAATGTTGCGGATTCTGGCTTCTTCATAACTGGTTCCAAAGCTTACCACAAGAATGGCTTTTTTTGTTGAGCTTGTCATATATTTTACTCCAATCCGGTTACCCCTTGGTAACCAATATACTGCTGGCTGAGGAAGTCAGCGAATTGTCTTGATTCTATCGCGGAAATAGAATCTTGTCAAATAGAGGATAGGGTTAGTATTTACTCTTTGATTGGAGATTCTCTAGACGACAAATTACTTACTTTACGGAGGTTACTAATGAGTATTCAAATGCTCGGTATCGATCACAATAGAGCGTCGGTAGACGTGCGAGCTTTGTTTTCGTTTACCAAAAAGACATCTGCTGCAGCCATGGAGAGGTTACATGAGCAGAATGGTATAAATGGATGTATTATTTTATCAACTTGTAACCGTATGGAAATATGGTTGAGTACGGATGATGAATGGAAAGGGTCAATCCTAGAGGAATTGTGTAAAATTAAGGATGTGGATCCTACGGAATTTGGAGAATATTTTATTTCCAGAGAAGATAAGGAAGCGGTGGAGCATCTCTTTCATCTGACTTGTGGACTTAAGTCAAGAATCGTGGGAGAGGACCAGATTATCACTCAGGTGAAGGATGCACTTGCTCATGCCAGAGATCATTATGTAACGGATAATGTGCTGGAAGTTCTTTTTCGAACGGCTGTTACTGCAGCGAAAAAAGTAAAAACGAATGTTATTTTTTCCAGAGCCAATGTGACTGCTATGGACCAGGCGGTAGCCCTTCTAAGAGAGCAGGGCTTCGATATCAGCAAAATGATCTGCATGATCATCGGCAATGGGGAAATGGGAAAACTGGCAGCCCAGACTATGAAAAAAGCGGGAGCAGATGTTACGGTAACTGTGCGGCAGTATCGAAGTGGTATGGTATCGATTCCCAGGGGCTGTGCCCGTATCGATTATGGAAAACGAATGGAATATCTGCCAGAATGCGACATCGTAGTTAGTGCCACGGCCAGCCCCAATTTCACTCTGACAAAGGAATTATTTCAAGAGACATCCTTGAACAAGCCCTTGATTCTTATTGATCTTGCTGTGCCTAGAGATATTGATCCGGCTATCGGTGAAATGGAAAATCTTACTTTATATGATATCGACTACTTCCATTTGGATATGGTGGGGGCGCATCAAAAGGAGGCTTTTGCCCATGCAGAAATGATTCTTTCAGAACAAATGGAAGAATTTTATAAATGGTATGAAGGCCGGGATCTGATGCCAAGAATTCAGGAAATTAAGGAAGAAGTAGTAAAGGATTTTGAACCAAGAATTTACAAAGTGCTGCAGAAATTACCTATCGAGGAGGAAGAACGCAAACAGTTGGATTCCTCTATTGATAAAGCTGTTGAGAAGACAGTGAATAAGCTTATTTTTGGATTGAAAAACTCCTTGAGTCGTGAGCAGTTTACGGCCTGCATGGAAAGTCTGGAGAAACTTTATGATGAATGATAATGAATTTGGATATTTTCCCATGTTTGTGGACATTTCTGCCAAGGAGACGGTGGTTATCGGTGCTGGAAAGATTGCCACAAGGCGAATTACTACCCTTACGCTTTTTACGAAGCGAATTACGGTAATCAGTAAAGAGATCTCTAAAGAAGTGGAAGAGCTTTGGAAGCAGGGGAAAATAAATGTAAAGCGAAAAGCTTACGATAGAGAGGATCTGTATGGAGCTGATCTGGTTATTGCTGCCAGCAATGATGAAAAATTAAATGATGAGATTCATAGTGTTTGCAAGTGCTTGGGAATTCCAGTAAATGTATCTAGTGATAGGAGAAAATGTGATTTCCATTTTCCTGGAGTGGTAAAGAAAGATCATTTGGTGATTGCGGTTAATGCCGGCGGCAAGGATCACAGGCTTGCCAAAAGGACCAGAGAACAAATAGAAGAAATGTTTGGAGAGAAAGATATGATTGCACCGGAAAAGATCAGAATCGGTAGCAGAGAAAGTAAGCTAGCTGTTATTCAAAGTGAAATGGTGAAGAAATATATAGAGAGTGTTCGGCCAGATGCTGAAGTAAGTTTGGTTACCATGAAGACCACAGGAGACATTATTCTTGATCGAACCCTGGATAAGGTTGGGGGAAAAGGATTATTCGTAAAAGAATTGGATAAAGCATTGATGGAGGATCGAAGTGATTTATCAGTTCATAGTCTTAAGGATATGCCAATGGAAGTTCCGGAAGAGCTTCCGCTTATCGCTTATTCCAAGCGGGAAGATCCAAGGGATGTGCTGGTCCTTCCCAAGGGAGTTGAGGAGATGGATTCTACAAAACCCATTGGCTGCTCCAGTCTTCGAAGAATTCTTCAGTTGAAGGAAATGTATCCCAATGCAGAGTTTAAGAGTGTTCGGGGAAATGTGCTTACAAGACTGAGAAAGCTGGATGAAGGAGAGTATTCCGCTTTGATTCTTGCTGCTGCAGGATTAAAGAGACTGGGATTAGAGGAGAGAATTTCCAGATACTTTGCACCGGAAGAAGTGATTCCTTCTGCGGGACAGGGAATTCTTGCGGTACAGGGAAGAAAAGGCAAAGATTATTCTTACCTGGAGAACTATAAGGATGCAGACAGTACCGTATGTGCTCTTGCAGAGCGGGCATTTGTGCGTTATCTGGATGGTGGTTGTTCCTCGCCGGTGGCGGCCCATGCCAGGGTAAAAGATGGCAAGCTACATCTTCTTGGTTTATATTATAG
>CAVBGA010000027.1:0-2063 GCA_963594675.1 Lachnospiraceae bacterium
TTGCATGATAAGGCTTGAGACCTTGGGACCCGCTAAACATGAGGAAGAAGCGATTTGCTTTGCAAATCAGCGGATTCCGAATGTTTGTAGAATTGCGAGAGCAGCCTGCTGCGGAGCAATTCGTGGGCATCAGTTGATGACAAAATAACTTTTTAACCAGAAAAATACACAAAACGGAGGTAACTATCATGGCTAATTACACAAAGACAAATATTGGAAATGAAGGCAGAGTGGAGCTTCACGAGACACTTTCCCTGACAGGCGCTGAGATCAGTATCAATAATCTTCCTGCAGGAGCAAGTGTTCCCTTTGTTCACTCTCATAAGACAAATGAAGAAATTTATGGCATTCTTGACGGAAAAGGTAAGGTTGTGATTGACGGAGAAGAAATCGCTCTTACTGCCGGAGTGTGGCTTCGAATTTCTCCGGCTGCAAAGCGTCAGTTTTTTGCTGCAGAGGATGCAGGGATTTCTTTTGTCTGTATCCAGACGAAGGAGAATTCCCTTGGTGGATTTACAGCGGATGATGCTGTTGTATATTAAAAATGTAACTGACAAAAGCCCTTTGATGAGAATGTTTCTCTCAAAGGGCTTTTTGCTTAGTTGACTAACACCATGCCCGTGTTTTCACAACGGATTTCCTGCAAAAACACGGGCTATTTCAGCATTTCTAAGTATTAAATTTTCTTTAGGTTCAAAAATCAATGGAAGCTAACATAAAAAGGCCCAGCCTAAGGCACCGGAATCTGTTTTGATTCCGATACCCCAGACTGGGTTATTCATGCCTTCACAAAAGCTAGGGGGATTATTCTTAACTCAAATCCATCTCTCGATCCACACTTTTCTCTTTACTTTCACAAGATGTGATCCTGGCTTCCTGCATCCTGCCTGCTGATAGACCAGACGGAAGATCAGCTCTCCCTCACGCCCTGCATCAGTGGCACAGATAATCTCTGTCACATCCGCCCTCTCCATCAATTTCTTCAAAATAAAAAACTGCCTCTTTGTCCCTTCGGAAATCTGATATTTCCAACGCTCCGGAACAATCGGCAGATCCTCAATACGCCATTTTTTCAGGCGTTCATCATACATATGTGGCTGGGCCAGCTCCACCAGATGCCCCACGCACCAGGAAACGATATATCCGGAGCCTTCCAGATATCCGTCATACCGCTTGTAGGCTCCGATCACCTTGGCAATAGCCTGTGCCACACTTGGCTTCTCACTTATTACTAACTGCATAAATTTGCTTCTCCTTTACTGATATTCACATCTGACTGCGTCACACAGCAGCCAGAAAGCACCTAATACAAATAGGAAAATCCCGATTCCCATAAGGGCCAGAATTCCTATTACGATCATTTCACCTGGCATCATTTGCTCCTCCTTACGCTTTCTGGATCACCCGCTTGAATTTCAGCGGACTCTCTGAAATATACTGGTTGATCAGACGGCTCTCTGCCTTTGTCTCTGCATAGGCCGTAATGGTTATTGTCTTGCGATTCCATTCTCTGGTATAGCTATCAGCCGCCACATTTGTAATGTGATGCTTTGCCAGGAAATCCCTGAAACGCTTCATGGCATCCAGGTTATCGGACATGATCACATTGACATAGGTGCGGTCTTTCGACAGCTTGTCACTTAAGATACAGGCCAGCGCACATCCCACACCTCCTGCCAAAGCCACCACCAGCATAGCCGCATAGCTGTCTGCTGATACAACTCTTTTTGTTATCCAAAAGTAAATGAAGTCGGAGATCACAACTGCAATTTCTGCAAGTAACCACCGACTTCTCTGAATCAATATTGTTTTTGTTGTACTAAGGGCATTATCCATGACTTTCGCCAGGAAAATACTGCCCAGATATAAAATGCTGCCCACGGCATCACCTTCCTTTCAGGGTAAAGAAAAAGCAGCTAATCCGAAGACTAACTGCCTGGTTGATAATATTATTTTTGTTAGATAAACTGGAAGTTATCTATTTCTCCTCTTCGTTAAGACCTAGTTCTGATATTGTCAATAATAGTTTACACTTTTTCCTCAAGAATATTCGACCCTATGCT
>CAVBGA010000028.1:0-3082 GCA_963594675.1 Lachnospiraceae bacterium
CACTTAATCTAATTCAGATGTCAGTTCATGCATCCAGAAAGATGCAGCTTCGTACTCCCTGGGTTCAGAGAGAACAGGGACTGTGAGAAATTCGATTGGCACACCCAATGTAGATGCAAATAGTTTTAAAAGATCTTCTTTGGGGGTACGGACATCGCTTTCATACTGAGCAATTCGGACATCGGCACAATTTTCAGGAAAACCTATGGCCATGCCGAGTTCTTTCTGAGTGAGATGATTTTTCTGTCGTAAGTGTTTTAATTTTCTTCCAAATGTAATCATAGTGGTTATTCTCCTGTACTTCCGAATGCTCCGGTACCTCGTTCACTGCCAAGATCCAGAACAAAATCTGCGATTAAAACGGGTGTGATTACGAGCTGACCAACCCTGGTATCTTTATGGATGATTTGTGTTTCAGTGCTTGCAAGTCTATGTAGATTACAAGGTTGAGCGCCTGTTGAGAATCAGATTTTTTCTTGCTGCGATAGTTCCAAGTGGAAAGAGAAAGAAGGGGTAGAAGTAATCGTCTGCAGTTTCAGCATATAAGACATTATTATACCGTTTTTTCTTGGAATTGCGGGATTTATGATAAAATGGGAAGCTTTTTATGAAAGATTTATCTAAGTCTATTCCCATTTGAGACAAGTTGTTGTACTTGAGTTTTGTTGTGCCAAGTTTCTTGGGCTCAAGAGCCAAAAGGGCATTTATGTAGTCTTCTAAGCTGATTTTTGTTAAAAGATGATAGAGATAGTCGCCTGTTTTTGTAGGAATAAGAGCTTCTGACCCATCTGTTTCTGGAACGAAAAGAACGGGATTTGGTAGTTTTTGATAGTAGTCCTGATAGTTTTCTTCATACTGATCCTGGTCATCGGTCTCCTCGTGGATACCAAAATAGTAACAACGTAAGGGAGCACATAGATCCGTGATGAGAATGCCTAATGGTTTTTCCAAGCAGGAATCTGTTCTACTTACAAATATATCGGTCTGCTTCAGACTGATAGACTGTTTTTCCCAGGGGGAATTCTTGAAGTAATCTACGCAGAATGCGAAAATCTCTCCAGTGGATACATCTTTGTGGGATGGATTGCTTTTTTCGTAAAACCTCATGACTTCCTGATATTTTGTGGGATAAGAATGCATGTAATCTTTAAAAGGCATGTCGATGATGGCAAGAATCATATTTTGTAGTGCAGTTGATTCTGTAAATTTGTCATTTCTTATATTTTTCAGTCTCTCTTCGAGGGAGGTTGGCGTACTGGTGTGCTTGATGGTGGAAATACTGTTCTTGTTTGAGTGAATCATGGTAATGTCCTTCCTGAATAAATATTTAATTTTGTTCCTCTGAAAACGGGAATCAACAGGTTTAAAAAAGGTCTTTTATGGCGAGCAATGAGCCTAAATGCTGCGATCACTAAGAAAATTCGCAAAGCGTGTTTCCTGTAGTCAGAGGATGTGATGGTAATTTGCTTAAGGTTTTGCAGGATATAGCCTAAAATGGTATATCCTGATGGTATAAGGCAAAGGAATTGTATGTGTGAGTTATGGGATTTTGGATTTCATATAAAGGCAAAAGAGTGTCTAAGTCGAATTTGTTGACTTTTCTGTAGCCATTTCCTCTGGTAAAGAGGTAGGCTTCTCCGACTGGCAGATTTAAAATCTGGTTCAGGGGATGATTGGCCTTCTGACTGATATAGTCTGCTGTGTCCACATCCTGTCCGCCTAGGTAGAGGCAGTTGTCGCAGTTGTTGATGATGGTGCTTGCCTTATGGGTACCATAGATGGCATTTAGCTGACTCAGACTTTGAATAATGAGACTTACGTAGATTTCTCTGGAACGTATGGTGGAAATGATTTTGTCAAAGTCTGGAATTTTTGCAGTGCCTGCGAAGTCGTCAAAGATCAGTCTGACCGGAATGGGAAGGCGGCTATCAGCCTGTTCGTCTGCAAAATCGCACAGTTCATGAAGGGCCTGGGAATACAGGAGGTTTAATAGTTTGTCCTGTGAGCGGTCACTGTCGCTGGCATTGATGAATAGGATTGTTTTTTCTTTTGCCATAGACTGAAAATCAATCTGCTCCTTGTTGGAGAATAAGTCTTCCAAGCCTATAAAGTTGGATAATTTTTCGCCGCACATTAATTTGGCACAGGCATCGGATTTTGGTATTTTGCGATTGTTCTTAATGAGATCCCATCTTGTGGCGGCCAGACTATCTGGATACCGCTTGCGCAGAGACTCAATGAGGATTTCGAAATCATCTGTGGGGAGAGTTGCCAGATCTGCAATGCTTGTTAGAGTTTGTTCTTCTTTGGGTAATGCTTCCAAACAATAACTGACATATACAGACATGTATAATCTGGTTAGGTAGTCCCAAAATGGATCGGAATTGCACTCCATAGGGCATAGATAGGTACAAAAGCCGTCAATTTCTTGGGATTCGTAGGGAAGTGCCATGGAATCAGCAGAGTCTGGGGTGATTTTGATGAAGCTTAAAGGATTATAGCCTACAGGAGAAGATTCCGGATTTTCCAGATCAAGGCACCAAATTTTATACCCTTTATGAGTGAGATGTTCTGTATACTTCTTGTATAGAGTGTTTTTACAGTCTACGACAATCAGGCTTTCTTGTGCCTGAAGAATGTTGGGAATGACATAACCTCTGGTTTTGCCGGCTCCACTAACGCCTACGATGAGGTCGTTGTTATTAAGGCCGGTTTCCCACGTGTCATTGGAAATGTAGCAATCCTCAGCAAGAATTCTTGAGTTTCCGGAATAGTCGCTGGTAAAGGGAGATGTATTTACGTTGTGTTTTGCCATGATTGATCCATCCTTTCTTTTGTGGTGTATTTTTGATAATGCTTTAAATTACATTTCTGTTTAGAAAATGTCATGCTGAACATCTAAGGATTCTGAATCTGGGATATTGACAGGCGATTTAATGGATTGATATGCACTGTCAGTTTCCAAGTCATATTTCATCACCTGTCTCGGCGTCTGACCTCTCACGAACAGGTAAGCATCGCCTAATGGTAAATTAAGGATTTTATTTGGGGGTACGTTAGCCTTTTTTGCTACGTAATGGGC
>CAVBGA010000029.1:0-4189 GCA_963594675.1 Lachnospiraceae bacterium
TTGATGATCTTGTAGAGGGAATGCTGGATCTTTTGGAAGGAAAAGAACAGCACTGTGAGTACGATGGTGTGGAGACAGCTTTAGCAGCCAATGGACGATATTGCTGCGTGCCAGTCACACACAAAGTAACACTGGGTGAAATCGTCGATCTGTTACAGGAATTTAAGAATCAGCCGGTTAGTTTATTGATGCCAAAGATGCCTGAAGGTTCCTTTGCAAAGAAATTGTTTAGTCTGTACCTGAGCTACTTGCCTGCTGACAAATTCAAGTATGCTATGAAGATGAATGTAGATCAAAGAGGCTCATTTACGGAGCTTGTACACACAACTGACTGCGGTCAGGTTTCAATCAATATCTCTAAGCCAGGTATTACGAAGGGACAGCACTGGCATAATTCCAAGTGGGAACAGTTCATTGTTGTTCATGGGCATGGGCTGATTCAGGAGCGGAACATCAATACCGGAGAGAAAGTAGAATTTGAAGTTTCCGGTGATAAGATTGAAGCCATATATATGATTCCCGGATGGACACATAATATCATCAATTTGTCCGATACCGATGATCTTGTTACAGTAATGACTTGCAATGAAATTTTTGATCCGGATCATCCGGATACATTCGGAGAACCTGTGTAAAATTAATGTCCGGATTGTGCATTGCAATCCGGACGGCAAAGTTTTGAAAGGTAGTTTTAGGCTACCTTAGTTATTAAGATACGTCTGATTGAATTCTCTCAGTTCCTTGGAAAGCAGCTGTTCCAGATTCTCCTGATCCTCGGCTGATGCAATATCATCTTTTCCAACAATTCCAATAACCCTTCCGAGTACTTTGACGTTGTCGTCGTCATTCTTTTCTCCATATGGATACTGATCATTCAGAGAGTATAATTTATTATTTCTTACTCGTTTTACTACGGCACCATCGGCGGTGCTGCAGATTACATCGTCATTATCTGAATAATCCTGAGTAAAAATCACATAGAGAAGATCGCCGTTATGATACAGCGGTTCCATGCTTTTTCCGGATACCCGGATCACCGTGTCAGCCTCTTCGCTGTATTTATTTTTCTTTAGGAACATTGGGGTAGGCGGCAGGTCGTTAAAGGAGCATCCGCTTCCGGCTGCAGCTGCGGTGCCTTCATAAGGAAGAATCAGATAAGAATTTCGGAGATACGTGTCTCTGGCATTGATCTCTTCTTCCAGCATGCAGGCTATAATTTTGTCTATGGTCTTTTGGCTGACATCGCTGAGCTGCCGATAGGTTCTTAATAAAATACGTTCTTTATTGTTCGGCATTTCCTGATTGGGAATGCCGAATAATTCGTATAGGGGGATTCCCAGCAGGTTGCAAAGCGTTTTGATGGCATCCGTGCTGGGTTTTGCTTTCTCTGTTTCCCAGTTTAAGATCGTATTGCGGGAGGTTTGCATGACCTCGGCCAGATCCATCTGGCTCATGCCGCTTAGCATCCTGTATTTCTTGATAACGCTTCCGAAACTGGCCGGAGAATTCTCCGAAACAGAGGAAGGAAGGTGAATGACATTTTTCCCTGTCATCGCTTTATTTGCTTGTTTTGTTGATGTATTGTCGCCCTTTTTCATAGGGACTCCTCCAATTCTAAACCGGGGTAAAGTGTGTACGCATCACCGGTGTCTTAAATATAGCACAATATTATTGTGCATTCAATATGCAAAATCAAAATAATCTGCAACATTTCTATTGTATTAGGCGTTGCCAGGGAGTATAATAAGACCACGGTATTCCCACTTAAAAATTGGCACATTATAAGGTGATAGGGTTGAAATATAGATTTTTAACAACGGATTTTGGACAGGGTGTCAGCCTGCTTGGTTTGCCGGTTTCTTATCATAACGGCGAGCAACCAGCGCAGCTTGACAAACCATTTTCAGTACATGAGGTTCTGACAAGGTATTACGGAGAGGATTTTGGGCTAACACTGGGTAATTTTTTAAAGATGGAAGTGGAATATCTTCATGCGAATGGCGTTATGCGCAAGAGTCAGAATATTCGCCTGCTATCCTATTATCACAAGATGACACGATCAAGATTGGAGCAGAATCCCAGTGAGACTGTGGTGGATTTTATTGTCCACGGGATTATGGAAGGTGATATCGAGGCGGAGAACAGGACGGTGCGGGAAAGCAATGATTTCAGGATCCGTTATATCCTGAACATGGCTCCGTGTTCCAGGGAATGTATAGGCCCCATCATTAATCTCTATCAGGGAGATGATGTATATCTGTCCAGATTTCCGATTCCAACAAATGATTATCTGCTTCCGATTTTGTATGCGAAGGATTATGAGAATGTAGCCCACAGGATGCTGCAGTATTATTTTCCAGAGATTGAAAATCGGATCTCCGGTGGCTTTGGAGCGCATATTTCAGCGGAAGAGTTGGCAAAGCGTATGGGTCTGAAGATTGAAGAAGTCCATTTTAAGGATCCGTCTATTATGGGTCAGCTTTCCGTGATATTGAGTTGGATCACTTGTATCGCTTATTCCTTCTGAAAGCGGAGGAACTGTCGATTGAGCGGTGCGAAGATATCTTAAAACAGAAAAAATTTCCAACGCTTTTTGAAAGAGCCGTGTGAGATTTAAAGATTGAAACCTGAAGGTAAGGTTGCCATCATAACATTGGTTGAACCCGCCGCATAAAACTTAATACGAATTATATTCCAGACTCGAAATGTCAGATTTGATGTTTCGGGTCTTTTCTTTATGTTCAAAAAAATTTTTTCTATTACGCGGCGGATATAGTCTCATTATAAGTGCTCTTTTGAACGTATTTCGGCTCGTTGCTGCGCTGAGATAACTGGAGAGTACATTGAGATCCCTGATTTTGGGGCATTTTTTAGAGGCGGCATTATGCGACTGTAACTGTCCTCGAATGAACGTAGATATTTTCATAAGATAGACATGTCGATAAGACATCTCCGGTCCAGTCAAAAGGACATCTCTAAAGATGTACATAAGACATTTTCAGGGATGTGGAAAGGACACACAAATAATATCAAAAGATTAATAAAGAAATAGTGATATCCAATCAGTTCTATCTGCGGATAGATCTGATGGATGGGCATCAATAAGAGCTTCATTGCTCGCAACAAAAAAACGCGAGTGGTTGGGGCCCATTGTTGATGCCTTTTCTTTTATCACAAAACAGTTGTCTGGCCATTCGCAAGGCTTTTAGCCGGAAAGGATGGTCAGCCGTGATAACAAAGACAGTGAAGGAGTTAAAGCAGGAGATTCCATTTCAGATGAGCAAGCAATTTAACGTTCCGGGAGCAAATCAGCTTCGGACTTCCGGAGTAGCCGTTGTGGAATCGGCAGATTTTGGTGTGGATCAAAAGTTGGAGATATATGCGAATGGCTTTGTATGGTATCGCCATGATCGACATCAGACAGTATTTCGTCTGCACAAAGTAGAAAACCTGTATTATGCCACTCCGGAGGAGGAAAAGACACCGCTTCCCTGGCATTTCCATCTGATGATGATTGGCGAAGACCATATTTTAAAAAATATGCAGAGAGCAGATGAGAAGAAGTCCCTGACGAAAGATGAGATGGAAGAGGACAATGCGGCATTTGCAGATAAACAGTGTGTGGATCCATTGGAATTGGTGATTCAGGAAGAACGGCAGCTGTTCCTTTATAAATATCTGACAAAGCAGCAGAGCGAAGTTGTTTTCCTTTATTACGGAGAAAAGATGACGCAGGAAGAGATAGCAGAGTGCCTGCAGAAGAGCCGTTCTGCCGTGAAGAAAACTCTGGCGCTGGCAAGGAAAAAGCTGATGTCGAATAAGGAAGAAATTCTTCGATTCTTTTAATCAGGGTACCAAAACGACGGATTCAAAGTGTTTATATGAAGGCCAATGCGATGGGACAAGAAAATTGCCTTATTTCATGTGCTGTTATGCCGGGTGCAGGGAAGGAGTGAGCATGAATTGGATTTAGGGATGGAAAAGTCGTGAAGAGGATCAGAAACAGAAAACAAAGAATTTAGCTGTGGCGGGAAGCCGTGCAGAAAGCGAGGTTAAAAATTGAAAATGATTGGTAAAGCGAGACGAGCAATGTCTGGATTATTGGCTGTGATGACAGTGGTAACCACTTGCATTTCTCCCATCAGTGCTTATGCAGCAGAAACCGATTCCGGTACGCCTCCGTCATATG
>CAVBGA010000030.1:0-11416 GCA_963594675.1 Lachnospiraceae bacterium
AGTGGGAGCAAGGGCGAAACATCCTCAAAAAGTAAGTCAAAGAAATCTAGTAAGAAAAAATCTACTGCAAAAAAAAGCAAGAAAAAAGAGAGTCTTACTGCAAAAAATACAAAGAAAGAGGACAGCAATTCAGATGATGCTCTTGAAGAAAATAGCAAAAATTCATCTGAGGCAGGAGAAAAAGAAAGCGCAGTAGCTGAGAAAAGTTCCGGATCCCTTTCTGGTGTTTCAACAAAGGAAGAGGGTGAGACAGCAGTTCTTGGAAGTAAAATAATGAATACTTGGAAGGATACAAGTCTTCTTACCAAATTGATGTTGCTATTTGCCTTAGTGGGTGCTTTATATATCATTTTTTGGGCAAAAGCCAGACATACTTTTAGAAAAGGACAGGAGGATATCATCAAATGAAAAGAAAATTTGGAAAATATTTAGCCCTATTTCTTTCCATCAGCATGTTGGCTGGAACAGTGCCAGCCTATGCCGCTGATGGTCTGGGTGTCAGTGATTTTTCTGTTGAGACAGACGCAAATGAGACTTCAGAAGATGGACAATGGATCAGTGATGCAGAGGCGATATCGGAAAGTACGACAGAAAGTACAGATAATAGTGCTGCGCTAGAGTCAAGTAATAATAGTGACGACTTGGAAGAAGAGGCTATAACTGAAAATCAGGAAAATGCCGGCGAAGAATCATCATCAGATCAGATCAGTCAGGAAAATGATGAAGCTTTATCTGAGGAGACAGAAAGTACAAGTACAAAAGAGTATCTTAACAATCTTAGTGTTTACTCTGGTAATGGTGTGAAAGATCCTATGGAGATCACTCGTAGAGAGGACCTGGATACAAGCTACGGGGGAATCACCTATACGGTAGAGATAGGGTCTAGCTACAATTCTAATGGATTATATTTTGCAGCAGATCTGGCAGAGAATGCTCCGGAAAATTCCAGTATTCATTTGTCCGCCTGTGATTTAGATGGAAATACGCAGGAAGTAGAATTGAGTACTACTTCCTATACGGATGGAAGCCGCTGTAATTTATCCAATATTTTTACGAAAAATAATGGAAAAAGAGCAGTCTATACCATAAGTGTAGGTAATGACACAGACAGTCAGACTTATAAAATTGTGGTAATTAGAAGACTGGATCTGTCGAAGATTTCATGTTATCTTCCGTCGGATACGGATATGGCAAAGAATTTGATTTCGGAATTTGACAGTACAGGTATCACTAGAGATTACGAAGTGGCTGTAGGAGAAAATACAGAATCCGTAACAATTTCCGCAAAGGCCTTTGATGATACCTGGTATGGATTGACCATAAATGGACAGGCAGTATCCTCCAGCGATGCAATTACCATTCCTCTTACTGATGAGAAAACTGAGATTCATTTTGAGATGCAAGAAGAAGGAAGCTATCAGGATGCCGCTTATCAGGATTTATCCTATATCTCCACGGGAACTTATACCATTACGGTATGCAAAAAGAAAGAAGTTTCTCTTGCTTTTGAGACAGATCCTTCCGATGCCGTCATCAGCGTATATGATAACGACGGAGAAAAAGTGGAACCTTCCGAAAATGCGACTGTTTATAACTCCCTTCGCCAGGGAGAGAAGTATACCTGGAATGTATCAAAATACGGATATATTTCCCAAAGACAAGAATTTATTGCAGGTGAAGAAAGTACAATTAAGGTGACTCTGAAAGAGCAGACGGCCACCCAGACAGAAATCACGGATAATGATTGGACTAGTTATCAAAATAGCGAAACAAATAATGGCATTACCGATACCTTAACTCCCACAAGTGGAGATTCTGCGGTTCAAAAATGGGCCATGCATTTGAGCAGCAAGGGATGGGATGCGACCCTTACCTCACCTTTGATTCTAGGGGGAGCTCTTTATGTAGCATCGGGTTATTATATTTACAAAATAGATAAGGACACAGGAGAGATTCTTCAAACCAGCGAAAAGATGAAAGGAACCGTGCACTATGCCTTGAATCCTCTTGGCTATGGAGAGGGGATGCTCTTTGCTCAGCTAGAGGGAGGACAGATTCAGGCCTTTAGTGCAACAAGCCTAAAATCTCTTTGGATTAGTGAAGAACTGGGAGGACAGGCTTTATCACCCATTACCTATAAAGATGGCTATATCTATACAGGAACCTGGAATTCTGATACCACGGCGGGATCTTATTTTTGTCTATCTGTAACAGATGAGGATCCTTCCACAAGTGATGAAACCAAATATTGCAGTTGGAAATATAATCACAAGGGTGGCTTTTATTGGGCAGGCTCTTATGCTTCAGAAAATTATTTGGTTTTCGGATCAGATGATGGAGCTGGAGATAACTATACATCGATTTTGTATTCGGTGAATACCCATACCGGTCAGTTGATCGATAAGTATAGAGATGTGATTGGAGACATTCGTTCAACGATTGTTTATAACGATGGATATGTATATTTTACCACCAAGGGAGGCTATCTATATCGTGTAGTTATGAATGAAGATGGCACTTTCGGCAAGGTGGACAGTTATAATCTGGGTGGGGCAGCTACCTCCACACCGGTGGTTTATAAAGGTAGAATTTATGTGGGTGTTTGCGGAAGTGGAGGCCAGTATAATGCCGATGGAGGACATCATTTTGATGTTATAGAAGAATCCTTGTCTGGTCTTTCTCTGGCTTACCAAGTAGCAATTCCTGGTTATCCTCAGGCAGCGCCCGTACTATCAACGGCCTATGAAAATCAGGACTTTGACGGGGATGGTAAGGCAGATGGACGTGTGTACCTCTATTTTACCTACAATGCCTATCCGGGTGGTATTTATATGCTGACAGATGAACCTGGACAGACGTCTGGTACAGCGGAAGAACTCTTCCGCCCTGCGAAAGAACAGCAGGAATATTGCCTTAGTACGATTACTGTAGACCGGGATGGTACCTTATATTATAAAAATGATTCCGCTTACCTCATGGCTGTGGAAACAAATGGAGCCTATTTAGACAGTGTAACAGCAGAAGCAGATGATGGACGGGTGAAATGGGAAAAAGCATTTCAGCGTTCGGAAGCAGAGCACACGCTTCATGTAGCTTCAAGTGCAAAAAAAGTTACATTGGCTTTACAGGCGCCTACGGGATGCACCATTACTGTAAATGGAAAAAAAATCAGTGGAAGTTATGAGACAGATGTTAGTAAAGGAGATACGGATCTTACCGTTAAAGTTAGCCAAAATGGAAAGAGCCGGGAATATATTTTCCATTTGACCAAAGATGTGGGGAACTCATCTTTGGCAAATATGATGGTGAGTACAAGCAATATCTATTCAGATTCGTCAAAATATTTGACGGTATCACCGGAATTCTCTCCTACAAAGACAGAATATAAGGTTACTTATTTGGCAGATGAAGAAGGAAACACAGAAAATTTTCTTCGATTATATATGGAGACCTCCAGTACAGATTCTACTTTGTCGGTAGAGGCTGTGAGCGGAATCGATGCCAACAAAGTAAACAAATTAACTTTCCCAACAGCAGTAAATGGAAATGTGAAAAAGGTACCCATCTATTGGGATAAGGATGCTTCAGAGGCTAAAGTGAAAATTACAGTAACTTCTTCCGGAGGCGGTAAAACAGAATATTATCTGACGATTATATGTAAAGAAGTATTTGGTTCTTGGAAAACCATCTCTAAAGCTACGATATTTTCTCCGGAAAAGCAAAGACGAACCAGCAATCTGGGGAATACGGAAGAAAGAACTGTTGGTAAAAAATTGACACCTACTATAAAGCTGTCGGCCAGTAGCATTAAATTGCAGGTGAAACAGTCTACGTCTAAAGTGAAAGTTTCCGGACTAGCTAATGGTGATTATGTAAAGAGTTGGACCTCAAGTAATAAGAAAATTGTTACGGTAAGCTCCAAAGGTGTTATAAAAGGCGTGAAAGCAGGAAGTGCCAAGGTGACCATTACTCTGGCTAGTGGAAAGAAAAAGACGATTTCCGTAAAGGTGCAAAAGTCTGCCATAAAGACCAGTAAAATAAGCGGATTGAAATCCAGCCTGACTTTGGAGAAAGGGAAAAAAATTCCCCTTTCTCCTGTGCTTACACCCATCACTTCCCAGGAGAAGATAATCTATAGCTCTTCAAATAAGAAGATTGTTACAGTAAGTTCTAAAGGCGTTATAAAAGGAGTAAAGGCAGGAAAAGCCTATGTTACAGTGAAATCAGGAAAAATATCGAAAAAAATTAAAGTTACTGTAAAGTAGGGATTTGAAAATGAGAAAAAGGGGCTGTCGCACTAAGTACAGTCCCTTTTATTCCTTTATTTTAAGTGGCTTCCTATTGAAAGCTTTATCTCCATTTGCTGACAATAAAATATCAGTGTGCAACGATTCAAAGCCAGATAAATGAATGTTTAGCGAATGGTTGCTACAGCATATGTTAGAAAGAGGTATAACAAAATGATTGACAAAATATGGAAAAAAAGTTATGCTATGCGAAAGGTAATATTGTAGAGATTTTATATATGAGCGGTTCATCAAAGACTCATATATAGGAAGTTCGGTGAAAATCCGACACAGGAACGCTACTGTGATGAGCAAAAGCTACAAGTCAGGTCTATCCCTACAATGTTGTGCATCAACCCTCGGTTTCAGGGCGGCACGGGTATTTTGTGACTGGGTCGTGCCATGCGTAGGGTGCGGCTTATTTTTTTGCAAGAAAAACCGCACGTTATCATCACATCTCAGAACACCAGGATATTCCCAATACGGGAGAGGAGGAGAAAGGCAGATCCAGACTCGCGATCTGTACGGGACAGAAACCGCTGTCCTAAGGAGAAACTACAAAAAATGAGTATCTGAAAAGAAAAGGAGGGAAAAAGGTATGAGCAAAAAATTTAAAAGATTATCAGCAGTCATTTTAGCAGTTGTTATGATGCTTGGTTCAACTGTAATGGCTTCCGCAGCAACAATGCACATTTATATCAGAGAATGGGAACAGGGAACAACTAGCAATACATATTTAGGAACCCCGAAACAGATTTCAGGAATCACCAATCCGGTAGTTACTGTAACAGGTGTAGATTCAAATGGTACTTATAAAGATGCATTACTGTTAGCAGAATCTCAGAAAAAAGTAAAAACTACTTGGAATTCACAGTATCCAGAATATTTAACATCCTTTGCAGTTAAAGGGTATTCTAAAACAAATGGTGGAGAAAATAAAAATCCAGAGTATGATAGCGACCATAATATGATTCATGCAACATGGGAAGGATCTTCTTGGATGTGGTATCCGGGCAATGATGTTACTCTGGAAAATACTTCTTCATATCCTCAGACAACCTTAGGTGGAACTAAAGTGCCATCTACAGATGAATTTTCTATCGTGCTGAGTTATGATACCACACGTTTTGACTGGTAATTGCAGACAACATTTGGAGAATGGAAATGAGAAAAAAATATTTAGTGTATTGTTTGGCTTTGTCAATGGCTTTAAGTGTGCCAACTCCTGCTTTTGCTGCAGAACAGACAGATGTTGTTGAATATGATGGTTCTGATTCAGAAAATAATGAAGAATTACCGGAAGATATAACAGTATTATCTGACAATGAGGAAAATGAAATCATAGATGCTGTGCCAGCAGAAGCTGATTCTGTCGCTGAGGATTCTGAAAATTCAGATACTATGGTAGATGATTCCACAATATTGTTTGATGATGGCAGTAATGAGGCAGAATTTGTTGGAGATAACATAGAAACAGAAGACTGGATACAATCTGAGCAAGTAGCAGGACTTTCTTTTAAGTATGATAGTGAAAATCAAACATTTTACATGAAAAGTTCTACACCTGTGGCTTTACCGGATTATAAACAGTCCGGATGGACTAGCGAATGGCATAATAAATATGGCTCCGATTTGAATAATGTAAAAACAGTGGTGATTGAAGGCGAAATTACTCAAATTGGTGAATTTAATTTTAACAACAGCCAAAAGGGAGCATATGATAACCTTGAAACTGTAGTATTATCTCCTAGTGTTACCAAGATATCAAGAGCAGCATTTGGTCAAGTTACTACTTTGAAAGAAATTAACTTAAACAATGTTAAGGAAATTGGTATAGCAGCATTTTGGAAATCAGGGGTAGAAAATATTACATTTGAGGAACCTCAAATTGAAATTGGAGAAAATGCTTTTAAGGAATGTACATCATTACAAACGGTGTTTGTAAAAAGTATTCAAAATTTTGGTGATAATGCTTTTGATGGATGTACATCATTAAAAACATTTAATTGTGAAACACCGCTTGATAAAATTCCAAGAGAATGTTTTCAACAAACGGCAATAGAGTCCTTTAATTTTTATGATATTTCAGACATTGGAGATAACGCCTTTAATGAGTCTGCATTAAAATCAGCTTGTTATTCTGGGACAAAAGCCAAATGGGATGAAATGGTTCCAGAACCAGATGATTGGTGGGGAGCAACTATTCCGGCAGATACTATTGTGCATTGTAAAGCTGACACGGTGGAAGCAAAAGCAGCAACTTGTACAGAAGATGGTTGGAAAGAAGTAGGTGTTTGTGAAGTATGCGGTGAACATTATTCATATCCAACTGATGAAAATAAACTCCTCGCAACCGGACATACATGGTCAGAAGATTATGTAGTAGATAAGGAAGCTACCTGCACTGAAGTTGGTGAAAAGAGCAAACACTGTACAGTCTGTGATGCAAAAGAAGATGTACAGGAGATTCCGGCACTTGGACATGATTTTGTTTCCAAAGTAACCAAGAAAGCAACATGTACAGCAGATGGCACTCTTACTTATACCTGTAGCAGATGCAACGAAACGAAGACTGAAACAATCAAAGCAACAGGCCATAAGTGGAGCAACTGGAAAAGAACAACAGCAGCTACAGTATTTAAACCAGAAGTTCAGACCAGAAAATGCTCTACATGCAATAAGAGCGAGGCAAGAAATGTTGGCAAAAAGCTTGCACCGAAGGCAACTCTTAACGCCTCTACAGTAACCTTAAAAGTAAAACAGTTTACTTCTGGGCTTAAAGTTACCGGACTTGCAAAAGGTGATTCTGTGAAATCTTGGAAATCTTCCAATAACAAGATCTTCACAGTAAGCGGCAAGTCTAACGGAACCTGCAAGATCACCGGCAAAAAGAGTGGAACTGCGAAACTGCAGATTACCCTTGCCAGTGGACTGAAGAAGACAGTTAAGGTAAAAGTTCAGACAGCAGCAGTAAAAACCTCAAAAATTACAGTATCCAAAAATGTAACTGTTCAGAAAGGAAAGAGAGTGACACTGAAGCCAGTCGTAACTCCATTCACATCCAGTCAGAAAGTTACTTATACAAGTTCCAACAAAAAGATTGCAACTGTTTCTTCCAAGGGCGTTGTAACCGGAAAGAAAAAAGGTACTGTAAAAATAACAGTAAAATCCGGATCTAAATCCGTTAAAGTAACTGTCAAGGTAAAATAATTAAAAGTTGAAAAGCTCTTCTTCCGTGAGGAAGAGGAGCTTTTTTTAAAGGAATGACAAAATGAAAAAAACAAAGTTGTGGAAAAGGATAGCTGGCTGGCTGCTTGTTTTTCTTCTTGCATTACAGCTTCCTGTAAATGTCTTTGCGGGAGAATGGGTGGATAATACACCATATTCATCTGAAGAAAATTTTTCAGATGAACAGGATGTTTCAGAAGAAACCGATTCATCAGGTGATCAAACCGATGGAGAAGAAGCGTCAGATTCGAAAGACCAGATTGATATTGAGGAAGAGATTCCTGAGGAAGATTCGTTTGACGTAGGAGAGGAAACTGAGACCAGCTCTGACCTTGATATGGAAGAACCTGGAGTAAGTGAATTTACAAGTGAAGATGAATTCACGGACGAAAGTACTGCTTTGTTCAGTGACGGAACAGACCAGCCTGAAGATAAAACAAACGAAGAAAAAGAAATACAGGTAACTGTCAGTATCAGTAAAGATGGGAAATTTCTTGATGATAAAGACGGAAATCCGATGGCAGGACGCACTGTAATTTTAACTGGTCAGTCTTCTTACACCATGGATGATGCTCTGAAATTAGCACATGATTTGTATTATCCGGGAGGGGCAGATGCAGGATATGATTACCATGCAGATGATGCAGGGATATTTGATGGTGTCATTTACCGGTTGTGGGGATATGACAAAAAGAATGTACCATATATTAAATCTTCTTTGAATCGTGATAGTGCTAATTATGGATCCGCATTGGGAAGAACTGTGCAGGATGGCGATGAAATGCACTTTTTCATCCAACAGAAAAAAGGACAGGATAAACTTGCTTTTTTTACAGAAGAGGAAGTGACTGTCACGGAAGGAAAAGCGATAAAGCTGAAACTCAGACAGGAAGATGATGGCGGACGGGCATATTCAAACTGTGAAGGTGCATTTATTTATATAGATGGTAAAAAACAGGAAAATCTGGTGACAGATGAAAATGGTGAAGTTACGATTCCTTATCTTGAGTCAAGAACCTCCCCTTATTTTGTAACTGCTGAGAAATTAACAGAATCCCTAAATGGGTCAGTTACTGCGATATCAGCGGCATATGCAAACATTACAGTAGTTCCTGCAAACAGTCAGTCTGGTGAATATATCAGCAAGATTAAACTGCAGTTACAAAAAAACGATAAGAAAGCGGAAAATGAAATTCTTGCAGATAATGCAGAGCTGGGAATGACTTTTCCGGTTGAATTGAATCATGGCGATTTCTTTGTAAGTGTAGAAACAACAACAGATTTTCCAGTGGACGCTTCTGTTTATGCTGTGTATACGAATCCGTTAGATGGTATGGTTTATCGAAAAAAAGTATCACAGGATACGCAGAACTACTTAAAAAATACCAGTGATTCAAAGTCATATAATGCAATCACATCAATCAAATTTGAGGTATGCCAGAGTGGAAATATCCTGCAGGAAATACAGGTCCCTGTTTATTATAAAGATCATTTGAGTTCCTTGATACTATATGATTCCTGGGGGAAAGAAATTAGTACAGATTTAAGCGATTCCTTAGACAATCAGGAAATAAATATAAAAGTTCCTGAAAACAGTCAATTTGTTGACATTAAGGGAAGTAGTAAAACTTGGGGAGCGATTGCGGAAAATCTGGAATTGATTTCTATAGAGAATGCGGAATTTGAAAATGTGTCAGGACGTGTCAGATTCATTCCGGACTGGAAGAAATATGATGAATATAAAGCTATTATCACTTTAAAAAAGGATGAGAAACGGTGTATTTCAGAGGATACTATTTACACAGTTCATATCAGACCTGGGGAAACCGACTATACACCGATACTTACTGACAACTGGGATTCAAATGGACTGGGGATTATGCAGGGTGAAAAAGCAGATCCATTTATAGTGCAGGCTTCTGTTTTACAGGAAAATGAAGGGAAACTTTCTTATCAGTGGTATGTAAGTTCAAATGCAAGTTCGGATATTAAAGATTATGACAAAATAGAAAATGCGGTTGAAAATTCCTACACAATAAATACGGAACAGCCACAGTATTATAGATATTACAGATGTCTTGTTTCCTATGAAATAAATGCACGATGCTATACAGCAGCAAGTAACATTTTTTCGGCAAGAGTATATCCACTTGTGGCAGATAAGCCGGTCATACTTCAGCAACCTGAAGATATGACATATGTCATGGGGACTCCAGTTACAGAAGGCTTGAAGATAATTGTACAGGAATCTGATGAGTTTAATGTCAATACAGAATATCGGTGGTATAAAAATACAGAAAACAGTGTTGATGGAGGAAAAGCGATTCCAGGTGCAACTGAAAGTGTTTATAAGCCAGATGTAAAAGAAAAGGGAACCTTTTATTATTATTGCAAGGTCAGAACTGATATTGGAGCATCTATAAATGGTGAGGGCGTAGACATATATAGCGAAGAAGTCTGCTCTGAAATTGCATGTGTCACCGTTACAGAGGCACTACTTCCATGGGAGGGAAAAGGAACAGAAGGTTCTCCGTATCTTATTAAGACAACTTCTGATATAGAAGCCTTGCGCGATAAAGTAAACACTGAGGGATTCTCTTTTGAAGATATGTATTTCCAACTCACAGAAGATGTTACCCTTCCAGATGGATGGAAACCTATTGGTGTGACCAAAGATGGAAAGAAAGATCTGCAGAATGGTGCGAATCTGAATGTGTTCAGTGGTATTTTTGATGGAAACAATCATACAGTGACTATCCCGGAAGGCGGTCTTCCGCTGTTTGGATATGTGCAAAGTACCAGGATTAAAAACCTGAACATCTATGGAACAAAAATCGCTGGTTACGGTCTGGTCAACAACTTTGAAGGTGTCGGGCTTTCTGGAACGGCTGTTGAAATTGATAATGTCACCTTAAAGAGCGGATCTAGTACCTTAAAGGCAGGATTTCTGGGTGCGAATAAGACTATGAGTCCTTATGCCGGATGTTCTTCTTCCTTTGAGGCAACGGTACGGAATTGTACCATTGAAAAGGATGTTGTCATTGGATACAGCAAAAATGAGGCTGAGATTGGAGCTATTGCCGGCCGTATGCAGGGTACCGTGGAAAACTGTGTAAGTTATGCGACTGTCTACGGAACCAGTTATGTTGGTGGAATCATCGGAACCCGTGACAATGCCATGGGAAACTGCTCCGTGATCGGCTGTAAGTTCTATGGTACAGTGGAAGCTTCCGGTGAACTGGCAGGCGGCATTGCGGGAGGCGGTTATGATGATTCCTCAGCTCCAAATGGCTGTAAAATTACCATCAACAGCTGTGTTTCAGAAGGAACCGTTACCGGCTCGGACAAAGTCGGAGGCATCCTGGGTGCGGACCTTTATGTGGCTCAAACCTGGGATAACTGCGTTTATACTTTCAAAAACAATTCCTTTACCGGAAAGGTGAAGGCAACCAGCCAGAACCCTTCCTATGTTGGTGGCATCATTGGATTTTATGACAGCCTGAACCGGATCGATGCTATCACCAATAACTATTATTCCAAGGACTGCGGCGCAGACAAAGCAATCGGATTTGTAAAGTATATTGATACCAGCTGCACGACGCATGAAACTGCAAGCGGGGCAACCTATTTCAGTACGGAAACAGAGACGACTGCCTGCCCGACAGTTGAGGGATGCGGATGGCAGAAAGGATACAACCGTACCGATGACCCTCTGGGTGCAGACATTGGGAAACTGTTTTCGACAGAAGGTCTTCGTACTTATGTAGATTCCCTGGAGCTTACCGGGGATTACCGCACCGAGTTTTATCTTGGAGAAGACCTTGATCTTACCGGAATGAAAGCCGTTGCTGTTATCAGCGATGGAACCAGACAGGAGCTTTCGCTGACAGATCTTACCATAG
>CAVBGA010000031.1:0-5042 GCA_963594675.1 Lachnospiraceae bacterium
AGGCTATCTTGGGAGTTTTCTATTGGCCATATGTGTCAGTGTAGATATGCTTACGCCTCATCAACGAGCTGGCGGACTTTCTCTTCATCATCCGCAGGCTCCTGACCGGCCGGCTCCTTATCCGTACTTTTCATGAGATCGGAGAAAGAGAGCTGGCCAAGGATATCTTTTTCCGATGACCTGCCATAGCGTCTGCTCATCCCAAGACGCAGTTCTTCCAGAAAGCGGTCCACCTTTGCTTCCGCCAGGGAGCATCTCGTATAAAGTTTGATAAATTCATCTTCAAGTTCCGACCTCGACATCTTTGAAAGGTCGATACTTTCCAGCTTTTTCTGTCCTTTATTCATAAGTAGATTATCCCAGAAAAGAGCCGAAAATTCCATTGACCAAAGGGAGAAATATACAGGGAAAAAGCCCGAAAAACCGTTGTTTTTCAGGCCTGAAATATTTGACATATAAGCTTTGTTGTGGATGAAATTTCAGATGATCTTTCGGGCAAGGACCTCCGGGTGGGCATCCGTCTGTTCAATGTTCAGTCCGTCAAGAAGCCAGGATAACTGCTGCTCGGTTACAGGCAGGGTGTTCTTCCCGTCTGCTTTGGCGGGCCAGTTAAAGGTACCGGAATCCAGCCGGAACGGGTATTTTATCTTCAAAAGCAGCCCATCGATGTTATTTCTAAGATCCGTTGGTCCAAGTGCAAGGTAGACCTGGCAGGATGGTGTCATTCTCAGCATGATGCCTTCACCACCTCCAGTGCATCTTTCAGGGTTTCCTTATCGAAGCCTTTTGGGAGCAGGAACGAGAGATCCCCCAGCCTTAGTTCGATCGGTTTTCCGGCAGGTGCTCCTGTTCCTTCCTCAGTCGGTGTTTTGATAAAAGTCACTTCCGGGACTTCGATATCTTCGAGATTCGGCTCGCATAATTCCAGCGGAATGAACTCCGGCGTAGGATCTGCTTCCGTTTCTGCCTGTTCGGATTCGATCTGACGTTTCTTTGCAGCGATATCATTCAGATGATTATGTGCAGCTGTTTTTGAAAATCCCTTCATTTGTGCAAAATTCTCTACCGTAAGATCAGACTTTTCGAATTCAGCCCTGATCGCTTCCCAGTTAAATACTTTACGTTTTGCCATATGCATTACCTCCTAGGATGCATTATGTAGGCAAAGAGGTCTGCTGTCTATGTGCTACTCTGGATACGCTTACCTTTTAATCGGGTCTTTAAGGAAAGATATAAGGTGTCACCGAGCGAGTATCGGAAGAAAAATACAGAGCTTTTTCAGGATTGGTACTCTTCGACAATAAAAAACTCTGAATGACAAGGTATATTAAAGTTGACGCAACGCGTAGAATATCATATTATATACGTACGGGGGGGAACACTATGATTTCAGAAGAAGTAAGAGAACTAAGAGATTCTATGGGAATGAATCGCAGAGAGTTTTGCGAATATTTCAGCATTCCATATCGTACGATGAGTGACTGGGAAGCAGGCAAGCGCAAAATGCCGGAATATCTTCTGAGACTCATGGAATACAAGGCTAAGACCGAAAAATTGGTTGAGACGAATTGAAAATGTGAATATTCTGTTGGACTATGAGGAGACCTGTTCCCTGTAGGTGTGTTGTTTTAGAGATGGAGGTGTAAGAATGAGTGTAAGAGAAAAAGAAGTATTAAACATGCAGCTTACGCTGATTCCGCTGCTTTCAAGTGCATGGAAGAAAAGCTATAGCGATCTGGCAAAAATTTTTCGTGAATTTGATGTCTTAAGTTACATCGATATCTGCTATGAAAATTATAATTCAACCGGAAATCAAGGGATTATTGATGATCTTAAAGACTATATTGAAATGCAGGGAGGAGATATCTCGTGAAGAAACTATATCATGGATCACTGAGTGCTTTTGATGAGATAGATTTGTCAGCGGGAAAAGGATACAAAGATTTCGGCAAAGGTTTTTATGCAACTGCTGTAGAAAAACATGCTGAAAGATTGGCAATTCGGAATAAGGGAATATTAACAAAGCGACAAAAAGTATTGAAAATAAAAAATCCTTCTTTGAAAGTTGAGCCTGTGGTGGCATATCGGTATAATTTGCTCTACGATGAAAATAATACAGAAAACTTGTCAATTAAAATATTTACAACTGCTGATGCAGAGTGGCTACGTTTCATTGTGGCTAACAGAAAAAGTTCAGCATCTGTACACGATTATGATATTGTTATCGGGCCGACAGCAGATGCTCAGACAACGACAATTATCAATGAACATATGGAGGAACTTGAGGAGTCTGGATTTGGAGCAGATGTCTGCGATAAGGTTATTGCAGAATTAATGCCGGAAAATTTGTCAAAACAATATTTCTTTGGAACTGAAGAAGCTCTGAAGACTCTTAAATTTGATAAGATTAAAAGACAGGTGATTTTATGATGGTAAAGCAGAGTGAAATAAAAAAAGTTATTAGGATTACATCGGCATATCTAGTTGAAGAGCTGATGCGGTATAAAGATATTACTCGTGACGATGCCTTGGAAATGCTTATGCAGACAACCTGTTATGAGGCCCTTATGGATCCTGAGACAGAATTATATTTGGAATCAAAGGAGTCTGTTTGGGATACTTTGAAAGAGGAGATAACAGGAAATCCATACAGGTTGTTGGTTGTATAGAAGCGGTAAATATGTAAGCTTTTTAAATACAACAAGAGGAAAGGGAATATGACAGAGGATGTTGTTAAAAACAAATTAAAACGTAGGAGAAGGAAAAAGAAGAAAAGCGTGGTGGATTCTGCTGCAAGAAATGCAGCTGTTCTGTCTGATGGCTGTAATCCGCAATTAGTGGCTGGAGCTGAGTTTGCTGGTATCTTTGAAATGCCGATCATTAAAAAGCCTAAAAAGATGATAATTCCAGACAATCTTGTGCCTTTCAGCAAGATGGACAAGGCTGATAAGAAAAAATTTGCAGTGTGTGAATATGAAAATGACAGAGAATTTCGAGATTTGCTGGTAAATCCGAATGAATATATTACTATTTTAAAAAAATATCAAGGATTTATAACGCCAGATTGTTCGATTTATCGAGATATGCCATTGGCAGCACAGGTTACAAATATATACAGAAGCCGAGCTATTGGTTACTATTTTCAAAAGCATGGGGTATACGTAGTGCCGTGTGTCAGGTGGGGAGATGAGAGAACTTATACGACGCAATGTCTCCCAGAAAAGATTGCATTTCTGGGAATTGAAAAGCACAGTATTGTGTCTATTGGAACGTACGGGCAACTTAAGAATACGGTTAATCGATATTATTTTGAAAAGGGGTTGGATTCCATGATGGAAACATTGGAGCCAGAAATTGTACTTGTTTACAGTAAGATGCCGCAAGAGATTAAAGATAAATATCCGTTAACTAATTTTGTAGAATATGAAGATTGGACCTCTATTATGCGAAAGGAGTAGTAGTGGGAGCAGGACAAAGTGATTTATACAAAGGGACATATGGGGATAATCCGGATAATATACCTGATGAACTAAAAGGAAAGGTTAAGATGCCACCCAATGATGCACAGCTGAAACATTTTATGAGAGATGGAGAAGGGCATCTGCCGGATACGCCGGAGAACAGGAAGTTATTGGTGAATTTAGCGAATGATAAAAAATATCATATGGGTAAAGATAAGTATGGAAATGAACGGCATGTGCGAAAAAAATAATGATGGAACACAGGACTGGGTGCGGCATCGGAATCAAGTAATAAACGAAGGTGGAAGAAACAGGGTGGAACGATCCTGGGATTCTGAGACGGGGTTGTTCAGAAATGTATCTTCCAAAATGAGAAGAAAGAGGTAAATGATGACTAGATATGATTTGTTTTGCATGATATTTTTAGCATTGGATGCAGATTGGGATGAAACTCATGACGAAGAATTGGGAAAATATTTAAGCGATGCCAATCCCTTTTTGTTTGAAGGAGAAAATTCGGCTATAAGTGACATATACACTGAATTTTGTAGCATTATTAAAGATGAGAGTATTGTAAAAGAGAAAAGCTTTGATTTGGCAAAAGAATATGTGAACTATTTGAATAACAGGGCTGTTACAGAATCGTTTGATTTATTGGAAGAAGACCAGTGGAAAGATGCATTAAATGCATATTTGGACGAAAAATATGGTGATAAATGATATAACATATTAAAATCATTGGGTCTAAACGATTCAAAGTGACATTTCAAATGTCACTTAGGAGTGATAACATCTGCTGATAACAATTTGATAACATTAGCTCATGCAGTCCATGTAATGTGGACAACTGGAAACAAATGGAATCAAATCAGAACAAATGACCCTAGCAAAAAGAGTTAGGATCAATATCTTGTTAGGGAGTTTGAATAAAACACTAAATCCCTACAAACCGTGTAAATAAGCGGTTTGTAGGGATTTTTTTAATGCCCGATGGGTACGATTTGGGTACAAAAATAATTATTCTGGAGTGAGTACTGGTAACCATTACAAGTCTACTCTATGAGATTTACAAGGAAAGAAAATAGCTGCCAACTACTCGCAATAGTTGACGGCTGTACTTAAAAGTAAGCTTTAAAACTGTAATAGATGGTCGGCCGTATGTCTTTGGCTTTCCTCTTTTTGTGTGTTCAATATAGCACATCTGATAAGATGAGTCAAAAGAAGCTATTGAATTATATAAGAGCTGGGATGCTTCTGAAAAACCGTTCAGGGGAGATAAATCCTATCTGGGAGCCAAAAGCCTAAGGGTATACTTTGATGAAGCCGCGGCATCAAAGATCTTCATTGAGTTTATCGCCCTGATCATACGCTGCAGAATGTATACGGGTATCAAGGATGCAGTAAAAGAAATGGATAGCAAACCGGACTACATGAATGTACCTGCAGCTATCCGTGAATTAGAAAAGATTGACAAGTAACAACGATGTCGTTACAATATAATATATATGGAGGTGACGATCATGGAAAAATCAGCAACTCTTAATTTGAGAATTAATCCGACATTGAAGCAGAATGCGGAAA
>CAVBGA010000032.1:0-4040 GCA_963594675.1 Lachnospiraceae bacterium
ACAACAATGAGCAGAAAGAATTTTGGAGCAAAACCATATAGTTTCCCGCAACCGGTATTTATCATCGCATCTTACGATGAGAATGGTATTCCATGTGCCATGAATGCAGCCTGGTGCGGGATCAGTGAGGCCACGGAAGTGACCATGTGCATTTCCCCAAGCCACAAGTCCACCAAGAATATTTTATCCAAGAAGGCATTTACCATCAGCATGGCGGATGCAAAGCATGTGGCTGAGTGCGACTATTTTGGAATCGCAACCGGTAACAAGGTGGAAAATAAGATCGAAGCAGCCGGATTGACAGTTACAAAGAGTGAAAATGTGGATGCACCGGTGATCAATGAGCTGGCAGTGTGCATGGAGTGCAGGCTGATTTCTTATGATCCGGAGACTTGCATCATGAAGGGCGAGATTGTCAATGTCAGCGTGGATGAATCAGCCATGACCGATGGCAAGGTAGACGTGAGCAAGGTGGCACCGATTACCTTTGATCCGTTCAACAATGCGTACCATGCAGTTGGCGAGAAAGTCGGCGATGCATGGGGATCAGGAAAGAAGTTTATGTAAGATGAAAGTGTTGGTAATTCCGGATGTACATCTCAAACCGCAGATGTTTAAACAGGCGGCCGCTTTACTTCGGGCGGGAGTTGCAGAATGTGCGGTGTGTTTGATGGATATTCCGGATGACTGGGATAAACAATTTGATATCGCACTCTATGAAGAAACCTATGACGAGGCAATATGTTTTGCAAAGAAATTTCCAGAGACTGCCTGGTGCTATGGAAATCATGATCTGAGCTATTTCTGGCACTGCCTGGAAAGTGGATACAGTTCACTGGCAGATTATACTGTGCAGCGAAAGCTATTGGATCTAAGAGCAGCAGTTCCTGAAAATAATCCGATCCAGTATGTTCAGAGAATTGATAATGTCCTGTTCTCTCATGGTGGGGTGGTGAATTTCTTTGTAGAGGAATATGTGCCAAAGTCAAAATACCATGATGTGGATGCAGTGTTAGAGATAATTAATGGACTTGGCAGAAATGAAATGTGGAATGATGCATCGCCAATCTGGCTGAGACCACAGGGAAGGAAAATGCGATTATACAAACCGCGAAAATTACTTCAGGTTGTTGGTCATACGCCCATGGACCGAATCACAAAAGAGGGAAATTTGATCAGTACAGATGTATTTTCTACATATAGAGATGGAAGACCGATTGGCACGGAAGAATTCCTTTTACTTGACACAGTGACCTGGGAATATGAAGGTGTGAAGATTTGATGTAGCGCTAGGTGCTCATATGGAATGGCCGATGAATATGTTATCGAAAAATAGAAATAGCCGCCAACTACTGCAAATAGTTGACGGCTGAAAAAAGTTTACAAAATATATCTTTCCTTTATTCCAAGGTCAGCAGAAGTGCCATCTTGAATTTCTTAGTTGCCTTTACACTATGCAGTCCAGCTTTGGCAAAATGGAAATTTTCTCCCGCCTTAATAGGATGATCTTCCCCTTCATAGCCGATGATACCTTCACCATCCAGTGCAAAAATAATTGCTTCGCCGGGAGCAGCGTGTTCAGAGAGCCCTGTGCCCTCATCAAATGCCATGACCACAAATTTCATTTTGTCATTATGTACTACATCCATGTTGACGATTTTACCCTCAACATAGGGGACAAGTTCTGCCAGTTTGAAAACCTCACCTGCTTTAATTGCTTCATTCATTATATCTTTCCTCCTGATTGAAATTTCTGTATACACAGCGCCTTCCGATGTTCGCATGCCCATCGGAGTATCTGTTAAGGTTATAATGCAATCTCCAATGTACAAAGTTTTCGAGAAACCTTCCGCACCATAGACCTCAACACTGCCGTCTGCTACGATGAGCAGCTTGTAATATGGGTAAATCTCTGCGCTGATATCTGTATTCTTTGCAAGTGAGAAATAAATGATGTCATTCGTCCCACTGTGCACTGCTTTGGAAATCGTACAGCCCGGTATAGGCTGATTATTCTTTGCAATAGAGAATATCTCTCCGACTTTTTCTTTCATGGTATCTAGCCTCCTTACACTTTAACGTCTGGATTCTTTTCCCCAAACTTTTCTTTCAATGCTGCACAAATCTCACTGCGGTTCTTTTCCTTCTTTTCCATATTTTTGATCATCTTATACGCTTGGAACAGTGTGGACGGGCCAATCTCTGAGCTGAAATATCCGATGCCTTGATTCCATGCAAGCAATTCAAATACATCATCCAGCGCTGCGCTGTCAAGGCCGTGAATATACGCTTTGACCAGTTCTCTTGTCGCCTGACGCATACGGCCGGCACCAACCGCATTGGTAAGTGAGAGTAAAAGACGCATCTCATATGGAAGATGTCGTTTTTTATCATTCCATGTCAGATCCCAGAAGTTTACTGCAATATTTCCAAGCTTTTCATCAATTAGTGGCATATTAGTCAGAGCTGCCGGTCTCATCGGAATATCCTTTCCTTCCTGCCTTTCTTCTACTCGGTAGAAATAAGCATGGAACTCCGCTTCGCCTTTCTGCTCAGTGTGATGCTCAAATCCAAGGTCTTCCATTACTTCATAGAGGGGAATAGGATCGAAAGACTGAACAATCTCCAGACCATTTCCTGAGGGAATCTGCATGGCCTGATTCTTGATGCCCTGAAAAAAATTTCCCTGGACTCCTCTTACATCGACCTGTTTAAAAACAGCCGTTTTTTCTTTCCATTCGCTGTAGCTCATTTTGATTCCTCCTTGCTTTTTCTGTTTTAAGTATATCTCAGATACTTGAACAATACTGTATCCAGGGATACATATTCGAGAAAATATAGTATAATATACTGACAATATTTCGAATGGAGAATTGTTATGGATTATTCTGTACTTGAGAAAAGTGATTTATTTACAGGTGTATCCGCCGCAGACCTTCGCTGCATATTGGAAGAAATTCCGCATCACATCCAGTGTTACGATAAAGGTGAAACCATCTTTCTGCTTTTGGAGGAAGCTACACAAATCGGTATTATTCTTGAAGGCAAGGTTGAGGCGCAGAAGCTATTTCCTAACGGAAGTCAGATTAACGTATCTGTCCGCGTATCGGGAGAAATGATAGGTCCGGCTGCGGTTTTTTCAAAAACTCACAAATACCCGTGTGATATGGTGTCCTTAACGCCTGTTACAATAATGATGTTACGAAAAGAGGATTTGGTGCGAATGATGCAGAAAAATGTCCGCATCCTGGAAAATCTTACAACAGAGATTGCAACAGCGACCTGTATGCTGCAGCAGAAACTGGAGTTGCTATCCTACAGCGGAATCTCACAGAAGGCCGCATTCTGGATTTTGATGCAAGCTCGTCAAACCGGAAAGGATACAGTAAAAATTCCCGGTTCCATATCAAAATGGGCAATGCTGATGAATGTATCACGACCGTCTCTTCACAGAGAACTTAAAAAAATGCAAGACCAGGAAATCATTTTGTGGGACTCGTCAGTGATAAAGATTCTAAATGCAAACGCATTGCAGGATATTTTGGGAAAATAAAACAATGATCAAAAGTTATCGCAAGTCGATAGACCACAACAAGTTAGAATATGGTATGATATAGATATTAGTCAAGGCTAACAGCGAAGAAGGATACTAAAATGCTGACCGAGCTGCCTTTTGAATAACCTAGTGATCGCGCAGAAAGATGATGGAATGGATGTGCCAGGGAGTGGGTTATTATGGGACAGGAATGCATCCGGTGGATTGTGAAAGTATGGTGAGGACAGAATCATGAGTTTAATGGCTAAAATATTGTATCAAGGATTTAAATTGACGGGGCTTAAGAAAATGTTTGCCCTGCCGCAGGAAGAGTTCATTAAAAAGGTAAACCAAATAAATGAAAAAAGAGGCTTCTTTATCCCAAAGGACCACAAATTTCATTATGAAGAGCAAGTGATATTGGAGAAATATTCCTGTCTGGTTATAAGGCAGAATGAGAAACCGTCAAAGAAGGCGATTTTGTTTTTCTTTGGCGGAGGTATGA
>CAVBGA010000033.1:0-7469 GCA_963594675.1 Lachnospiraceae bacterium
AGGAATAAGCATAGCTGCCAGTCCCGGTGCTGATACCGTATCAGACTTACAGTGAGGAATAGCAATACCCTCTCCAATTCCAGTGGAACCTTCTTCTTCTCTCAGAAAGACTCCTTTTTCATAAACATCACGATCCTTGATGTTTCCTCTTTTTACCATCAAATCCACAAGTTTTTTGATGGCTTCTTCTTTTGAGTATGCTGATCCATGCAATTCAATAGACTCAGCAGAAAGCAAATCCTTAACTCTCATTAGCTTTCCCTCCTTATTTTATATAAATTTTTATTTTCTACCAATTTGACGAAGCAGTTCATTTACTTCTGCTTCACTTGCCAGATTTTCAGAAAATGCGGAAGCTGATCCGGTACAAAGTCCCATATAAAAAGCATCTTCATAATTTTGCTTCTTCTTATAACCTGCAACAAATCCTGCAACCATGGAATCCCCTGCACCAACAGCATTAATCAATTCCCCTTTTGGAGGAGCAGACTTGAAGATTTCCCCTGTCTCAGCGAACAGCATAGCTCCATCTCCAGCCATAGACACCAGAACATTGCGTGCGCCCATCTCCTGAAGCTTTTTAGCATAAGTAATGAGGTCTTCCTCATTTTTAATTTCTACCTGGAAGATTTCTGCAAGTTCATGATTGTTGGGCTTAATTAGGAAAGGATGATACTTAAGAACATTCATAAGAAGATCTTTCGTGGCATCCACTACGATATCCAGTTTTTTGTCTTTCAGACTTTCCAAAATATCCATATACATGGTGCCCGGCATGCTGGCAGGAATACTGCCGGCCAGCACCAAGGTATCTCCATCCTGCAAAGCATTCAATTTTTCATAAAGCTTATCAATGTCCTCTTTGCTGATGGCTGGTCCCATACCATTAATCTCTGTTCCGTCAATATTTCTTACTTTCAGATTGATTCGGGAAATGCCATTTTCACAGGTAATAAAATCATTCTTCACATGGGATTCCGCCATAAGTCTCTTGATTTCTTCCCCTGTAAAACCTGCCGCAAATCCAAGGGCAATGGATTCAATTCCCAGATTGCGAAGTACAATCGATACATTGATTCCTTTTCCCCCTGGGAAAATTACTTCCTTACTTGTTCGGTTTGTCATACCCTCTTTAAACCCAGGTACATCTACAATGTAATCAAGGGATGGGTTAAATGTTACTGTGTAAACCATTTTTTCCTCACTTCTTTCATTTTGTAACAACTGCAACTGTCAAAAAATATCCCTAAAGCCGCTTAAACACTGGACTTTTTAAAATGATTGTGTTTGATGTTTTTTCGTCATTTCGGTCATTTTCAGTCACTCAAAATCATTTTCGGTCATTTGATGGTCTTATTATAACTTTATTACCCTTCATAATCAACCACCAAGAGCCAAAAACATTCACTAAAAATAATTTGCATTTTTTAGTAATATTTACAGCAACAGCAAACTTTTTATTTGCGTTCTTGGTCCAAATAAAAAAAATTCGAAAAAGAAGAAGGGCCGCACAGCTTTCATTGTACGACCCTTCTTTTTGTAGGAGTTATAGGAAATATGTTGTTTAGAATAATGCCATAATCGCTTTAACTGCCTCAGCAGTATTTGTTTCCGGGAAGAGTTCAAAACCAAGTCTTCCTGTATAACCATTTTCAGCAAGGCAGGAAAATACCTTGGCGTAGTTAATCTCACCTGTGCCAGGCTCATGACGACCTGGGGCATCTGCTACATGAATATGTCCCATCTGGTCTGCGTAAGCTTTGATTGTATCGCAGATACAACCCTCATTCAGCTGCATATGATATACATCATAAAGTACCTTCAACATAGGAGAGCCAATCAATCTTGTCATTTCTGCTGCCATCTGGGTAGTTGCCAGGAAATTACCCACATGATCTGTTGTAATATTCAAAGGCTCAAGGTTCATGGCAATACCACTTTCCTCTGCGATTTTCGCACAATCCTTCAGCATGTCGAACATAGAACAAATTTTTACGGTATCTGATAACTCATCATAATGATTTACCACAATTCCCCCATCACCGAGAGCATTGGAGTGAATGGTCACACTCTTTGCACCAATCTTCTGTGCAGCTGCCACAGACTGTTTAAGGAAATCCAAGTATTTCTCTTTGTGGGTAGGATCAATCAAAGAATAATCTGCGTCTCCATTAAATCCCGAAATTCCGATACCTGCCTTCTCAGCTGCTGCTTTCACTGCATCCAAATCCTTGTCTGTCCAACTCCAGAATTCTACATATTCAAAGCCGTCATCTTTTGCTGCCTGAAAACGATCCAGGAAAGGAATCTCACTGTACATTGGTTCAATACATGCGGAACGATCAAATTTCATAGCTTTTCTCCTTTTCACTTCATATTTTTCACTACAAACCAGGACACCTGTTTGCCTTGTGCCATTATAGATTTGTGCTACATATTTCACGTTTGTGCTTTAAGCACATTTCTTATTACAGTTATACCATTTTTAGGTATAGCTGTCAATATTTGTCCTCTGTATTTTGTCTATATATTTTCCGCACACTTGATTTCTATAGGAGGATCCTGATCCAATTCAGGAAGTGTTTTTCTTTGCACATACTCCCTTAAAATCATTAGGGCCTGATAGCTCTGCTGATAAATATTTTGTCCGATAGCAAAATCAATTTTTCCTGTTTTCAGCAATCTAATGGTGGAGTCTGTCAAATCATGGCATACAATATGGATCTGCCCCTCCCGGCCAGTATCCTTTACTGCATCTGCACAACCCGTTACACTATGATTTGCCATATAGATTCCCTTGATTCTTGGATTTTTTTCCAACATCTCCTTAACACGCACATAAGTTTGGGTATAATCATTATAGGTTTCTATCGCATGAAGTTTATTTTCTTGAAATCCCTTTTCCAGAATACATTCTTCAAAACCTTCCATTCTTTGTCTATGACCGGAAAACTCCTTATTACCGATGGCAATCAAAATCTCATCATTGCTTTGCAAAATCTTAGAAAGAAGGCTTCCTGCCACCCTTCCATTTTTTTTATCATTCTGACCCACAAAACATAAGCGCTGGGAATCTGGGAGATCTGAATTCATGGTGACCACTCCAATCCCCTTATCATTTAGCTGATTCACCCGCTGAACGATGGCCTGATGATCCTTAGCACAAAGGGCAATGCCATGCACTTCCTGTGCTTCCAGCCAACTTAATCTTTCCAGGTATTCATCCGTAAGGTTTGTATCACAAATCTGAAGAAGAATTTTCACACCATAATCTTTTAATATCTCTTCCGCCCCATTGATTCCTCTTAACAATTCCTGTCTGAGATAGCCGCTTTCATTGGTAAGTAAGACTCCCAAACGGATGCTTTGCATATTTGTCAGGGCATTGTTCAAGCCCAGCATAGCTGCCTGCTCTGCTTTGGGAGGGATATAGCCCAGTTCCCGCATGGAATTCATCACCTTCTCCGCAATCTCCGGTCGAACATGAGGTCTACCGTTCAAAACACGATCAACGGTTCCTCTGGAAACTCCTGCGTGGGCGGCTACGGAATTAATCGTTGCTTTTTTCGCCATATATCCACCTCGTTAGTTTGCATATTTATCTTGGGTGAAGTATAACATATTTTCGCACAATGTGCTATATGCACAATTGTATAGCTGCCATTATTTTATGATTTTATTTTTTTCCTAGGGTTGTCCCCCTTTGTACCAGCCAGGTATCAAAAATATTTTTTTTCTCGTAAGCTTCTCCATTTACAGCTTTGATAATAATTTGTGCAGCCAATTGTCCCATTTCCTGAATGGGTTGGTGAATGGTAGTCAATTCCGGAATAAAAAGTTCTCCAAATCCTATATCATCAAATCCCACCAGTTGTACCTCATCTGGTATCTTCTTTCCTGCTCCAGTAAATATTTTATAAACAGATAAGGCTACTATATCATTTCCTGCCAAAATTCCGTCCACTTTCGGATACTTCTCAAGGATCTCTTTCGCCGCTTTCAAGCCATCTTCATAGTCGTAACCACAATCTACAATCTGCTCCTGCAGACCATATTCTTTACATATTTCCTGATAAGCCTGGCAGCGTTTGCGTCCACTGGAATATCCAGCCGGCTCTCTCATAAATACAATATTTTTACAACCGCATTCCAATAAATGTCGGGCAGCGATCAAACCGCCCTTATAATTATCGCCTTCAATGAAGGCATTTTCCTTAAACCCTTCGATCTTTCGATCCACAAGTACAACTGGTATGGGACAGTCTGCCAGGGCCTTTCCGGTTTCTGCACATCTGGTAATCACAATGATGCCATCCGCTCTTAGCTGATGAAACATCTGAATATTAACCGCTTCCTTTTCTCGGTCTCCTCCCGAACTACAAAGGAGAATTCTATATCCATTCCGGTAAGCTTCATTTTCCACTGCCTTAGCTAACTCACTAAAGAAGGGATTCTCTATATCCGGAACGATGATTCCGATCATCTTGGAGGACTTTTTATACAAGGCGCGGGCCAATTCATTCGGTTGAAACCCTGTCTCCTTAATGGCCGCTTCCACTCTTCTACGCTTTTCTTCTGTTACATTGGCCGTCCCATTCATCACTCGGGATACCGTTGCCGGTGAAACCCCAGCAAGCTTTGCCACATCTCTTATACTACTCAATTTTCTTCATTCCCCATATCCTGCTAAATTGTCAAGACTCCCTTACAAGTCTTGCTCTCTCTAAACTTCTACCTCATCTCTTTGGCTCTTTTCCAACTTTCTAATCGTCCAAAGCAATCTAAGATAATTATAATTTTCCCCAGAGCCGACTGTCAAATAAAAAGTGTGCGCTTGCGCACACACCAGCGCGCGAGCGGAATGCGAAGCATTAGTTTCCGCACCGCGAGCTGCGCATCATTGGCACGCAGTGTCTTTTTGTGTAATAGGGAATTCCATCGAAATTTCCTATTACACAAAAAGGGGACCTTTTATCTTTCGGTCCCCTTTTTCCTCAAAATTTTATTGTAATTATTCAGTGATTAGTTCAACCTCTACAGGAATTTCCTTCTCTACTGTCTCACCATTTAAAATTTTCTCAGCCGTTTCCACAGCTGTTTCTCCCATAAGATCGGGTTTCTGTGCCACAGTAGCTGCCATTTTTCCTTCTTTAACAGCTGCCTGAGCATCGTCTGTCGCATCAAATCCTACAACAATAATATCTTTGTTTCCAATAGCCTCCAACGCTCCTAATGCCATTTCATCATTATGAGCAAATACCGCCTGAATATCCGGATTGGCTTGAAGCATATTCTCCATAACAGTCATTGCTGTAGATCTATTGAAATCACCCGTCTGACTAGCCACTACATCCAACTTTTCATCTGCTATATTGTGGAAGCCCTCTCCACGATCAATGGTAGCACTTGCCCCCGTAGTTCCTTGAAGTTCGGCAACCTTAGCTCCTTCTCCTATCAAGCTAACCAGATATTCTGTGGCTGCCTCAGCACCGGCAACATTATCCGATGCAATGGCGCACTCTACATCTGCACCATTAACCACACGGTCTACTGAGATAACTTTAATACCTTTGGCAATAGCATCCTTAACTGCCGGTGCTACGGCATCAGAATCTACCGGATTAACAATCAGCACACTAATATTTCTGGAAATCAAATCTTCAATATCACTGGTTTGCTTAGCTGTCTCATCGCCAGCGTCTACCACGATCAAATCCGCACCTAACTCCTCAGCCTTTGCCTCAGCACCCTCACTTAAGGTTACAAAGAAGGGATTATTCAGTGTAGATACAGAAAATCCAATACTTCCATTTCCTACAAGTTCGCCTTCCGTGCTGGCAGTTTCTTCCTCTCCATCAATGGTAATGGCATTGCAGCCTACCATAGAGAAAAGCATAACTGCTGCCATAGCTACAGCTACTATTTTCTTCATTTTCATCATATTCCTCCCACATGCAAACTCAAATTATGCACAATTTACAGACAATCAACGATTGCGATCTGACAATACGGCAATCAAAATGACAAAGCCCTTGACCACATCCTGATAATAAGAAGATACACCCAGAATGTTCAATCCATTGTTTAAGACAGCGATGATCAAAATACCCACAAAGGTTCCCCAAACTCTGCCTCGGCCACCATTCATACTAGTGCCACCCAGGGCAACTGCAGCGATGGCATCCAACTCATATCCCTCACCCAATGTAGGCTGAGCAGAATTCAAACGAGAAAGAAGAATCAAACCGGATAAGGCTGACATGAAACCTGAAATTGCATATGTAATAAGTTTGGTACGATTGGTATTGATACCTGCTAACTTTGCTGAAGGCTCATTACTTCCTGTTGCATATACTTTCCTTCCGAAAACCGTCTTTTCCAAAACAAACATAATGATGAAAAACATTAATACAAAAGCAATGGCAGGAATCGGCACATGATAAAAGTTTCCTTTTCCCACAACCTTCAGGGTAAAGCTATTTCCCAGATTTGAAATTGGTTTTCCATTCATATAAATCATGGTAACACCACGATATACGGTCATGGTAATCAAAGTTGCAATAAAAGGCTGCAATCTTCCGGCAGTTACAAGTACACCACTTACGGTTCCCAAAGCAGTTCCAATTACCAGAGCCAGAATCATAGAAAGTCCTACTGGCATACCATTGGAAATAAATCCTGCACAAAGTGCTGTTGACAAGGCAAGAACAGATCCTACCGACAGGTCAATGCCCCCTGTTAAAATAACACAGGTCATACCAAAAGCTATAAAGCCATTAATAGACGACTGCCTCAGCAAAGACAAAAAGTTAGAAAGAGTTCTAAATTCCGGACTAATTATTCCAATCACAACAACTAAAAGCACCAATGCGATCAGGGCACCAAAATCCTGTACGCGGCTGGCTAATTTCTTATTATTCATTGATAGTACCTCCTGTGGCAAGAATCATGATATTTTCCTGATTCGCTTCCTCTTTATCCAATATACCTCTGACCTTTCCTTCTCCTATAACCATAATTCGGTCAGACATTCCCAGAACTTCCGGAAGTTCGGAAGAAACCATAATAATGGCTACTCCCTTCGCCGCAAGTTGGTTAATAATCGTATAGATTTCCTTTTTTGCACCAATATCCACACCTCGGGTAGGTTCATCAAGAATCAATACCTTAGGTTCTGTATAGATCCACTTGGCAAATACTACCTTTTGCTGATTGCCACCGCTTAAATTATCACACTTATGCTGGGGACCAGTACACTTAATATGAAGCTCTTCAATTCCTTTTTTTACCAGATCTTTTTCTGCAGCACTATGTAAAATTCCATATTTAGAAATTCTCTTGAAATTAGCCACAGAAATATTTTTCATGATACTTTCTTCCAACATGAGGCCTTCCACTTTTCGGTCTTCCGTGATAAAACCAATGCCATGTTTCATAGCCTGCTGAGGACTCTTATTCTGAATTTCTTT
>CAVBGA010000034.1:0-6051 GCA_963594675.1 Lachnospiraceae bacterium
CATCAGCTTTTACTGCGATCTTGCCGGAGGTATCAGGTACCTGTTTTACACAAACGATAATTTTCATTATTCTTATGTCCTCCTTATCTCAGAATATTGCCGGAAATTACGACACGCTGGATCTCAGATGTTCCTTCGTAGATCTCTGTGATCTTAGCATCTCTCATCATACGCTCAACCGGATAGTCGTTGGTATATCCGTAACCACCGTGCATCTGAACTGCTTTTGTTGTTGTCTTCATAGCCAGCTCTGAGCAGAAGAGTTTAGCAACAGCTGCTTCAAGAGTGAAACGTTTCTGAGTCATTTTAGCAACAGCAGCTTTATAAGTAAGAAGCTTACCAGCCTCAATGCCTACATACATATCAGCGAAAGTAAACTGTGTATTCTGGAATTTAGCGATAGGTCTGCCAAACTGTACACGAACTTTTGTGAAGTCCATAGCCTCTGCATAAGCACCCTCAGCGATTCCGAGAGCCTGAGCAGCGATACCGATACGTCCACCATCAAGAGTAGCCATAGCGATATTGAAACCTTTACCCAGCTGACCAAGAAGATTTTCCTTCGGAACTACGCAGTCCTGGAAGATGATCTCAGCTGTAGGTGATCCGTGAAGACCCATTTTTACTTCATGTTTTCCTACAGAGAATCCTGGGAAATCTTTTTCAACGATGAATGCGGAAATTCCCTTTGTTCCCTTGGAAGGATCTGTCATGGCAAATACAACGAAGATATCTGCAACATAACCATTTGTAATAAAGATTTTAGAACCATTCAGGATGTAGTTGTCACCATCCTCAACAGCTACAGTTGTTCCCTTTGAAGCATCGGAACCAGCATCTGCCTCTGTCAGACAGAAAGCACCTACCTTGTGACCTGTTGTCAACATAGGAAGATATTTCTCTTTCTGAGCAGGTGTACCAAAGCTGATGATCGGTCCGCAACACAGTCCATTATGTGTTGCTACGATATCACCTGTTGATGCACAAGCTTTTGAAAGCTCCTCAATAGCGATTGCTCCGGAGAGATCATCAGCACCGGCGCCGCCGTACTCTTTAGGCACTACCATACCCATTACGCCGTAGCGGAAAAGTTTTTCGATGTTCTCTGCGGGATACTGACTGGTTCTGTCGGTTTCAGCAGCGATCGGTTTTACTTCGTTCTCTGTGAATTCACGAACCATTTTCTGAACCAGTTCCTGTTCACGGGATAACTTGAATTCCATATCATTACCTCCTTAAAATATGATTGATAACTCCTGGTATAGGAAGGATCATTCTCGATTATGCTTTATTTCAGCGGTAAAAAGGCGACGATCCAGTTAACATTCGATTAAATCTTACTATACTTTTTTGATGTTTGCAATGTACTTCGTTAAAATATTTTCAAAAAAATTTTATATGAACGATTATGGGGAAAACATAAAAAAGATAATCACAAACAATAAACTTTGGGCGATAATCTTATCTTTAGCTTCTGTTAATAAAACAAAAAGGTAACAGAAAAGTAATAATATTGTAATAATTAGGGTAAGCTGATATAATTGAGAGCAAAGAATGGAAAGATAAAGGAGGGAATAAGTATAACTGCAAGACTCGTCAGCGGGTCTTGGTTATAAGGGAATCTGTAGACCTCAGATGGGGAGGTATGAATATGAGATGTAGAACTAAATTTGAAACTTTTGTCAGGCAGTTTTATAAGAAGATAGGAAGAGATGGTTATGGTTTTATTGTGAGCTTAATCAACTCTCTTCGTGTGGCGAGACTTAGGGTAGGTAAAGATAACTATGAATGTATTAAATTTAAAGAATGTATGCTGGATGAAGCAACAGTAAGAGCGGAGTTTCTTCTATTTAATACATCTACTGGAAAGAGAGTAGCAGAATCTGTAATTTCAGTGGATTCCGCAATTCAGAATAGTCGAGGGAAAAGGCTTGAATTTCTAAATCCATGGAATATTAATATTCGAGAATTTACCTCACAGGACGAGAAAATTTATAAAATCGTAAAGCCTAGAATTCAACAGTTGGACCTGGAAGGAAGCAATCATTTGCTTGATATGAAAATTGCTGAGGAATCTGGAGCTGGGGTGAGCCCAGCTCGTATGCTTTTGGCAATGTGATAATTCAGTCTTAAGGATAAAAACTATTTAGCCGGCAGAAGATGTACTCTGCCGGCTTACTAAGCGTATAAGAAACTCTCAAAGGGTATTTACATAGTTGGAAATTTCCAGACAAACATGGTATCATTTACTAAGATTATGGCAATTAGTAAGCTAAGGAGACCGTATAATTATGAAATATTTCTTTTTTGATATTGATGGAACATTGGCGGTAGGAGAGCCGGGAGCCCAGTATGTTCCAGAATCTACCAGGGAGGCTTTACGTCTATTGGAGAAAAAAGGACATTTTGTTGCTATTGCCACAGGACGTGCACAGATTATGGCTGAAGATATCATGCATAGTTTTGGCCTGAAAAACATGGTTTCTGATGGTGGCAATGGAATTACCGTAGATGATAAACTGATAGAGATTACTCCTTTAGACCGGGACAAGTGTATTGCTTTAATCGATGAGTGTGAGGATCGGGGACTGGCTTGGGGAATTTCGCCGGAAAATACAAAAATCCGCTTGACTTCTGATGAGAAATTTCAGAGAAGAACAAACGATAACTACATACAAAATGTGGTTGTACCGGGTTTGAATCCACGAGATTATGAGAAAATCTATAAGGTTTATGTCGCCTGTGATCCACCTATGGAGCATAGCTTAAGTAAATTAAAAGGACTGCCCTGGGTTCGTTATACCAAGGAATATTTTTATGTGGAACCTATAGAGAAATCCAGGGGGATCTATCGCATGCTGGAATTGATTGGAGGAGATCCTAAAGAAGTTGTCACTTTTGGGGATGGCTTAAATGATATGGATATGTTTGGGAGAGAGTGGTTGTCTATCGCAGTGGGCAATGCGGCTCCTGAATTAAAAGCAAAGGCCGATTATGTTACGGCGGATGCAGCAAATGATGGAATATATAAGGCATGTCGGCATTTTGGATGGATTTAGAAGAGAAAATATTTCATGTAGGAAGAAGGGGTACAGATTGAAGATATGGGAGGCTATTATGAAATTTTTTGAGAATTTAGGAAAGAATTTTAGCTCGGCAAGTAGTAATTTATCTGGAAAGGCAAAGAACTTTGCAGAAATTAAGCAATTAAATAAGGAAATTGAAAATCTCGAAGAAGATATTGATGACTGGATGCAGGATATTGGAGAGATGGTATATCGAAAGATGAAGGATGATACCCTTCCAGATCCGGATTTAAGACAATTGATCGATAATATTGATGAAGCGAAGCTGGCTCTCGCACAAAAAGAAGCTAAGAAAAATGAGCTTAAGGGGATTGTGGTATGTGTCTGCTGCGGCAAAGAGATTAATGCCTATTCCAAATTCTGCCCCGAGTGCGGTGCAAAACAGCCAGACTTGGAGTCAAAGTTAAGTGGACAAGCAGAAGATAAGGCGAATTTGAAGCAAGGGGTGTATTCAGAGCAGAATATAGAAAAAAATGAGAAATTAGAAAGTTCATTTAGCTGGGACAAAGTGCATGCCGATGAGGATGCTTGTCCCGAGGATACAATGGTGACAGAAGCAGTTAAAGATGTTTTCTCCGAGGGAGAAATGGTTACCGAAGCGGTTAATGAATTCAAAAAAGGAGTAAGGGAGTTTTATGAGGCTTCCGACCAAGAGGATGTTTCTGAAAAAAATGCGATTCTAACAAGTAGGGATGAATCTGATGAAAGCACGGACGCAATAAACTTGGAAGAAGCTGAAGAGTGTACAGATGGGGCAAATTTAGAAGAGTCTGCAGAAGGTATGGATCAGACTAAGATTGCTCCTAGCTTGGAGAAGGAAGAGGAGAAAGAAGAACCATTTTTGGCGGAAGCTTTTTGTCCGGACTGTGGCCATCCATTTCGTATAGGAACGAAATATTGTTCGGCCTGTGGAGCAAGTTTAACATTTTCTGAAGAAAAGGAGGAAGCCAGCAAGCAATGAGTACACAGCAATATCCTTATCTGGACATGTACTGCAGCGATGGTTCAGGCGTGTCGGTGGAAGGCTGGAATGATTCCTGGTCGGTGGATATGCATTGTCATGAGTACTACGAACTGATGCTTGTTAATCGTGGTTCTTGTCATCATGCTTTTCGCGGTATTGAAACTCTTTTGATTCCGGGAGATGCTATTTTAATTCCCGCCCATGAGGCCCACGGTTATGCATTAAGCGGAGAAATTTCGATTTATAATTGTCAATTTATTCCTGGAAAATTGGACCGGGATGTGATTCAGCAAGTGGATATGGAAAGAATTTTGCAGGGAGATGGGGAAAGCCAACCTGCCATGGAAAGTGTTTTTTGGCAGCATTTGGTAACCGATCGTGAGAAAATGCATGCAGAGCATTTGCCTTCCTATGAGTTTAACAGCAGTAAACAGGGAATTATTCATCTTCATCCGGCAGAACAGACCTTTATTGTATCACTTTTGGAGCATATGTTGGAAGTTCAGAATTCTGAGGATGAAGATCGTTTATTACGAAAGCGAAAATATGCAGAACTGATTCTCCTGGAAGTAGGAAAAACGGTTAGTAGCCAGAATCAGAAATATTCCGATTATTCCGCGGGTAATCAAAAGATTATTGCAGAGGTGCTTACAGAAATCGAGAACAATTTGACAGAGCCTTTTGATATTGCCGAGGTAGCCAAACGGTACGCCTTTAGCCCGAATTATCTAAGGAAGCTTTTTAAGGATTTTACTGGCCTTGCACCGGTGCAGTATCTCAATCGTTTGCGTATGATCCGTGCCTGCGAATGTCTGGAAGAGCGAAGTATGAGCATTAAGGAAGTGGCAGAATACGTGGGAATTTATGACTTGAATTATTTTTCAAGACTTTTTAAAAAGGTGATTGGGTGTTCGCCTACGAAAATATGATGTGAAGAGGGAGAGTTTAAATGATAAAACTAAGTGACTATCTATATTCAGGAGATACGCTTTTTCGTATTATTCATAAGTATTCAGAAGATCTGAAGGCTTCTGCCTTGGAAAAGCATAATCAGGTGGATCTTGCCCATAGTAATTTCTTGATTGGAATTTCGGAGCTTTTGGAACACAATGATTTCTTGACTTCTCAGTCTCAACGAATTCGAGAATTTTATAAATATATGACTCAGCAATATCCATTTCTCGCATTTACATTTAAGGGAAGGATTAAATCATTAATTCGAGCTGAGGAAAAGTTTAATGGCTATATAGTGGAAGCCATCTATGACAATCATATGGCAGGACTTAATCCGCCTACGGATATGGAGTTGAAGAACCGTGTAAAACGTTTTCGGGATTTGATTGCTTATCGGATTGTGATTTCCATGCCAAAATGCCATCTGAAAGAGGGGCAGGATCGGACGGAACTGGAGAAAAACTACCTGTATGAAATTGCCAATTGTCTTCCAGAATTTCTTGAAGAGAGAGGATTTAGTCCGGTATTTGCAGGAAAGGATTGGGAGAACAGCTCCCGGTTATTGAATGAAAATGCTCGTCCCTATTACAGAGATTATGTAGCCAATCCTAAGAAGAGGGGATATCAATCCCTACATATTACTTTTTATGATAATCTTGCCAGATGCTATGTGGAGCTGCAGCTGCGCACCAAGGATATGGATGATTATGCTGAGATTGGCAAGGCAAATCATACAGATTATGAAAAAAGGCAGGAAAATGAAAGGGCAAGAAGAGAAGCCATTCCTGAAGGGGAAAATCTATATTTTGATGAGGCGTTGGAAAGAATTTCCACTCTTCAACAGTTGGATCTTTCAAAGATAGATGTAAATATGTTTGCAGCCATGGACAATCATTTGATTAATGATGGTTGTGGCCTTTATCGTGGAAGACAGATTCTTCCCTACGAGCATCTTTCAAGATTTCAGAATGATCTTATTGATTGATGAAGAAATAGTGTGAAAGAAAGTAGAGGAAAGCCATAAATTGGCGCACTTAACTAAGCTGT
>CAVBGA010000035.1:0-7318 GCA_963594675.1 Lachnospiraceae bacterium
GGATAGGTTACTTATGGACTATCCAGAATTGATTCAAAAATTCACCTTGCTATTAAATGCTGGGCTGAATTCCAGAAGAACAGTTGCTCGTATCGCTGTAGACTATCACAATCGCAAAAAAGAAGGCGGAGAGAAATTTGTGAAACGTCCGGCTTTTGAGGAGATGGAAAGAATCTATTGGGAAATGGAGCAGGGAATTTCAGAAGAGACTGCCTATGAAAATTTTGGAATGAGGTGTGGGCTTTCCATGTATCGAAATTTTTCCACCTTATTGATACAAAATCTGAGGAAAGGAAATAGTGAAATTTTACAGCTTTTGGAAAGAGAAGCGGTAGAAGCTGGTGAAAATCGTAAGCGCAGAGCCAGAGTATTGGGCGAGAAGGCAGGAACAAAGCTTTTATTTCCTATGATCCTTATGCTTATGATTGTATTTGTGATTGTATTGTTTCCAGCTTGGACATCCTTTAGTTTATAGGCGGTTTAGTAAATGAAATGGCAGGCACAGAAAGGAGGTGAGGCTTATGATTGCGGTTCTACATGATCTGTGGGTAGAAGAAGAGGCCATAGGTGTCGTTGAGATTATTTTAATTCTCGTCGTTCTGATTGGTTTGGTTGTGATCTTTAAAAAAGAATTGACAAGTCTGGTAAAGGATATCCTGTCTAATATCACAAAAGAAAGCAAATCTATTTAAACTAATTATCCCACAAAAGGAGGTGAGCACCCTGTACCAAAAAGGAAGCATAACCATTTATCTATGCCTGACTCTGCTGGCCATTTTGTCAGTGATCACTGCAGCGGTGTACTCGGTACAATCTGCGGGGGCCAGAGTACAGGCCGTCCATGCAGCGGATCAAGGACTGTATTCGCTGTTTGCAAGATATGACATTCCTATGCTGGAGCAATATCATCTGTTTTTTATGGATGGCTCAAAGGGCGGAACAGCAGTGGAAAAGGCCAATGAATTTCTGCAAGAAGATGTAAAAAATGCTGCAAATCGGTATGAAAGAAGAACTGATGGAATAATTGACAATCCGGTATTTAAAAGCAATAGTATTACAGCCTGTACACTGGCAACTGACAATGGCGGAAACGCTATAAAATCCCAGGCAGTTTCTTGTATGAAGGCTATGCTGGGGGTGCAGGGTGTTCAGTCTCTAATTGATAAGGTGCAAGGAAACAAAGATACCATTTATGAAATTGAAAATAGTGAAAATCCAGTGGATGAAAGCGAGGCGATGCAAACTTATGAAGATATAAAAAGTGGACAGATAGATTCTGGCGTGGAAAGTAGTGAAGCAGAAACTTCGGAAGTGATAAGTGGAGATTCTTTAGTATTGGATGAAAATTCTGAGGAGTCTACAGTTGAAATCCCAGATGATTTTATGGATCCTGTATCATTGGTCCAGGAAGCAAAATCACAACCAATTCTTGAATTAGTATTACCAGATGGAATGCAGGTGTCTGGTCTTCGGGTGGATTCTAGTAAATTGCTGTCCGCAAGAAAACAGCAACAGGGATTTGGAAGTCCTGTTTATGATGATTCTTGTGACTCGCTAACTTCAAAAATTTTATTTAATGAATATGTACTTCGCCATTTTCCTTCTTTTATTTCTAAAGATTCAGGAGAGGGATTGCAATATCAGTTAGAATATATTCTTTATGGTAAGGATAGCGATGCAGAAAATCTGGAAGCAGTTTCCCTGCGCTTGTTGGCGATTCGTGAGATTGCTAATGCTATCTATCTTGCTGAAAATGCGGGAAAACAGACAGAGATAAAAACGGTTTCACTAATTTTAGCAACTTTGCTTGGGGCCCCACAGGCAGCAGAAATGTTAGAACCAGCACTTTTGCTTGTTTGGGCTTTTGGAGAAAGCGTTTTAGATCTGCAAAATCTTTTAGCTGGAGAGAAGACTGCTTTGATGAAAAGCGATGAAACATGGCAATTGTCATTGCTTTCTCTTCCAAAGATTTTTGGTGGAATCTCTGCATTTCGTAAATCTTCAGAAGAGGGAATGTCCTACAAAGATTATCTAAGGGTATTTCTCTTGACGGGCAATGAAGATACCGTTTTAACCAGGAGTATGGACATGATGGAAATTGTGCTTCGGAAAAAAGAGAACCATGAGAGTTTTTGTTTGGATGCCTGTGTGTATTCTATTGACACAGAGATGATTTTTACTACAAAAAGAGGCTCAAAATATATTACAGAGAGAAGTTATGGCTATGATATGCAATAGTGTGAAAAGGAGGTGCAGAAAGATGCTCTGTCGGAGAACCGAATATGAGAAACCATTTACTACACAAATTACAGACTCTCTTCAGGCAAATCAGATTATGTTTCCCCCGGCGCAAAATAGTAGGGACTCCGGCAGGGTGTCTTTGTGCAGCTCCTTTTTGCAGGGTAGTCTTACTGTAGAGGCGGCCCTGGCAGTGCCTATTTTTATGATTGTTTTATTGATTTTAATCAGCTTATTAGATATGACAAGAATTTATTCAGAATATACCTTATCCTTGAATGAAAGTGCAAAAACTCTAGGCATGTATGCATATGCAGCAGAGAACTCTTTGGACAAAGCCCCCTTGGGAGCTCTTAGCACAGGAGCGTGTGTGGCTTATGCAAAAAGCAAACTGCCTAAAGAAGATAGAGTAAAGGTATCTTTTATAGGGTCTTCTTATGATGACTCATTTTTACTTTTGAAGGCAAGGGTGAGCTATCGTTTTCTTTATGGCTTTTCTGGGATAAGGAAAGTATCTTTTATGTGCAGTGCGGGTGTTCATCCTTGGACGGGTTTGCAGGATAAGGAGAAAAATGAGAAGGTTACTTCCAAAAATGCGATGGTATATATTACGGACTATCAATCGGTATATCATACCCATGGAGATTGCACCCATCTAGATCTTTCAATCGCTGTTAGTAGTGGGAAAAAGATTTCGGCTTTAAGAAATAGTTATGGGCAATCATATTCAGCTTGTCCCCTCTGTCATCCAAAGGGAAATGAGGACATTTTATTTGTGACTGATAAGGGAGATAACTATCATTCCAGTAGCAAATGTTCTGCGTTGAAAAGAAGTGGACGCATGGTGCGCATCTCAGATGTAGGGGATTTGGAAAAATGTGAGAGATGTAAACAAAGGGATGACTCATGAATAAAGAATTGATTTTGCTTGTGTTTTTATTGATGAATACTTTGTCAGATTTGAAAAAGAGAAAGATAGTGCTATGGTCATTGCCTATTTTTTTGCTTTTGTCCTTTTGGTGGAATTCTATGAATTTAGTATCTATCGTATCAGCAATGTTGCCGGGCCTTTTTTTTCTTTTTATTAGTTGTTTAAGCAGAGGAGCAATAGGTTTTGGGGATGGACTGGTTCTATTGGTATTAGGCTTGTATTCGGGCTTTATAGAATGCTTTGCATTGACAGTTCTTGCTTTACTTTTAGCGGGACTATGGGGTGGAATAGCTCTTTTTAGAGGAAGGTGCGGAAGGCATTCGTCGATTCCTTGGATGCCCTTTCTTTTGATCGCTTATTTGGGAAGGACGGTGTTTTTGTGAAGAAAGAAAAGCTCAGTCAGGGTAGTTTTACGGTAGAAGCTGCATTCCTTATGCCCTTCCTTTTGATGATTGTTTTCTTGTTTTTACTTTTTATAGCGTATGTGCACAATCGTGTCTGGTACACGGAAATGGCATCGGAGGCAATAATTAGTGCAAGTACAGAGGGGGCAAGAGAAAAGGAATATGGGGAAAAGATTTTAAAAGAGAAGATGGAAAAAATTGCAGGAAAACAGATTTTTCCATCTTCTGTAAAAATAAAAACCAAATCATCAAAAAAACATATGGGGACTGAAGTTAATCTGCAAATGAAGGGCGTTTTCCCCGAGAAAATTCTAATTTCAGAAATAGATTTGGAGGAAGATTTGCTGCAGCCGGTTGTTTTCATAAGAAATCTTATGTTATTTGAACGGATAGGTCAGGAGGAAGATCAATGAATATAACATACAAGAGAGACTTTCACCATAGTTATATGATTTTGACGGATGATGGAATTTGGGAGGAGAGCTATGAATATGAAATGATGGCTCGTAATAAAATCGCGGGACTTATGGGATGTCGGATGCAAAAAATTGATAATCAAGCTTTATTTTACTATGATATTACCTCCATGCAGCCCTTGGCTATGTTTTGCGAAGACGGAAAAATCAATTATGATATACTGCTCATATTATTTCATGATCTTTTTAAAACTTTGGAAGAAATGGAAGCATATTTGATTGAACCAACATTTTTACAACTTTCTCCAGAATTAATCTACATGGTTCCTGGAGGGGCTGAGATGAGATTTTGTTGTTTTCCTAAGAGGGAACATAGTGAAGAGGCTTTTCAGAATTTAGCAGAATATTTATTGCCCTTGATTGATCATCAGGATCAAAAGGCGGTGGTTTTGGGCTATCAATTCTACCGATTAGCTATGGAAAATGAAGTGTGCTCCGAACAATTACAGAGCATTCTACAGGGTGAGGAAGACAGAAAGCTAGAACTTGCTTTCCAGGAAGGGAAATCTGATGAGATGCTTGAGGAAGGGAAATCTGAGCTGATATTTGATGAGGATGGGAAGGAAGAGGATGATTGCCAGAACAGGGATAATCTCACAGAAATAAATTTGATTGAAAGGGAAGAAAGAAAGCACCAAGAAAGTGTGGAGGCGGTGCTTCGGGAGAAAGAGGAAGAAGACGAAGAGGATATTAGTTTGCGACAAATTTTTTTCCCCCTTCTTAGTGCTGCCGTAGTGATCATATATCTTTTCCTCTTGAAAAATGAATATTTTTCAAAAAAAATTATGATTCTGGCTGGTGCATTTTTGCTTTTATTGGTATTAGGTGCAATGATAGGTACTTTTCTGAAATCTCATAAAAAGGAAAATTCTGAAAAAGGAAAGGAACGTATAATAAGAAGAGACGCAAAAAAAGTTGATGGAAATGAACCCTGGGAAAATAATGAGAGTGATGTAGTTCTTTCATCGGAACCCTATTCTGAAGAATTTCAGGATTCGGCTCTTGATATTTTGCCTTTCAAAAAAGAAAAAACAAAGATAGGAGAAAGCAGTTTAGAAGAAAAGAAGAAAGAGAAAATTCAAAATATTAAAGATTTGCAGGAAACATCACTTTTGAGTGGAATTGAGCATACCTCAATTTACTTACGTTCTTTGGATGGTGATTCGGATATAGCTCTTCCAGAAAGAGGTAGCCTGCTTCTTGGAAAAATGAAAAATGCGGTAGATGTTCCCTTGTTTTCGCCGACGGTAAGTCGAATTCACGCTAAAATCCTAATGGATGGAGAATGCCATTTATATGATTTAAATTCACGAAATGGAACGTATGTTAACCATGAGCAGATTGATGGGACAGGGGTAATCCTGCATTCGGGAGATCAAGTTACTTTTGCGGATGTTAAATTTTGTTATGAAGACAATCGTTTGAAAAACTAAGAAGATAAACGCGGGCTTTGCCTTGCTTGAGGTTGCAAAATCAGTTAAGATAAAATTCTGATTAATTGATTACTATCAGAGGGTAAGGTGGGATTATATTGCAGGAAGATTACGAGAGAGAAAATGTGGATATTATTGATAAGATTCTTATGAGACCCAAAAGTTATGCTGTGATTGGCCTTGTGCTAATAAATGTATGGGTGTTTCTAATGGTAGAAATTACTGGCAGCAGCATGGACAGTCAGCATATGTTGCAATGGGGGGCAGCGGAGCCTGTTTTGATTCAATCAGGAGAGTTTTATCGGCTTTTTACCAGTATGTTTTTACACTTTGGCCTAGAACATTTGCTCTGCAATATGGTATTACTTTTTTTCGCTGGTGATAGTTTGGAAAGAGCAGAAGGAAAGCTTCGTTTTCTCTTGGTATATCTTGGCGGAGGGCTGATTGGAAATCTTGCTTCTTTTTTATGGGATAGCAAAAAGGGAGAAAATATCATTTCTGCTGGAGCATCAGGAGCGGTTTTTGCTATCATAGGTGCTTTGATCTTTTTGGTTCTTTATAACAAAGGCAGGTTCGAAGCAAAATCTTTACAGCGTTTATTACTTATGGCAATTTTGACTATTGTGTATGGTATGTCGGAAACTAATATTGATAATGCAGCTCATATCGGTGGTCTTATCGGCGGTTTTTTAATTGCTCTTCTTGTCTGCAGAAAAACTCCGGCGACACATGAACTTTTTTAGAGCACAAGATGCTTGCATAATCTTTGGAAATGTTTCAAAATGGAAAAGAACATAGTTGTATCGAAGCTTTTGTGCCAATATGTGGTACATGCTTTGCTGATGAGTTTTGATAAGGAGATATGAATGATGAACGATTGTATTTTTTGCAAAATTGCAGGCGGCGAAATCCCTTCAGCTACTTTATATGAGGATGAGCAGTTTCGTGTAATTCTTGATTTGGGTCCGGCAAGTAAAGGACATGCCCTTATTCTTCCTAAAAAGCATTTTAAAAATTTATATGAAATAGATGACGAAACCTTGGCTGCTGCTATGATCTTGGCGAAGAGAATGGCTGATGTGTTTACGAAGGCTCTTGCATGTGATGGATTTAATATTGTTCAGAACAATGGGGCTACAGCGGGTCAAACGGTATTCCATTTTCATGTGCATCTGATTCCAAGATATGAGAATGATGGAGTTGGTATTGGCTGGAAGCCAGGCGAATTAACTGATGAGATGCGAGATGAGATTCTTGCAAAAGTAAAAGAAGAAATGATGTAATTATGAAAAAGGGCTGTTGTATGTAAATATACAACGGCCCTTTAACCACCAAGCTCACCTAAATTTATGGAAATCTATAGCAGGGAAATAATCTTTTCTATAGAATCCATTTCCTGATTTTCTGTCATGGCTTCAATATAGCTATGGCGATTATTATAGAGATCAATGATAGCTTCATAGAGAGAAGTATCATTTACCTCTTCTTCTTCCATAACCTTGCTATAGCCCAGACTCTCAAAGGAGCGGGCATTAAGAATTTGGTCCCCGCGACTGGCTTTTGCAGATAAGGGAATTAAAAGATTTGGTTTTTTCAGCGCACTGATTTCACAAATGGCATTGGCACCAGCACGTGAAATAATTAAATCCGCAAGAGCAAAAAGATCAGCAAGTTCTTTTTTTATATATTCATACTGTACATAACCCGGGGTTCCTATTAGGGATTCATCCAGTTTTCCTTTGCCACAGAGATGGACAACCTGGAAATCTTTTAAAAGTTCCGGAAGAATTTTTCGTACAGCATCGTTGACTGCTGCAGCGCCAAGACTGCCGCCAA
>CAVBGA010000036.1:0-10551 GCA_963594675.1 Lachnospiraceae bacterium
TCCATTTCACAGATTCTGGAACAGTTGATCAATGCTATTGTCAGCGTTGGTGCTGCTATTTTCTTGATTCGCAGCTTCAGTGGGGGAAGCGAGGAAGGACGTGCCATATATGGTGCAGCGGGAGGTACCCTGGGTACCGGTGCCGGTGTATTTGTGGGCATCCTTTTTATGTTCCTTGTTTTCTTTGTGAATCGTAAAGCGATTCGCAGGCAGAAGGAAAAGGATCATACCCAACATATAGAGACAGCAGGAGAAATCTTAAAAGTAATTCTTCTTATGTTGACGCCGGTTATTTTCAGCACATTCCTTTATAATGTAAGCTCTTATATGGATCAGAAGATTTTTGCTCCATTGATGCTGGCAAAAGGATTTGATGCAGATACCATCACAACCATCTATGGTGTTTTTTCAGGCCAATATATGATTTTGATTAATATCCCTGTAGCCATTGCCAATGCCTCTTCAACTACCATGATGCCCAGCATTACGGGTTCTTATGCCGTTGGTGATATTGAAGGTGCAAAAACAAGAATTTATGACTCTATACGAATGACCATGTTTATAGCGATACCTTCAGCGGTGGGATTTGCTGTGCTGGCGCAGCCTATTATGAATCTTCTTTTTTCAGATTCTCCTTCAGAAGCAGGGACAATGCTGGTAGTTGGAGCGATTTCCGTTCTTTTCTATTCGCTGTCCACGATTACCAATGGTGTTCTTCAGGGAATTGGAAAACAGCATATTCCTCTCAGAAATGCAGCCATTTCTTTGATGATTAACATTGCAGTGTTAGTTTTGCTGACTAAGTATACAAGCCTAGGCATCTTCAGTGTAGTTTTGGCTACAATCGCCTATTCCTTCTGCATGTGTGTGTTGAACAATCTTGCAGTTCGAAAGTATCTGAATTTCAGAAATGAATGGATGACTACGTATTTGAAGCCTTTGGCTGCCTCTGCAATCATGGGCATTATTGCATGGGGCATCTATCATGGACTTCGTTTTGTGGTATCCAGCAATGTAATTTGTCTGGTTCCGGCTCTGGGAGCGGCTGTGCTGGTATATCTGGTGCTTTTTGTGAAAATCACCAAGAGTACTGCGGAGGATATGAGAGGATATCCCTTGGGATCTTTGGTAGTGAAGATTCTGCGACTGATCAGAGTGATGTAAAAAGTCTAAATGACAGCTACAAAGCATATAAAGAAAGGATGAAAAAAGGATGTCACTTATTTGTGGCATCCTTTTTTCATATAGGAAACTTTTTTCCTTACATATTTTTCATAGCTGTTGACAGCATTAATTTGATTCGGTTCAGCTGATTTACCTCGCTGGCACCGGGATCGTAGTCAATGGCTACAATATTGGCATCCGGGTATTCTCTTCGAATTTCTTTGATGACACCTTTACCTACGATGTGGTTGGGCAGGCAACCGAAGGGTTGGATACAAACAATATTTTTGGCACCGCCATGGATTAACTCCATCATTTCTCCTGTAAGGAACCAGCCCTCACCAGTTTGATTGCCCACAGAGACGATAGGAGAAGCCATACGGGCCAGATCCTCTATTTTTGCAGGGGGATCAAAGTGTTTGCTCTTGATGAATTCCTTAGTAGCTGCGCTTCTCAGCCAGTCAATGGCCTTATTTGCCGCTTTGCATGCGATAGCAGAGGATTTCTTACCACCAAGATATTTGGCCTTAAATCCTTGATTGTAGAAGCAGTAACACATGAAATCAATCAGATCCGGAACAACCGGCTCTGCCCCTTCTTTTTCCAGAAGCTCTGCGAGATAGTTATTTGCTGCAGGAAGGAATTTAACCAAAATCTCACCGACAATACCAACACGGGGTTTCTTCTCGTCTGTGATTGGCAGATGATCGAAATCACGGATCATAGTGCGGCAAATCTGATTGAAGCGTTTATGGCTATAATGCTTTGCTGATACAAAATCGATGGCAATCTTTTCCCATTTTTTATGAAGACGATTGGCGCTACCTTTTTTCTTCTCATAGGGCCTCATGCGGTAGAGACATTTCATAAGGATATCACCGAAGACGGCTCCATAGCAGATACGTCTTGCCAGGTCTGGGGAGATAGTAAATCCCGGATTGCTTTCCAAACCGGAAAGGTTAATGGAAATTACAGGAATTTGCTCCATTCCCGCCTTTTTTAAAGCTCTTCGAATAAAAGCAATATAGTTGGATGCACGGCAACCGCCACCGGTTTGCGACATGATCACGGCGATGTGGTCCAGGTCGTATTTTCCGGAGAGAAGGGCCTGCATAATCTGACCAACAACCATAAGAGAGGGATAGCAGGCATCATTGTTAACATATTTAAGGCCTACATCCACAGCTTCCTTATTGTCATTGGGAAGTACCTCAAGATGATAGCCTCCGGCATTGAAGGCAGCCTCCAGAATCGAAAAATGAATCGGTGACATCTGAGGGCACAATATAGTATAGTTTTTGCGCATTTCCTTTGTGAAAACGACCTTCTCAATAGAAGAGGGTTTGATCTCACGGGAGATGCATTTCTCTTTTCTGGTTCGAATAGCAGATAAGAGGGAACGCACACGGATTCTGGCAGCACCCAGGTTGTTTACCTCGTCAATCTTCAGACAGGTATAGATTTTGCCGCTATCTGATAGAATCTCATATACTTCATCTGTTGTTACTGCATCCAGACCGCATCCGAAAGAGTTAAGCTGGATCAGATCTAGGTTATCTACTTCTTTAACGAAGTTTGCAGCGGCATAGAGTCGGGTATGGTACATCCACTGGTCATTTACACGAAGTGGTCTCTCAAGGGGTGCCAGATGGGATACAGAATCTTCTGTAAGTACAGCCACTCCATAGGAATTAATTAAATCTGGGATACCATGGTGAATCTCAGGATCAATATGATAGGGACGACCAGCCAGAACGATACCGTGACGACCGGTCTTTTTCAGATAATCCAGAGTCTCTTCACCTTTGCGACGAATATCCTCTCTTCCTTTTTGCATTTCCTTCCAGGCAAGATGGGCAGCATTTCTGACCTCATCTTCGGGGATATCCTTAAATTCTTCTACCAGGCGATCCGTAAGAATGGATTCATTGGTGAAGGCCATGAAAGGATTGCGGAAGGTAATAGATGGATCATTTAACTCGTCTACATTGTTTTTGATATTTTCCGCATAGGAGGTAACAATGGGGCAGTTATAATGATTCACGGAATCCTCAAATTCCTCTCGTTCGTAAGGAATACAGGGGTAGAATATAAATTTTACACCCTGGCGAATCAGCCATGTAATATGGCCGTGGGCCAATTTAGCCGGATAGCATTCGGACTCGCTGGGGATGGATTCAATTCCCAGTTCATAAATCTTCCTAGTGGAAGTGGGTGAGAGAACAACCTGATACTTCAGTTCTGTAAAGAAAGTATGCCAGAAAGGATAGTTCTCATACATATTAAGAACACGAGGAATACCTACCTGTCCCCGGATGGCCTGATCTGCAGGCAAGGGTTCGTAATCAAAAATTCGTTTGTACTTATACTCATAAAGGTTGGGAATATTATCTTTGTTTTTCTGCTTGCCAATACCTCGTTCACAACGGTTACCACTGACAAATTGTCTTCCGCCGCTAAAACGATTGATGGTAAGACGACAGTTGTTGGTACATCCCTTACAATTTGCCATAGAGGTTTTAAACTCCAAGGCATTGATTTTATCGATGGAGAGCATAGTAGATTCTTTTGTAGAATCATAGCGCTCTCTGGCAATCAATGCAGCTCCGAAAGCACCCATGATACCGGCAATATCCGGGCGGATTGCCTGACAGTCAGCGATCCTCTCAAAACTGCGTAAAACCGCATCATTGTAGAAGGTACCACCCTGAACAACGATATTATTTCCAAGCTCTGTGGCATCAGAAACTTTGATGACCTTGTACAGGGCATTCTTAATAACAGAGTAAGCAAGTCCGGCAGAAATATCGGATACTTCAGCTCCTTCTTTTTGGGCCTGTTTCACCTTAGAATTCATGAAAACAGTGCATCGGGTACCCAAATCAATAGGATTCTTTGCAAAAAGAGCAGCTTTGGCGAAATCCTGTACGGAATAGTTCAGGGATTTGGCAAAGGTCTCTATAAAAGAACCACATCCGGAGGAGCAGGCCTCGTTCAGCTGAACGCTGTCTACCACGCCGTCCTTGATCTTGATACATTTCATGTCCTGGCCACCGATATCAAGAATACAATCTACTTTGGGATCGAAGAAGGCAGCAGCATAATAGTGAGAAACGGTTTCTACTTCACCTTCTTCCAGCATGAGAGCAGCCTTGATGAGAGCTTCTCCGTAACCGGTAGAGCAGGACCAGACAATATGAGCCTCCTGGGGAAGCTTGCTGTAAATGTCCTGAATCGCACGAATGGTCGTTGCCAGAGGACTTCCATTATTGTTGTCGTAAAAAGAGTAAAGCAAGGAGCCGTCTTCGCCAACTAAGGCAGCTTTTGTCGTGGTAGATCCTGCATCAATACCCAGGTAGCAGTTACCCTTGTAACTGGCAAGATCTCCTTTTCTTACCTTGTACTGACTCTGTCTGTCAATAAAATCCTGATAATCGGCATCTGAGGCGAAGAGTGGTTCCATACGATTGACTTCGAAGGCCAACTCAATATTGTCAGATAACATTTGCTGGAGATGAGACAGACTGTCAGAGACTTCTTCCTTTGCATTTAGGGCGGATCCCATGGCAGCGAAAAGGTGAGAATTATCGGGGATAATGGTATGCTCATCATCCAGATGTAAGGTTCTGATAAAGGCTTCTCTCAATTCGGAAAGGAAATGAAGAGGACCACCTAAAAATGCAATATGGCCGCGAATTGGTTTACCACAGGCCAGACCACTGATGGTCTGATTTACCACCGCCTGGAAAATGGAAGCGGATAAATCTTCTTTGGTGGCGCCTTCATTGATCAAGGGTTGAATATCGGTTTTGGCAAATACACCGCAGCGTGCAGCGATGGGGTATAATGAGTTGTAATTTTTTGCATACTCATTCAAACCTACAGCATCTGTCTGCAGCAGGGATGCCATCTGATCGATAAAGGAACCAGTACCACCGGCACAGATTCCGTTCATTCTCTGTTCAATATTGCCATTTTCAAAATAGATGATCTTTGCATCTTCTCCGCCAAGCTCAATGGCCACATCTGTCTGTGGTGCCTGCTCCTGCAAGGCTGAAGATACGGCAATAACCTCTTGGACAAAGGGAACTTTCATACTGTTGGCCAAAGCCAATCCGCCAGATCCTGTAATGACTGGATGTACGGTATGATCACCACATTGGTCAATGGCCTTTGCCAAAAGAGAGGCTAAGGTTTCCTGAATATTGGCATAGTGGCGCTCGTAATCGGAAAATAGGATCTGATGCTGTTCGTTCAATAGGGCAATTTTTACGGTAGTTGAACCAATATCAATTCCTAAAGTATAGTCCATTAAATTTCTCCTTATTTTAATACGTAATAAAATTTCTTGATTTTGCCAAAAAAACAGCCGTTTAAGCGGCTGGAAACGGGATTATACCCAGTTTTTATCAATTATTCAAGATATTATACTTCTCTTATAAAAAAAATGCAATCAAAAAAACAAATCCGATGAGTTTACACAGAGTGAGGAATGGTCTTCTGAATATGTGCAAAATATGATATACTCATTTACAAAATGAGAAAAGAAATAAAAGGATGAAAAACATATGTATCAGATTCTGAAAGAAGACGGCAAGGCCAAAAGAGGACGCCTTGAGACGGTGCATGGCACCATTGAAACCCCGGTTTTTATGAATGTTGGAACGGCGGCTGCTATTAAAGGGGCTGTGGCCACAACCGATCTTAGAGAAATAAAGACACAGGTAGAACTGTCCAATACCTACCATCTCCATGTACGCCCGGGAGATAAAGTGATTAAAGCTTTGGGAGGTTTGCATAAATTTATGAATTGGGATCGTCCGATTCTGACGGACTCCGGTGGATTTCAGGTGTTTTCCCTGGCGGGTCTGAGAAAGATTAAGGAAGAAGGCGTGCATTTCCATTCCCATATTGACGGAAAAAAGATTTTTATGGGACCGGAGGAGAGCATGCAGATCCAGTCAAATCTGGCTTCCACGATTGCTATGGCTTTTGATGAGTGTCCCCCCAGTCTGGCCTCCAGGGAGTATGTTGCTGATTCAATTGCCAGAACGACAAGATGGTTGAAACGCTGCAAGGATGAGATGGAGCGCCTGAATAGTCTTCCGGACACCATAAATCCAAAGCAGATGCTTTTTGGTATTAATCAGGGGGCTATTTATGATGATTTAAGAATTGAGCACGCTCAACAAATTTCGGAACTGGATCTTCCCGGCTATGCGGTAGGCGGATTGGCGGTAGGAGAGAGCCATGAAGAGATGTATCATATTTTGGATGAGGTAGTGGGCCATTTGCCGAGAAATAAGCCCACCTATCTCATGGGGGTGGGAACACCAGCCAACATTTTGGAAGCAGTAGACCGAGGCGTTGATTTCTTTGACTGTGTATATCCCAGCAGAAATGGACGTCACGGACATGTATATACCAACCATGGCCGCATGAATATGATGAATGCTAAATATGAATTAGATGCTCGGCCTATAGAGGAAAATTGTGGCTGTCCAGCATGTAGAAATTATTCCAGAGCCTATATCCGTCACTTGTTGAAGGCAAAAGAAATGTTAGGAATGCGTCTTTGCGTTTTACACAATCTCTATTTCTACAATACCATGATGGAAGAAATTCGAGATGCCATTGAGCGAGGAGAATATTCGGCATATAAGAAGGCAAAGCTGGAAGGATTTGAAAAAAATGCTTGATGGACGGCATAGGATTGTGTATTATTGAAGGGTGTTATTTTTGTAGCTGTTCAGAGTCCTACTGATGATTTTATTGGTTGGTAGTTTCTGAATAGTTACGTTAGTTTCGAAATAGGAGGATTGACAATGAGCTTATTAACAGTAGCTTCTTCAACAGCAAGTAGCAGCGTTATGATCATCTGGATTGTAGTACTTTTTGCATTAATGTACTTCATGATGATTCGTCCGCAGAAAAAAGAGCAGAAGAGACTGAGTGCTATGCTGGCCGATTTGGCGATTGGCGATGCTGTAGTGACAACCAGCGGTTTTTATGGAGTTGTAATCGATCTTACAGAGGAAGATGTTATCGTTGAATTTGGTAACAATAAAAACTGTCGTATTCCCATGCGAAAAGCTGCAATTGCAGAGGTAGAGAAGGCTGGAGAAGCGCAGTAATAAAATTATTGTTTGTGGAAGATACTGCGAAAGGTATCTTCCATTTTTCTTTTAAAGAGAAAGTTTGATACCATTCATAGAAAGAATTGATACACAAGAGGCGTTATTGTACGCTTTACATGTGGTAAAAAATAGATTATTATATAGATTAATAGGCTTTTATATGTGAAGAGTGGGAGGAGACGAACATGGGATTTAAAATTGGATTGATCCCCGGAGACGGAATTGGACCGGAGATTGTAGGAGAAGCAAAGAAAGTTCTTGATGCAGTATGTGCAAAGTATGGACATACTTTTGAATATACGACTCTTTTGTTAGGTGGCGCTTCTATTGATGTACATGGCGTTCCACTTACAGATGAGACAATCGAGCAGGCAAAACAGATGGATGCGGTGCTTATGGGATCGATTGGTGGTGATGCAGCTACCTCACCTTGGTATAAATTGGAGCCTTCTAAGAGACCTGAAGCAGGCCTTTTGAAAATTAGAAAAGCGTTAAACCTTTTTGCCAATCTGAGACCAGCTTATCTTTATGAAGAGCTGAAGGCTGCCTGCCCTCTGAGAGATGAGATTATTGGTGACGGATTTGATATGATGATTATGCGTGAGCTCACCGGTGGACTTTATTTCGGAGAAAGAAAAACTTTTGAAGAAGATGGCGTGAAGACGGCAGTGGATACTCTTTCCTATAATGAGAACGAGATCAGAAGAATTGCAAAACGTGGTTTTGATATTGCCATGAAGAGAAGAAAGAAAGTAACCAGCGTTGATAAAGCAAATGTTTTAGATTCTTCCAGACTTTGGAGAGCTGTTGTGGAGGATGTTGCCAAGGATTATCCTGAGGTTGAACTGAACCACATGTTGGTAGACAATTGCGCAATGCAGTTGGTGAAGAATCCGGCACAGTTTGATGTGATTTTGACAGAGAATATGTTCGGAGATATTCTTTCTGATGAGGCAAGCATGGTTACTGGTTCCATTGGAATGCTTTCCTCTGCAAGTCTTAATGAGACAAAGTTTGGATTATATGAGCCGAGTCATGGTTCAGCTCCGGATATCGCAGGAAAAGATATGGCAAATCCTATTGCAACAATCCTTTCTGCTGCTATGATGCTGAGATATTCTCTGGATTTGGATAAAGAGGCAGATGCCATTGAGAATGCAGTGAAAAAGGTACTTGCCAAAGGCTTACGTACCGGAGATATTATGTCAGAGGGTTGTACAAAGCTCGGTTGCATTGCTATGGGTGATGCTATTGCAGCTGAAATCTAAGATAGTGATAGGAACTTTGATGAGCCGTGGGATGCGAAATGCATGGACGGTATGAAGTTTGGAAAGAGGTTAATTATGAGAAGTGATAATGTAAAAAAGGGAATCCAGCAGGCACCTCACAGATCTTTGTTTAATGCCCTGGGTTTAACAAAAGAAGAGATGGACAAGCCCTTAGTTGGTATTGTTAGTTCCTATAATGAGATCGTTCCTGGTCATATGAATCTGGATAAGATTGTTGACGCGGTAAAAATGGGTGTAGCCCTGGCAGGCGGTGTTCCCAGAGTATTCCCAGCGATTGCTGTTTGTGATGGTATTGCTATGGGACATGTAGGAATGAAATATTCTCTGGTAACCAGAGATTTGATTGCAGATTCCACTGAGGCTATGGCAATGGCTCATCAGTTTGACGCTCTTGTTATGGTGCCTAACTGTGATAAGAATGTACCAGGTCTTTTGATGGCAGCAGCAAGAATCAATGTTCCTACTGTATTTGTTAGCGGTGGTCCTATGTTGGCAGGTCATCTCAAAGGTCGTAAAAGAAGTCTTTCCAGTATGTTCGAGGCAGTAGGAGAATATGCTGCCGGTACCATGACCATGGAGGATGTGGAAGAGTATGAGAATAAGGTTTGTCCTACCTGTGGTTCTTGTTCTGGTATGTATACAGCCAACAGCATGAACTGCTTGACAGAGGTATTGGGAATGGGCCTGAAAGGAAATGGAACAATTCCGGCCGTTTATTCTGAGCGAATTCGTCTTGCAAAGCATGCAGGTATGCAGGTTATGGAACTTTTGAAAAAGGATATCCGTCCTCGTGATATCATGACAAAGGATGCCCTTATGAATGCATTGACAGTGGATATGGCTTTGGGCTGCTCTACCAATAGTATGCTACATTTGCCTGCCATTGCCCACGAGATTGGTATGGACTTTAAGATTCCTGCAGCAAATGCAATCAGTGCACGTACTCCGAACCTTTGCCACCTGGCTCCGGCAGGTCCTACTTACATGGAAGACCTGAATGAAGCTGGTGGTGTATATGCAGTAATGAATGAGCTGAATAAAAAAGGTTTAATTAATACAGAGTGTATGACTGTAACTGGCAAAACAGTTGGTGAAAATATTAAAGATTGTGTAAATTTAAATCCTGAGGTAATTCGTCCAATTGACCATCCTTATAGTGAGACAGGTGGACTTGCCGTGCTTCAGGGTAATCTGGCACCAGACGGAAGTGTAGTAAAACGTTCTGCAGTTGTTCCGGAGATGTTGGTGCATGAGGGACCGGCGCGTGTATTTGAGTGTGAAGAAGATGCAAGCAAGGCAATCCTTGGCGGTGAGATCAAAGCTGGTGATGTAGTAGTAATCCGTTATGAGGGACCAAAGGGTGGCCCTGGTATGCGTGAGATGCTGAATCCGACTTCACAGATTGCAGGAATGGGACTGGGTTCCAGCGTGGCCCTGATTACAGATGGACGTTTTTCAGGTGCTTCCCGTGGTGCATCCATTGGACATTGCTCCCCAGAGGCAGCTGTGGGTGGACCAATCGCACTTGTTCAGGAAGGCGATATCATTTCTATTGACATTCCTAACAATTCACTGAATGTAAAAGTAAGTGATGAGGAGATGGAAGAAAGAAGAAAAAATTGGGTTCCCAGAGAGCCTAAGGTAACTACAGGATATCTTGCAAGATATGCTTCTATGGTTACTTCAGGAGACAGAGGTGCTGTTCTGGAAATACCAAAGAATCAGGGAGGAAAATAATGGCAATGGAGCTTAATGGTTCAGAGATTTTGATCAGATGCTTGCAGGAGCAAGGAGTTGATACTGTTTTCGGTTATCCTGGCGGTGCAATTCTTAATATTTACGACGAATTATACAAACATTCCGATGAAATCCGTCATGTTCTGACTTCTCATGAGCAGGGAGCTTCCCATGCAGCGGATGGATATGCAAGAGCAACCGGTAAGGTGGGTGTATGTTTCGCT
>CAVBGA010000037.1:0-4866 GCA_963594675.1 Lachnospiraceae bacterium
GTGCAGAAGAATATCTCCCTTGCGAATATTCGTGAAGATATCGTCTTCATTTTGAAAGGCAGGAACAGCCGCTGGTTTATAGGTCGGTATTTTATAAGCATCATAGCCAGGCTGGCCATACATTTTCATTAAAAATGTCAAATCTAAAGGTCCGTTAATATGGAAGATATCCTCCGATGCAACAGAAAATTCCTCTTCCAGAATTTTTCGCAAACGCAGATCCATATTATCCTGGATTTCCAGACGAATCACTTCGCCCCATTGGCGCTGTTTTAATTGCTTTTGAATTTCCTTCAAAAGATCTTCTGCCTCTTCTTCATCGATAGAAAGATCTGCATTTCTCATAATCCGATAAGGAGCGGCACTGACCACATCATAGCTTAAATATAATTTTCCAATATTGCGCTCAATGACTTCTTCAAGAAGAATATAGCAGCGATCTCCCTTTTCATTTTTGGGAAGTTCCACAATTCTCGGAATAACAGAGGGCACCTGAACGGTAGCAAAATCCAGCTTATTCTCCTCCATATCCTTAACTTTTTCCTTGCTTTTGGCTTTATCCTTGTCTTTCTTTTTTTCTTTTTTGTCCTCTTCCTTACGTTTGATCAAGGCTCCGATATTCAAAGCTTTATTTCTAATCAAGGGAAATGGATGGGAAGAGTCCATGCCCATAGGTGTCAAGACCGGATACACATTCTCGTCGAAAAACTGATCCACATACTCCGCCTGTTTTTCCGTCAAATCCTCATGAGCCCCCAGAATACAAACCCCTTCATTCTTCAAGGCAGGAATCAGAGATCTGCTATAGGTACTGTACTGGGACTGCACCAATTCATGGGTAATCCTGCTCAGGGCCGTCAGCTGTTCTGTCGCTGTCATACCTGCAATATCCGGCTTCTTATATCCGGCATGTACCATGTCCTTCAAGGAAGCCACACGTACCATGAAAAACTCATCCAAATTGGACGCTGTGATGCTAAGAAATTTCAAACGCTCAAAGAGAGGGATGGTTCTGTCTTTTGCCTCAGAAAGCACACGTTCATTAAATCCGATCCAGCTAATCTCACGGTTTCTGTAATATTCCGGTTTTAACCATTGTGTATAATCCATGTCACCCTCCTATATATTTTTCTTAACCTTAAACACGGGATGCACACTGAAAACTTCTTCAAAAAAATCTATTTTATCTCCTAGCAATCCCATCTCCAGTGAAAAGTCCTTATTTACCAGAACGTTCAAAATCAATTGATTCTCTCTAAGACTTGCTTTAAGTTCCTCAACTTTCTGCAAATGACTTCGATCCATAGCATTGACAAGACGCAGGATTGCTGTCATTTTTGCAACCTTAAGATAATCCTCTGCACCCAAATCTGAAATGCTACTCATATCTTCATAGCCACTCAAGGGCAAGGTATTAAAACGAACCGTCAAAGCAATCATCTCCCTTTCTCTATGGGAAAGTCCGATAATTTCCGTAGACATAATAATTTGATAAGAGCAAATGCCAATATTGCTAAGGCTAATATATTTACCACAATCATGAATCTGCACTGCAACTTCTAAAAGAAGCAAGTCTCTCTTAGTCAGGCCATGCACCCTTTTCATGGCATTAAAAACCACCTTAGCCATCTTTGACATAAGGGCTGTATGATTTTTATTTACCGTATAACGCCGTCCCATGTTTTTCGCTTCCATAACAATGTCATTTTCAAAGTTATGTTCTGACTTAATAATCTTATTCTTCTCCGCAAAGTCATAAGCCAATCCATGGGCGATCCGGATGCCAGGAATCCAAATATGCTCTGCATTCATTTCCTGAATCAGTCTTTTATTGATAATCGCCGTGGGAACCATCAAAGATGCGTACTCCATGGGGATTCCCATTTTAACAGCCAATTCCAAGGGCGAGTTATTAATTACCGTCTGATACCACTCCATATAGGTTTCCCGGCTGATCACTTCACTATCTCCCTGGGTATTTCCATTGTGATAAAGAAGAGAATCCGTAAAATTATTTCCAATAAGAATCACATTGCTGATCTTACGATCCTTTAGATGCAATTTATTAAAGCTGCTAATCTCATTTCGTATCAGTTCATCCACCAAGGTCTCATATTTTACCGGTGCTCCCTCCAAATCAGCCAAGCGCTCTCTGATTCTCAAAGCACCCAAACGAACATTCTGCGTCGTAATCAAATTATCTTTGTCGAATAGAGAGATTTGGATGGAGCCACCGCTGACATCAATAATGGCGGTTCCCTTTTGAATAATTTTTTGAAATGTATTCACCTTGGAGGGTATGCCCTTATAGGAATAAAACCGCTGCTCAGAATTGCTAAAAAGCTTTACCCTTACCCCTGTGCGCTGATACACCGTCTCCAAAACGATCAGTGCATTGCCCGCTTCTCGAATCGCACTGGTAGAATATGCTACATAATCTGTAATTTGATAGCCTTTCATAATTTCTGTAAAGTCTTTAATCACAAGACACAGCTCGTCAATCAAATCTGCTGTGATTTTTCCCTGAGTGTAAGATGTTTTACCTAAAGCAATCCTGTGGGTTACCGTATCAATCAGGCGAATCCCTAATTTTTTAGATATTTCAAAGACTTCAAGGCTCAGGTTGTAAGAACCAAGCTCAATTGTTGCAAACAATTTTCCCTGCATAGCCCCTCCTTTACTATGTTATCGTAACTAACGATAATTTCCAAAGACAATCAGCGCTCCTGCCTCCTGTTCTACCCCTCGAAGAGCATTTTTCACCGCGCTGTCACTTAAATTTCCATCAAAATCCACAAAGAAACGATATTCCCAATTTTTTTCAGGAATCGGCCGTGATTCGATTTTTGTCATACTAAGATCATTGTAGATAAAATGCGCCAAAGTATTGTAAAGTGAACCACTCTCATGGGGAATCTCAAAACATATACTGATTTTATCTGCTTCCTTAGTATAAATACGTTTTTTAGAAATAATGATAAATCTTGTAGAATTGGTCTCTGATGTAGAAATATGCTCATCCAGGATTTCCAAGCCAAAACACTCTGCTGCGTGAGCACTTCCAATGGCTGCCTGGTCTTTTCTTCCATCCGCTCGAACTTTTCTGGCCGCTACTGCCGTATTGAGCATCTCTTTTTCTGTCCATCCCTCATGGCTTTCAATATAAGGACGGCATTGAGAAAGTGCCTGAGGATGTGAACATACCCTTTTAATATCTGACAATTTACTGCCAGGCACACCCATAAGTACATGGGCAACCTTAATAATCTGCTCACCTACAATATTGCAGCGATACTCTACCAAGAGATCGTATATATCCGCCACAATTCCTGCTGTAGAATTTTCAATAGGAACCACCGCATAATCGGCATCCCCATTTTTTATAGCCTCCATGGCGTCTCTCCAGGTCTCCACATTAAAATTGTCCACATTTTTTCCGAAATAAGTCTGCATAGCCGCGTAGCTATAGGCTCCTTCCACTCCCTGATAAACAACCTTTACATTTTCTCTGGGAATCTCATCCACCAAACGATATCCTGTATCATCTTCTATTCCATTCTCTGTCAAGAGCTGGTATTGACGTTTTCTACTGATGGACATAATCTGCTGGAACAGTTCCGTAATTCCCTTTTCCGTGAAAGGATCTGATGCCTTTTCCTTAAAGACCTTAAGCTTAGCCAGTTCTCTTTCCTTGTCAAATACCTTTTTTCCTGTTTTTATCTTATAATCTGCTACTTTTTCGCAGAGAGCCATACGCTCTTCAAATAGTTTCTGAATATTGTCATCAATTCTGTCAATGTCATCGCGAATCACTTTTAAATCTAACATTTCTACTCTTTGTCCTCAATTTCTTTTCGTTCTTTCACAATTTTCGTAATCTCCCCAATAAAAGACAAAGATCCAAATGATATGATCACGTCTTCCGGCCCTGCTGCTGCATAGGCACATTCTACAGCATGGGAAAAACTATTGCAGGGGGCCACGGCACTATTAAACTCCTCCACCACTTCTGCCAGCTTTTCTGCTGGAAATGCCCTGCTAGGATCAGGTGGCGTTACCGTAAAAATCCGCTCTGCCATAGGGGCCAGCATGGAAACTACCTGTCTATAATCCTTGTCCTGGAACATTCCCATAATAAAAATCAGCCTTCGCCCTGCAAAACAGTTTGCTATAGACTGTTTGAGTTTCTCTGCCGCTCCTGGATTATGCGCACCATCCACAACAAAAAAAGGATCTCTGGCAATTAAGCTAAAACGGCCATCCCATCTGGTCTCATATAATCCCTCGGTAATATCTTCTTCTGTTATCTTAAATCCCAGAGGTCTCAGAGCCATGACACAATCCAAGGCCAATACTGCATTTTCTATTTGATAAGAACCGGCAAGCTGAATCTTCACCTCACTGCCATGATAGCGAAATGTCTGCCCCTCAATTCCTGTCTCACGGATCACCGCCTCCTGAGGTTTCGAGACAATCAATGGGTTCCCATTTTCCGTGGAAATAGCCCATATAGCCTCCTCTACCTCCTGGGACTGTTGTCCTAAAACCACAACCGCTCCCGGTTTTATGATTCCCGCTTTATTTTTAGCAATCTGAAGCAGATCATCCCCTAAAATGCCTACATGATCCAAACTAATCGGTGTCAGCACAGCCAACTTTGTATTTCTTATTACATTGGTGGCATCATTTCTTCCACCCATGCCGCATTCCAAAACCACAATATCGCATGCTTTATCTCTAAAATACATAAAGGCTATGACGGTCTCTATCTCAAAAGGGGTAAGATGAGCCATCCCCTCTTCAGGCATCGCCTCCAGATAAGGCTGCAGACGAGTAACATAATCCGCCAATTCCTCTCTGGAAATG
>CAVBGA010000038.1:0-7296 GCA_963594675.1 Lachnospiraceae bacterium
GAAAGCGGAAAGAGTGTTGATGTTAAAATGTATGCGGTTTTGAAGGTATATCCTTAATTTTATAATGTAGGGGATTAGTTCAATGGTAGAGCACCGGTCTCCAAAACCGTCGATGGGGGTTCGAATCCCTCATCCCCTGGATATAATTAATCCTGCAGTGTATGCTGCAGGATTTTTTGTGCATTATGAAAGTTTGTTGAAATAATAGAATTTATAATAAAAGTAGTGAGGAATACATCAATGAATATTTCAGAATTCGCTGCCTATGCCGGTGTTTCTAAGTCTGCAGTTAGTAGATATTTTAATGATGGATATTTAAGTGACGATAAGAAGATTTTAATTGAAAAAGCTATTGAGGAGACGGGGTATGCCCCTAGTCTTTCTGCTCAAGCCATTAAAACCAGAGTCACAAAATTGGTAAGTGTAATCATACCAAAGCTTTCCAGCGAAAGCTGTGCCAGGATTACAGAGGGAATTAATCAGGTACTCTATGAAGAGGGATACCAGATTTTGCTTGCCAACACATCTAATGATTACAACAAAGAAATTGAATATTTAGATCTTTTTCGACAAAATCGTGTGGATGGAGTTATTTTCCTCGCATCAGTTTTTACGGACACACATCGACAACTTATGCGAAAAATGCATATACCTGTGGTTATCATAGGACAGGAATTTAAGGGATTTAATAGTGTTTGCCATGATGATTTTGGGGCAGCCTACGCACTGACGAAGCTAATGCTGGAAAGAGGTGGAAAAATCCCCGGTTATATAGGTGTTACCTTGGCCGATAAGTCAGCAGGTGAAGATCGACATGATGGATTTTTAAAAGCATTGGAAGAAAATAACATGAAAATTGAAAAAGGGCATTGCGCAGAAGCCAAGTTTACAATTGATTCAGGTTATGAGTGCGCCAGCAAAATATTCTCGTCTACTCCCCATCCGGATTTTGTTTTTTGTGCAACAGATACGATAGCGGCGGGTGCAATTAGTTATTGCAGAGAAAATAATATTCGAATTCCTGAGGAAGTAATGATTTGTGGCGTGGGGGATTCTAAAATTGGTGCGATTACAGCTGTGCCTTTAACCACCGCCAGACTTCATTATAAAACCGCAGGTCAGGAAGCTGCCAAAATGATTTTGGCGGCAGTAGGAAAGAGGGAAAACATTTCGAAAACAATTAAGTTAGACTATGAAATAATTGAGCGAGCTTCTACTCAAAGAGGATAGAGGTCCAGTGTATTCTTGCCTCCCAATGTGAAACTGTGTGAAACCTACTGTTTTGTATATTGATGTTATATAGTTTCGTCAATAGAATTATCGTGATTTTTAAAGTATAATTATTTCAATAAATGAAATTGGTTCCACATAATATGTGAAACAAAAAAGGGAGGACAAGAAATGGATTACAAAAAAACAGCCCATGAGATTCTAAATGGAATCGGTGGGAAAAACAATCTTGCCAGTGCAGCTCATTGTGCTACAAGACTGCGTTTGGTAATTATCGACAATTCTAAAATCGACAAATCTGCAGTTGAAAATGTTGATGGTGTTAAGGGCGTTTTTGAGGCCCAGGGACAGCTTCAGATCATCATTGGTACTGGCACAGTAAATAAGGTATATGATGAGTTTATTGCAGAAGCCGGTGTTCAGGCTGCATCAAAGGACGATGTAAAACAGGCGGCAGCGTCTAAGGCACCATGGTATAAGCGTGCGGTGAAAAGTTTAGGAGACATTTTTGTTCCTATTATTCCCGCTATTGTTGCAACAGGTCTTTTGAATGGCCTTTTAGGTGGTCTTGTACAGGTATTTCCTGATATGGCCAATTCACATCTTTATGAACTTCTAAATATGTTTTCTAACACAGCCCTGACTTTCCTTCCCGTGCTTATTGCTATAGCGGCTGCGAAAATCTTCGGTGGTAACCAGTTTTTGGGTGCAGTTATCGGTATGATTATGATTCATCCCAATCTTGTAAATGCTTGGTCTGTTGCCAGCGGCGCAGAAACTTCGGTTCTCTGGTCATGGTTTGGTGTTTGGAACATTCAAAATACTGGCTATCAGGGACATGTTATTCCTGTAATTCTTTCTGTATGGCTGATGTGCGCCATTGAAAAAAGACTTCATAAAAAAGTTCCTGAAATGTTTGACCTTTTCGTAACTCCTTTGGTTTCTGTGTTAGTAGCAGGTTTCTTTAGTATGACCTTAATCGGACCTATATTTGCACAGATTGAATCCTGGGTACTTGTTGGTGCTCAGTGGCTGATTTCAATTCCTTTTGGCATTGGTGCATTTATCATGGGTGGTGTGTACGCACCTACCGTAGTAGCCGGTGTACATCATATGTATAATGCTATTGAAATGATGATGCTTGCAAACAATAATATGAACACATGGATGCCTATTGCAACTGCAGCTAATGTGGCACAGGGTGCAGCTGCACTTGCGGTAGCTCTTAAAACAAAAAATAGAAAAACAAAAGCTATGGCTTTACCAGCTTCCTTATCAGCATTTATGGGAATTACAGAGCCAGCAATCTTCGGTGTAAATGTAAGATATGGCCGTCCTTTCTTTGCAGGTATGCTGGGTGGTGCTTGTGGTGCTGCAGTGGCTTCTATTCTTGGTGTATATGCAACTGCCAATGGTGTAACTGGTATTTTTGGTTTTCTGATTACTGTAGATTCCTTTGTGGGCTATCTCTTAACATTTATTGTAGCTTTTGTAGTAGCTTTTGCGGCTTCATGGATTTTGGGTATCAAGGAGGATATTGCTGCAGATCATGCGGAGAATGTTGTAAATTCTGCTGACGCTGCTACGGTTCAGGAAGATGAACAGAACAATGTAGCCAATGCAGCAGACGAGAAAAAATATATGATTGATGCGCCATTAACAGGTAAAGTAGTTCCTCTTTCACAGGTACCAGATGAGACATTTGCAAAAAGTATTCTTGGAGAGGGTGTAGCAATTGAACCGACAGAGGGTAAGGTAGTGGCACCTGCAGATGGCGTTGTAGCAACTGTTTTTGATACCAAACATGCCATTGGACTTGCTTTGGATAATGGTGTGGAGATTTTGATTCATATAGGTATTAATACAGTGGAGCTTGCTGGTGAAGGATATGAAGCTCATGTTTCTGATGGCGATCATGTAAGAGAAGGACAGACTTTAATTACCTTTGACAAAGAGTTTATTGAATCAAAGGGATATCAGACAATCACACCGGTAATTGTGACAAATTCTGATGATTATTCTGAAGTCACTTGTCTTGCAGATGGTAAGGTAGAATTTACAAAACCGCTAATGGAAATCGTAAAGGAGTAAATGCATGGCTTTCATTAATGGAAAATGGCGGCAGGGGTTACATCTCGAGCCGCCAGCCGGTTGGCTCAATGATCCCAATGGCCTTAGCTATTTTAATCAGCATTATCACGTATATTTTCAATATGATCCGAAAAGTGCTGTTGGTGCAGGCGAAAAATGCTGGGGCCACTATAGAAGCAGAGACCTCATCCACTGGGAGTTTACAGGAACAGTTTTCCGTCCGGATATTTTAGAGGATAGAAGTGGAGTGTATTCAGGATCTGCCATTGTGCATGAGGATATGCTGCATATTTTCTATACTGGTAATGTAAAAGAAGAAGGAAATCATGATTATATTACCAGTGGCAGAGAAGCCAATGTGATCCATGTTACCACAAAGGATGGGGTAACTATGAGTCAAAAGCAGGTAGTGTTAAGAAATGCAGATTATCCGGAATTTTGTTCTTGTCATGTTAGGGACCCAAAGATCTGGTGTGAAAATGGAATTTGGTATATGGTGTTAGGTGCCAGATCTTTGGAGAACCAAGGCTGCGTTTTATTTTATAAATCAGAAGACCTTGAAAATTGGACCTATGTTGACGTGGTAAGGAAAGAAGATTTTGGTTATATGTGGGAATGTCCGGATTGCTTCTATATAGATGGACATAGATATTTGGGACTCTCTCCTCAGGGGTTGGAACATGAGGAGACTTGCTATCAAAATGTTTACGCATCCGGTTATTTCAATTTTGATCATTGTTTGGAGAACTTTAAAGAATGGGACAAAGGATTTGATTTTTACGCACCCCAAAGTTTTGAGACTCCTGATGGCAGGAGAGTGATGATTGGCTGGATGGGCATTGGCGATATTCCCTATGCAAATCCTACAGCAGAATTGGGTTATCAGCATTGTTTGACTTTGCCGAGAGAAATTACCAGAGATAAAGATGGAAGCTTGCTTCAGAGTCCCATAAAAGAGCTGGAAAGTTTGCGAAAATCACCACTGTCCCTTAGTGATGGCGCAAAGAAGAAAGTATCTCTTCCTTTTGACTTAATAGCAGAAGTTGAAAAAGATTTTAGAATTTTCTTGGACGAGAATACGAAATTGACCTGGAGCAAAGGTATAATTTCTTTAGAATTTCATGATGCTAAGGTTTCCGGTGGCAGAAGGGTAAGAAAAGCAAGACTTGAGGAGTGCAAAGATTTGCGCATTATTGCAGATTATAGTTCCTTGGAAATATATCTGAATGGTGGTAGTGTAGTTTTTAGCACAAGAATGTATCCAGATTCCGAAACCATTTCGGTAGGGGCAGAAGGTATTGCGGTGATAGTTTATCCCCTGAATACCATGGAGGTGAAATATCTTGGAGAATAAAGATAATAAAAAGTTAATGGCGATCGGTGAAGCCTTAATTGATTTTATCCCCAATCAGACAGGATGTCATTTTAGCGAAGTTGATGGTTTTTCTCCAAAGGTTGGTGGTGCACCAGCTAATGTTTGTGGTGCTTTTACTAAACTGGGGGGAAAGTCAGCTATTATTACTCAGCTTGGAAAAGATCCTTTCGGGGAGAAGATTGCTGGAGAATTAAAGGGCTTTGGTATAGATACTTCTTTGATACAATTTACAGAGGAAGCGAATACGGCTTTAGCTTTTGTCAGTTTGGAAAAGGATGGAAATCGAACATTTTCTTTCTATAGAAAGCCTTCCGCAGATATGTTGATGACTCCGGAACAGATTGAAAAGAAATGGTTTGAAGATGTTTATGCCTTGCATTTTTGCAGTGTATCCCTAGGCAATTTTCCTATGAAAGATGCTCATGATCAGGCCATTGCATTTGCAAGAAATAAGGGAGCACTTATTAGTTTTGATCCAAATTTAAGATTTCCTCTCTGGAACGATCTGCAGTTATTGCATGATCGTGTGAATGATTTCATAAAAAACTGTGATATATTGAAGATTTCTGATGAAGAATTGGAATTTATCACAGGAGAAAGTGACATACATAAGGCTGCGCCAAAGCTATTTCAGGAGGGAGTTAAGTTGATCCTTTTTACCTGTGGCGCAGATGGCGCATATGGGCTCACGGAAAAAACGGAAGCTTTTGCACCGTCACATAAGGTCAAAGCGGTAGACACCACAGGTGCAGGAGATGGATTTATTGGCTCTTTCCTTTGGAAACTTCAAAAACATGGAATCGGCAGAGATAATCTGGAACATATGGATAGGGACTTACTTGAAGAATGTTTGATATTTTCTAATGCTTTTTGCGCAATTAGTGTGCAGGGAGAAGGGGCTATTGCTTCATATCCGGAAAAAGTGGAAATGAAAAAAATATTTAATAGAGCAGATTAGAGAGATAAAAAATAAAAAAGTAAATGGTATAAAAGTGCATTGCTAGAAATAGTAGTGCACTTTTTTATGTATAGGCAACTTCCTTCCTGCACTCCTTATTCTAAAAAATCCATTTTTTTATTGACTATCACCTTAGGTAGTGCATTATTATTAAGAGGAGATTATTGCATAAAGGTTAGATAGATAATCCTTACTATCGGTAAGGGGGATTAACCATAAATATATTGTAGTAGAAAGAGAGATGAAACTATGCCTAAATTGAGTGATCGGGTTAGCACTTTTACAGATTCTGTTATTCGTCGTATGACAAGGATCAGTAATGAATACGGAGCCATTAACTTGTCTCAGGGATTTCCAGATTTTGATCCCCCAAAAGCCATGCTGGATGCTCTGGCTAAAATCGCCTACGATGGACCACATCAATATTCTATTACGTTCGGTGCACAAAATTTTAGAAAGGCATTGGCAGAAAAGGTAGAGAAAACAATTGGTAGGAAAATCAATTCAGAGACGGAGATTGTAGTTACTTGTGGTGGTACAGAAGCCATGATGAGTGCCATGATGACTGTTTGTAATCCAGGTGATAAGGTTATGGTATTTTCTCCTTTTTACGAAAATTACGGAGCGGATGCCATTTTGTCTGGGGCAGATCCCATTTATATTCCTTTGGTTCCGCCCAGCTATACTTTTGATATTCGCCTTATTGAGGATGGTTTCAAGCAAGGAGCGAAAGCTATTATTGTATGCAATCCTTCCAATCCCTGTGGTAAAGTTTTTACTCGAGAGGAACTGATGCAGATTGGTGCCTTAGCTGTGAAATATGATGGATTTGTCATTACGGATGAAGTGTATGAGCATATGGTGTATGCACCTTACCGTCACGTCAGTATGGCTTCTTTGCCAGGCATGTATGAGCATACCATCACTTGCAATTCTCTTTCCAAGACCTATTCCATTACAGGATGGCGTTTAGGTTATTTGATTGGACCGGAGAAGGTCATAGAGGGGGCAAAAAAAGTACATGATTTCCTGACCGTAGGAGCAGCGGCTCCTTTACAGGCGGCGGCAGTGGTAGGCCTCAGATTTACGGAGAGTTATTATGAAGATTTGCTGGCTCTTTATACGGAGAAGAGAAATCATTTTCTTAAAGGCTTGGATGAAATCGGATTAAAACACAATATACCTCAAGGTACCTATTTTGTTATGGTTGATATACAGGAATTTTTGGATTTACCGCAGTTTGCAGGATATACGGATTTGGAGTTCTGCGAGTGGATGATAAAAAATATCGGCGTAGCCGCTGTGCCTGGCTCCAGTTTCTTCCGAGAGGATGTGAATCATCTTATTCGCTTGCACTTTGCCAGAGAGGAAAAGACTATTGATGAGGCATTAGTTCGCCTTGCTAAATTAAAGGAACTTTTGTAGAAGTTTCTTTTCAGTTCACTATACAAATTACACCATTGGCATTCAGTCCGGCGGAACTTTGCCCCAATCTGGAGAAAATAAGGCTTGACTCAATGTGTACGGAAAGTGAAAAAACTGATTTGTAGCTATTGTGTAAAAAGTTGCAAAAAATTCAAAAAAACAGTTGACAGGAGCAAACTCATCTGTTATTCTAATATAGCTGTCGCGGAAAACGACA
>CAVBGA010000039.1:0-7150 GCA_963594675.1 Lachnospiraceae bacterium
AAATAGGCATCGTAGATCGTATTTTTACCAGGGTTGGTGCCTCTGATGACCTGGCCAGCGGCCAGTCCACTTTTATGGTGGAAATGACAGAGGTAGCTACCATTCTTAGAAATGCCACTTCCAACAGCCTTCTTATTTTGGATGAGATTGGTCGAGGCACCAGTACCTTTGATGGATTGGCCATTGCCTGGTCTGTCATTGAATATATCAGCAATACGAAGATTCTGGGAGCCAAAACTTTATTTGCCACCCATTATCATGAATTGACGGAATTGGAAGGAAAGCTGCCTGGGGTAAATAATTATTGTATCGCGGTAAAGGAGAAGGGCGACGATATTGTCTTCCTTCGAAAAATCGTGAAAGGCGGAGCAGATAAAAGTTATGGAATTCAAGTGGCAAAATTAGCGGGAGTTCCAGACCCCGTTATCAATAGGGCAAAGGAATTGGTAGAGGAATTAAGCAATGCGGATATCCTTCAGGCAGTGAAGGACTTGTCCGGTCCTGCAAAACATAAAACCAAAAAAGTAACCTATGATGATGTAGATATGAATCAAATGTCATTTCTCGATATGGTAAAGGATGATGATATTATTCAGGAATTGCGTTCTTTGGATGTATCTTCCATGACTCCTTTGGAGGCCTTAAATACCATTAACAGGCTGCAAAATATGATCAACAATCGCTGGTAAAAAGGGAGGTTTTTTATGGGCAAGATTCAGCTCCTTGACCAAATTACAATAGATAAAATAGCCGCAGGTGAGGTAGTAGAACGCCCATCCTCCATTGTGAAGGAATTGGTGGAGAATGCCATTGATGCCGGAGCAAATGCCATTACTGTTGAAATCCGTTCCGGTGGTATTCAACTGATTCGCATTACAGACAATGGCTCTGGTATTCCGGCGGACCAAGTGAGAGATGCCTTCCTTCGCCATGCCACAAGCAAAATTCGGGCCATTGATGATCTTCAGCAGATTTCCAGTCTTGGATTTAGAGGTGAAGCACTTTCCAGTATTGCGGCGGTAGCTCAGGTGGAGCTTATTACTAAAACCCCAGATGATCTGATCGGTACGCGTTATGTGATTGAGGGAGGAGTAGAAAAGACGATGGAAGAGATCGGTGCTCCTTCCGGAACTACCTTTCTCATTAGGAATCTTTTTTATAATACTCCTGCCAGAGCTAAGTTCTTGAAATCTCCTACCACAGAAGGATCTTATATCGGCAGCCTCATGGAACAGTTGTCCTTATCTCATCCGGATATTTCCTTTAAATTTATGATGGGGGGACAGACCAGGATTACCACTTCAGGCAATGGAAACCTTAAGGAAGTCATCTATCAGATTTATGGAAGAGATGTGACAAAATCCCTTCTGGAAGTTCAGGAGGAGAGAAATGGTCTTAAACTTTACGGTTTTATTGGAAAACCTTCTTTGAACCGAGGAAATCGAGGCTTTGAAAATTATTATGTCAATGGTCGATATGTAAAAAATAATATTATTACCAAAGCCATAGAGGATGGATATCGTTCCTTCCTTATGCAGCATCGTTTTCCTTATACCACGATATTTCTAGATATGAGTCCGGAATTGGTGGATGTCAATGTGCATCCTTCTAAAAAGGAAGTACGCTTCTCTGACCAGGAAATGGTCTATCGCACAATTTATCGGGCCATAAATGATATCTTAACTGGCCGGGAATTGATTCCGGAAGTTTCCTTTGAAAGAAAAAAAACGAAAGTAGAAAAGAATACAGAAGCTCATAAAGTTAAAGAGACGACTCCGGAACCCTTCGAAGTGAAGCGAAAAGAAGCAATCGTTAGGGAAAACAGTGGAAAAGCATTTGAGCAGGAAGCTGTCAAAAAAGAGGTAGAGGAAAAAGTTGTCGAAGAACCGATCCATCAGGAAGTTCTTCCATCTGCCATAAAAGAAGAGGAAAAAGCTTATCATAAAAACCAAGAACCAGTGCTTTCTTGTAAAAATATATCCGGAGAGCAGATGGAATTGTTTTCGGATAAGAAACTTCTGGATGAAAAGAACAAAAAACTGCATCGTATCATTGGCCAGGTTTTTGATACCTACTGGCTGGTGCAAATGGAGGACAAGCTTTTTATCATTGATCAGCATGCTGCTCATGAGAAGGTATTATTTGAACACTTTATGAACCGTATGAAATCTCAGGAAAATCTTTCGCAGAATCTGGCCATTCCCCTGGTGGTTTCTTTGGATTTGGCCCAGGCGGCTCTGATGGATGAAAATTTAGATAAATTCCGTAGTTTTGGTTTTGAAATCGAACATTTCGGCGGAAGGGAATATTCCGTTCGCGCAGTGCCCTATGAACTTTATGGCAACGAAAGCGAAGATCTTTTTATTGGCATCTTAGATGGCTTAGCGGAATCCCACCAGAAGGTGACTCATGAGATTTTTGCAGAGAGAATTGCCACCATGGCTTGTAAGGCAGCAGTGAAGGGCAATCATGCCATGACTCTTACTGAGGCACAAAAGTTGATTGATGAGCTGTTAACTTTGGAAAATCCTTACAATTGTCCCCACGGGCGTCCTACCATTATCTCCATGAGCAAATATGAGATGGAGAAAAAATTCAAACGTATTCTTTGAGAGGAAGAAATTATGATACCATTGATTGTTCTCACTGGGCCCACGGCCGTAGGAAAAACGCAGTTATCGATTCAATTGGCTAAAGCGGTAGGCGGAGAGATTATTTCTGCAGATTCCATGCAGGTGTATCGACGTATGGATATCGGTTCCGCTAAAATAAGAACTGAAGAGATGGAAGGTGTTCCCCATCATCTTATAGATATTTTGGAGCCTCAGGAAAATTTTGATGTGGTGACTTTTCAAAAGTTGGCCAAGGAGGCTATTGCCAAAATTCATCAGGCAGGGCATATTCCTTTATTGATTGGAGGTACTGGCTTTTATATTCAGTCCATTCTTTATGACATAGATTTCTCTAAGGATTCCGGTGATGACAGTTATCGAAAAGAGTTGGAGAAATTGGCTCAGGAGAAGGGCGGAGAATTTCTTCATCAGATGTTAAATAAAGTGGATCCTAAGTCGGCAGAAATTATTCATGCCAATAATGTAAAAAGAGTGATTCGGGCCTTAGAATATTATAAAGAAACAGGAAATCCCATATCCCAGCACAATGAGGAACAGAGACAAAAGTCCTCTCCCTACAATTTTGCCTATTTTGTTTTAAATGACGATCGGGCTAAGCTTTATGCACGAATTGAAGAGAGAATCGATCAGATGATGGAGGAAGGTCTCTTAGAGGAAGTAGAGTGCTTAAAGGCAGAGGGCTGCAAAAGAGGAATGACTTCCATGCAGGGACTGGGATATAAAGAAATCCTGGATTATCTAGATGGGAAAACGTCCTTGGAGGAAGCGGTTGCTATCCTAAAAAGGGATACCCGGCATTTTGCCAAGCGGCAGTTAACCTGGTTTCGAAGAGAAAAGGATGTTATCTGGGTCAATAAGGAAGATTTTGCTTATGATAACGATAAAATTTTAAAATATATGCTTCAGTCCTGTAGGGAGAGACATCTTCCAATTTTGAGGCTGATGGGAGGTTGATGATTATGAATTTATCCGATGAAATGTTTCAAAGTATGGGAATTAGCCAGGAAGTTTTGAATTTCTGTGATCCTATTTTAAAGAACTTAAAAGAGCGTTTTGATAAGATTGATGAGACAGCAGAATATAATCAGATGAAGGTAGTTCATGCTATGCAGCAGTGCAAGGTAAGTGAAGCTTGTCTTATGTCTTCTAGTGGTTATGGATATAATGATTTGGGAAGGGATACCCTAGAAGAAGTATATGCAGCGGCTTTTCATACAGAAGCGGCTCTAGTTCGTCCACAGATTGCATGTGGTACCCATGCTCTGGGTGTAGCTCTTTCTGGAAATCTTCGCCCTGGAGATGAACTTCTTTCTCCTGTGGGAAAACCTTATGATACCTTGGAAGAAGTTATCGGTATTCGTCCCTCCAGAGGTTCTTTGGCAGAATATGGGGTAAGTTATCGCCAGGTAGATTTACTAGAGGATGGTTCCTTTGATTTTGATGGGATTAAGGCAGCCTTAAATGAAAAAACAAAGCTAGTTACGATTCAGCGCAGCAAGGGCTATCAGACCCGCCCAACCCTTTCTGTAAAGAGAATTGGCGAGTTGATTTCCTTTATTAAATCCATCAAACCAGAAGTCATCTGTATGGTAGACAACTGCTATGGAGAATTTGTAGAAACCATAGAGCCTACCGATGTAGGCGCCGACCTTATGGTGGGATCTTTGATTAAAAATCCAGGCGGCGGATTGGCACCTATTGGCGGTTATATTGTTGGAAAAAATGAATATGTAGAAAATGCAGCTTTTCGTTTGACCACACCTGGCCTTGGAAAGGAAGTTGGTGCTTCTTTAGGGGTAAATCAGGCTTTTTATCAGGGCTTTTTTCTGGCACCGGTGGTAACAGCTGCTGCTTTAAAGGGAGCTATTTTTGCTGCTAATGTATATGAAAAATTGGGTTATAAAGTGGTTCCAGACAGTCAGGAATCTCGCCATGATATTATTCAGGCAGTGGAATTTGGGATACCGGAAGGAGTAATTGCCTTCTGTAAAGGAATTCAGGCGGCAGCTCCTGTGGACAGCTACGTGGAGCCAGAGCCCTGGGCTATGCCGGGTTATGATAGCGATGTTATTATGGCAGCAGGGGCCTTTGTTCAGGGATCCTCTATTGAACTTAGCGCAGATGGCCCTATCAAGCCACCCTACGCTGTATATTTCCAGGGAGGACTTACTTGGCCTCATGCAAAACTGGGTATTCTTATGAGTTTACAGAAAATCTTAGAGGCAGGTATTGTAAAACTGTAAAAGGAGTTGGATATGAATATCATTGTAGTTGGCGGAGGTGCCTCTGGATTGTACGCAGCCATTACTGCGGCAAAGGCCGGTGGAAAGGTTACTGTGTTAGAAAAGAATGAAATCTATGGAAAAAAACTTCTGGCAACTGGCAATGGCAGATGCAATTTTACCAATCGTCAGCAGATGCCCGAAAAATATCACAGTAAAGAAGAAAAATTTCCTTGGCAGGTTCTTAGCAGCTGGCCTGAAAAAGTTACGGAAGAATCTTTTGCAGATATGGGAGTTTTTGCTAAGGATAGAAATGGTTGGCTGTATCCTTATAGTGATCAGGCACAGGCCCTTCGGGATCTCTTACTTATGGAAGCAAGAGCCTGTAAGGTGAAGATGAAGACTATGCAGAATGTTCTTGCCTTGAAAAAAGATGGAAATGAATTCGCTCTTGTGACAGAGGGATATACCTATAAGGCCAATCAAGTGATTTTGGCCTGTGGTTCCCCGGCCTCTCTTTCCCAGGCTGATTCTTGGAATGGCTTGGAACTAGCGGAAAATCTGGGGCACAGGATAGTAAAGCCTCTGCCTGCCCTTACAGGGTTGAAGGGAAAAGGAAATTTCTTCGGAAAATGGTCGGGACTTCGTTTTCGGGCGGGTTTACAGTTGGAGGCAAATGGTAAGAAAATTGCAAAAAATCAAGTAGGAGAAGTACAATTTACCGATTATGGAATTTCGGGAATCCCGGCATTTCAGTTGAGCCGACACATAGCAAGAGGAATTGACGAGGGACAAAAGCTTATCTTGCATTTGGATTTCATGCCGGATCTGACGGAGGAAGAGCTGGAGACCTTATTAGAGAAAAGAATTTCTAGTGCTAAAGAGAAAGGGAAAAACCTGGAAGAAGCAATGATTGGACTTTTTCCTAAAAAATTAATCCCTGTATTGTTGGATAAAAAGAGAAACGTGGAGACAGATGCAGAAATCCATGAACTCACCAGCCACATAAAGGATTTTCTTCTTCCTTTAAAGGGAACCATGGATCTTTCCCATGCCCAGGTAATGAGCGGTGGGGTAGATTGCAGAGATATTGATCCTAAAAGTATGGAGTCTAGGATTGTAAAAGGTCTATATTTTGCCGGTGAGATCGTAGATGTAGATGGAGACTGCGGAGGATATAACTTGCAGTGGGCTTGGAGTAGTGGCCATTTGGCAGGGATTTGTGCTGCCACAGCTGGAGGTGTATGCAATGATTAGAATAAGTCAAGTTAAATTGCCCGTAGATCATAGCAAGGAAGAGCTTCTTTTAAAAGCGGCAAAGCAATTACGAATCGATGCTGGCGAAATTAAAGATATGAAAATAGTTCGTCAATCCATTGATGCTAGAAAAAAACCAGATCTTTTTTATTCTTATACCTTGGATTTAAAATTGAGTCAGGGAAGAGAAAAACAGATTCTTAAAAAAAATCGCAATAAAAATGTGTCTCTGGCGAAAAATAATATCTTTCAAATGCCAGAGATGTTGGAAAATAAGCCCAGATATTCTCCCGTGATAGTGGGAAGTGGACCGGCAGGTCTCTTTTGTGGTTGGCTTCTTGCCAAATGTGGCTATGCTCCTATTATTCTTGAAAGAGGAGAAGATGTTGATCATAGACGGGAAAAAGTAGAAAAGTTTTGGAAACAGGGCCTTCTGGATCCAGAGTGTAATGTGCAATTTGGTGAGGGTGGTGCTGGAACCTTTTCTGATGGTAAGTTAAATACCAGTGTAAAGGATCCCTGTGGCAGAAATACAAAAGTATTGCAGCTTTTTGTAGAAGCTGGAGCACCTGAAGAAATTCTCTATCAGCAAAAACCCCATTTAGGCACGGATCAATTGATGCATATCGTGAAAAATATCCGCAATCAGATTATTGAAATGGGGGGACAGGTTCGTTTTTCTTCTTGTCTTACCGACGTAGAAGTGAAAGATGATGCATTACAGGCAGTTGAGGTAAATCATCAGGAGTGGATCAAAACAGACCGTTTGGTATTAGCACTTGGTCATTCGGCTAGGGATACCTTTCATATGCTTTATGAAAAGGGAATTGTTATGGAGGCGAAAGCCTTTGCTGCAGGTGTTCGAATTGAGCATCCTCAGGAAGTCATTAACGAATCCCAATATGGAGTGGCGCATCATGACATTCTAGGCGCAGCCCCCTATAAATTAACCCACCAGACGGAAAGTGGCCGGGGAATTTATTCTTTCTGCATGTGTCCCGGAGGCTATGTAGTAAATGCCTCATCGGAGGAGGAAAG
>CAVBGA010000040.1:0-2854 GCA_963594675.1 Lachnospiraceae bacterium
GTTTATTAATTTATCATAAATATTTTTTGTAGTAGTAAATCTGTTTATTGTGTTCTATAGATGTTATTTTCAGTTAAATAATAGAGGTGAAATTTGTCTAAAGAGCTCCTTTCAGTAGCTTTGGGCAGCTTTTATCCAAGGTGGGATGACGATACTTGTCTAAAGACCGCTATGTTTCTTGCAGCTAGCCTGCTGCACCTTAAGAAACATGACGCAATGGTCTTTTTCCAAGTATCTCATCCACGTTGGTTCAAGGCGGAAAGTTTCCCCATTCCCACGGAGCGTTTAACTCAGTCGAAGCTTAATCCTCGACTGAATATATTTTGTCATTAGCCTCACCTTCGTTAAAAACAACATATTAGTTAAAACTCACTGGCGAATTTGGGAATTCCAGTTTAGCCAACAAACAGCAATTTTACAATACAAAATTCCTTAGCAGACAATTTTCGTCGCGCTCTTAATGGAGACGAAATCCACTGCCTATGAAGACTTAGGCACGAAGGCTCTTCCTGAGCGCCCTAGTCGAAGTTGGCAGTTAGTTCGGCGGAATGTTGCGACGGTCTGCGAGGAATCTTGTATTTGCAAAATTGCGTCCTGATTGATAAATCCGTATTTGCAAAATTGCGTCCTGATTGATAAATCTGTATTTGCAAAATTGTGTCCTGATTGATAAATCTGTATTTGCAAAATTGCGTCCTCATGGATAAACCTTGTCTCCCACCCATATTCCCTGTATAATAAAACACATGAAAATCTGGATTACAAGACACGGTCAAACAAATCTAAACAAGAAGGAACTGATGCAAGGACTTACTGACGAGCCCTTGAATGAGACAGGAATCCGCCAGGCAGAGGAGGCCCGAAAACGGATCGGAGATGTTACATTTGATGCCGTCTATGCCAGTCCTTTAGATAGGGCTATCACAACTGCTTCCATCATTGGCAATATTCCCAAAGAAAAAGTCATCATCGACCCACGAATTATCGAAACCGACTTTGGTATTTATGAACAGCGTCCCTACAAGAAAATGGGGTTAGCTATGAGCCTCTACTGGGCACTCCCGGAAATATTTCCCGCACCAAAAACGGTGGAGACTATTGCCTCGATGACAGAGCGCAGTTCTAACTTTTTAAGAGAATTAGAGAAAAAAGACTATGAAAATGTCCTGGTTGCCTGCCATGGCGGTATCATACGTGCTCTTTGCGGTTATCTTTCTGATAAACGCAATGGCATTGTCTGGCGTCCCAAACCCAAAAACTGTGAAATTCGGGTTTATGACTCCACTGAAGGCAGACATCATCTAGAGTTCTCAGTCAAAGCGCAGTAAAGTTCCGAAATCTCTTTTAGCGATTTTCAACCACTGCCAATATCATTTTTTATACAGGGGGAAACTATATGCAAGGTACATTTTGGGCTTTGGTTCCGCCACTGGTGGCAATCATTTTGGCCCTGATCACAAAAGAAGTTTACAGTTCACTCTTCCTTGGAATTATTGTAGGTGGACTCTTCTATTCCAACTTCAGCTTTGAAGGCACGCTGACCCACATTTTTGAAGATGGTCTGGTTGCCCAGCTGTCGGATTCCTACAATGTAGGCATCTTGGTCTTCTTGGTATTCCTTGGAATTATTGTTGCACTGATGAATAAGGCAGGGGGATCCGCTGCCTTCGGAGAATGGGCAAGCAGTCATATTAAAACACGAATCGGTGCACAGCTTTGTACCATTCTTCTGGGATGTCTTATCTTTATTGATGACTATTTCAACTGTCTTACTGTGGGAAGTGTTATGCGTCCCCTGACTGATCGCCAAAAGGTTTCACGAGCTAAGCTGGCCTATCTGATTGATGCCACTGCTGCTCCGGTTTGCATCATTTCCCCTATTTCCTCTTGGGCAGCTGCCGTGTCTGGATTTGCTCCCAAAGGAACCAATGGATTGATGCTTTTTATCAAGGCAATCCCTTATAATTATTACGCCATCCTGACCATTATCATGATGATTTTTCTGGTAGTCTTTAAAGTGGAATATGGACCTATGGCGACCCATGAGGCAAATGCCAAAAAAGGAGATTTATTTACCATAAAGGAAGATCGCATGACCGATATCCAGGCGGTGAAGGGAAAAGGAAAGGTGATTGATTTGATTTTTCCTATTATCTGTCTGATCATCTGTTGTGTCATTGGTATGATCTATTCCGGTGGATTTTTTAGCGGCACCAACTTTGTAGATGCTTTTGCAGGCTGTGATGCCTCCGTCGGCTTGGTATTAGGCTCTTTTGTTGCACTGGCCCTGACCTTGATTTCCTATATTGTACGTCGGGTTCTTCCTGCTAAGGATTGCATGGACTGTATTACAGAAGGCTTCAAGGCTATGGTACCTGCCATTACAATTCTGGCGCTTGCCTGGACTTTAAAATCTATGACGGATTCCCTGGGTGCTTCCGATTATGTTGCAGGACTGGTAGACCAAAGCAAGGGTTCCTTTACCACCCTTCTTCCTGCTATCATTTTCCTGATTGCATGCTTTCTTGCTTTTGCCACTGGAACTTCCTGGGGTACTTTCGGAATCCTGATTCCTATTGTTTTAAAAGTATTCCCTATGGAAACAGGCGGTGCCATGTCCATCATCTGTGTATCTGCCTGCATGGCAGGTGCGGTATGCGGTGACCACTGCTCCCCCATCTCGGATACAACGATTATGTCCTCCGCAGGTGCGCAGTGTAACCACATCGCTCACGTGTCCACTCAGTTGCCATACGCACTGACGGCAGCCAGTATATCTTTCCTGACCTACCTCTTGGCAGGTTATGTGAAAAATCCAGTAATACCCTTGATTTTCGGTATTGCTATGATGATC
>CAVBGA010000041.1:0-52933 GCA_963594675.1 Lachnospiraceae bacterium
ATTAATAAACTCATAATTTACTATTATTAGAATTTAAGATATAATAAACTCCATAGTGCGAAGAATATAATAAGAAAAGTCAAGCCTGCTGCGAAGTGCATGGGTAGTGGGAGCGTAAGAGAGGAGATGACTTGATGGGAAAAAACAGACCGATTCATTTTGAAGATGTATCAAATGAGTATATGTATCGTGAATACCTCATGCATCGGAGGAACCTGCGCAATAGGTTGGTGGATCTGAAGATGGAAGAATATGTGATTCTCGAGGTTGTTTATCATAATACAGATAAGGGTGGCAAAATCTATTTGAGAGAGATTGCGGAATTGTTGAATCATCCCACCAGTAAGGTATCGCCTCTGGTGCAGGTGTTATCCGATAGTGGCTATCTGATCTGGACTCATGATGACAAGGGCGAGATGGGCACCTATGTTATTCTGACAGAAAGCGGAAGAGATCTGATTGTGAATAACGAGGGGAACATTAAGCAGAAATTAAAGACGACTGTGGATAAATTTGGACAGGATAAGATGAAAGAACTTCTTAAGTTGATGAAAGAATTTACGGAGACTCTGGCGGAGACAGAAGAGGAGTAAAGATATTGTTGAGAGATGCTTGCTGTAAATTAGTGAGTGGCAAGAAAAGCAGAAATATAAAGTGAAAATAGAAGAGCGAAAAAGAAGCCCTAGTTACCGTATGCGTCCGGTAGCCAGGGCTTTTTGCGGCGGGAATGCATGGAGATGCATCCTCAATCAGGTAATCGATTCGAAAGGATTATATGATATCTCGTTATCGTGTAAGTATAAGGATTGGAGAAAAGCATGATTACCTGCTGTATATCATTGTATTTAAGGAAGATTTTAACAAGTTTTTAGGAATATTATTTGCGGTTGAATGCCTCAACACCTGGGAATACAGCTGCCTCCCCAAGCTGTTCTTCGATACGGAGCAGCTGGTTGTATTTGGCAACACGCTCGCTTCTGCTGGGGGCACCTGTTTTAATCTGGCGAGTGTTCAATGCTACAGCCAGATCAGCGATGGTGGTATCCTCAGTTTCACCAGAACGGTGAGAGGTAACTGCTGTATAACCAGCCTTGTGGGCCATCTTGATGGCCTCAAGGGTTTCGGAAACAGAACCAATCTGGTTAAGTTTGATCAGGATGGAGTTACCACATTTATTGGCGATACCTTTGGCAAGGCGTTCTGTATTGGTAACAAAGAGGTCGTCTCCTACCAACTGAACTTTGTCGCCGATTTCGGCAGTCATCTTCTTCCAGCCTTCCCAGTCCTCTTCATCCAGACCGTCTTCGATGGAGTAGATAGGATATTTCTCAACCAATGTCTTCCAATGGGCAATCAGCTCATCGGATGTAAAATCTTTGCCGGATTTTGGCTGATGATAGAAGCCGATACCTTTTTCACTTTTCCACTCAGAGGAAGCAGCGTCCATAGCAAGAACAAAATCCTTACCAGGTTCATATCCGGCATCCTTAATTGCACTTAAAATGTGTTCGATGGTATCTTCATCGTCCTTCAGATTGGGAGCGAAACCACCTTCATCACCAACGGCTGTGGTATTGCCTTCTGCTTTCAGAATCTTCTGCAGTGAATGAAATACCTCAGCACACCAACGCAGTCCCTCTTTGAAACTTGGGGCACCGGCGGGCATGATCATAAATTCCTGGGTGTCGACACTGTTGGTAGCATGAGCGCCACCGTTTAAGATGTTCATCATAGGAAGAGGAAGAACATTGGCATTTACACCGCCAAGGAAACGATAGAGGGGAAGTCCCAGAGTATCTGCAGCTGCTTTACAGCTGGCGATTGATACGGCAAGGATGGCGTTGGCACCAAGATTGGACTTGGTTTTTGTGCCGTCTGCTTTAAGCATTGCAGCATCTACAGCATAAATATCCTGGGGATCCATTCCCTTAAGTGCGGGGCTGATAATATTGTTAATGTTGTCAACGGCTTTGGTTACACCTTTGCCGCCATAGCGGGATTTGTCGCCGTCACGAAGTTCCAGAGCCTCGAATACACCAGTAGAGGCACCGCTGGGAGCAGCAGCTCGGCCAACAGTTCCGTCTGTAAGATATACTTCAGCTTCTACGGTAGGGTTGCCACGTGAATCAACGATTTCTCGTCCTACAACTTTTTCAATTTCAAGATGTTTCATGAGTATTGTTACCTCCTTAGGGCGTCATTTCGAGAGAGCTTCCCCCGACAGGTGCCGGGAGAAGTAGGGAAATGATTTGTACGATTGTGATTAGCTTATACTAACCGACAGCCCTATTATAAAGGGAAGTAGGGGAAATGGCAATACTTTTCCTAAAAAAGTTAGCTTAGTATTACTGTGGATAGCAATACTAAGCTAAGTAAGAGATTACGCATTTTCTATTTGTTTCGTCATAACCTTATCTCGCAGCTCTCCGAAATAGCGGGTGATTAGTTTCAATTCCATACCTACAAGTACAGCGGCAAAGATTGTTCCGATGCCGACGCTGCCTAAGCGACCGATTAGGGCGATGCAGGTGATTAAGGAGATGACAACCATGCTAATGTCAAAGGCCAATTTGATGCTGGAAAATTTGATGCCACTGATTTTGGCAATGGAAAGCATGGCTCCTTCACCGGCTAAGGGAACGAAATCTGCCGGTACGTAAAAGAAGATGCCCAGTGCGATCAAAAAGGTGCTGACCAGCATCATAAGAATGCGGATTCCTATGAAGGAGGGATCAGGGAAGAAGGCTACCAGAGAATTACAAAGGGTGGTAAAGGCACCAAAGATGATACCAATAGGTACCTGCAGTAAATTTTTTATCTGGAAGGCCCGGCGCAGCAGAATGATCTGCAATAGCACAAGAGCAATATGAAAAAGAATGGTGGCACGACCCATTTCAATCCCCCAGACACAGGTTATGGTATAGGGGATGGAACTGACTGGCGAAACGCCCAGGTTGGATTTAACAGAAATAGCAATTCCCAGGGTCATGATCAGGAATCCGACCAGATAATAAATAACACGAACGGATAATATTTTTTCTTTTCTTTCTTTTTTCATGATACTTGCTCCTTTTTATAGATTCTTGTAACTGTTCAGCATTTCATTCCAAATTTTTAATGATTTTTTGCATGACCCGGCTCCAGATTTCCAGATCCTCGGTGGGGATGTCCTGAATAAGTGTTTGGGTCAGTTCTTGCATTTTACTTTCTAACTGGTCTCGATGCTTTTCCCCTTCCGGGGTGACGGTAAGCACTTTGAAACGGGCATCACCATCCCTGGCTTTTTTTATGATAAGTCCGTCATCCTCCATACTTTTTAAAAGTTGGGTGGCTGTGGGAGGCCTTAAACCAAATTCTTCTTCAATCATCTTCTGGTAAACTGCTTCTTCCTGATGCGTTAGAAGATAATGAAGAATTTTTTCCTTTGCGCCACTGAGTTTTTCCAGGGAGCTATGGCTGGCAAACCAGCGCCGCTGCTTGTTTGCAGCTACATTGATATAACGGTATATGGATTCCATAACATTTCTCCAATTACTTAGTATCCTAAACAATTAATAATTATATGAGAAAAATGGGGATTTGGGAAGAAGAAACATTACGTTTCGTGGACAAATTTTCCTTGACAAATACCCCGACAGGGTATATGGTTGAGAAAATAATACCCGCAGGGGGTATTTTAGAAAGGAAGTGCCTTGTGGAAGATAGAGAATTATTGAAGGGGGAAATGGAGGCATCAGAAGAATGTCCAGCTTGCCATTGTTGTGGTGTTCATGATCATAAAGACAGGGATCCTGAGGAAAAAAAGAAGCTGATGAATCGTTTGAAAAGAATTGAAGGGCAGATTCGTGGAATCGAGGGCATGTTGGAAAATAATGCCTATTGTCCAGATATTCTGATTCAGGTATCGGCAGTGAATTCTGCCCTTAACAGTTTCAATAAGGAGCTTCTGGCTCAGCATATCAAAAGCTGTGTGGTGGAGGATGTGCGAGAGGGCTGTGATGATACCATTGATGAGTTGGTCAAGGTAATTCAGCGAATTATGAAATGATTTCGATATGTTCGGAGATAGAAAGAACATATGGGATAGGAGGAGATTATGGAACAGTATAATGTGACCGGAATGAGCTGTGCCGCCTGCCAGGCCCGGGTGGAGAAGGCAGTAAGCAAGGTTCCAGGGGTAAGCAGCGTGGCGGTAAGCTTGTTGACAAATTCTATGGGGGTGGAAGGAAGTGCAGCCCCTGGGGATGTAATTAAAGCCGTAACAGATGCTGGCTATGGAGCATCTTTAAGAGCTGGGACAAAGGAAGCGAAAAAAAGTAGTGCGTCTCTGCGCTTAAAGGAACAAGAGGAGGCCTTGGAGGATCATGAGACCCCTAAAATGGTGCGAAGATTGATTAGTTCGGCGGTATTTCTTCTGATCCTTATGTATTTTTCTATGGGGTATATGATGTGGGGCTGGCCAGCTCCGAAGCTTTTTGACAATATGGTTGCTTTAGGACTGTTGGAAATGCTTCTGGCCATTGTGGTGCTTTTTATTAACCGCAAGTTTTTTGTAAGCGGTTTTGGGGCCCTGCTTCATGGCGGTTCTAATATGGATACCCTAGTGGCATTGGGAACCACCGCAGCATTTTCCTATTCTCTGGTATCTCTTTTCTTTATGGTTTGGTACCAGGGCTTGGGGGATAACGCTCAAGTTAGCTATTTTGCCATGCATCATCTCTATTTTGAGTCGGCAGCTATGATTCCTACCTTGATTACAGTGGGGAAAATGCTGGAAGCCATGTCAAAAGGAAGAACCACAGATGCATTAAAGAGTCTGATGAGGCTGGCACCAAAAGAAGCCAGGATCCTGAGGGACAATGTAGAAGTGACCGTGGCTATTGATGAGGTAGAGATCGGAGACGTATTTCTGGTAAGACCGGGGGAAAATATTCCAGTAGATGGAGTAATTCTTGAAGGTTCTACGGCGGTCAATGAGGCAGCCCTTACCGGCGAGTCCATTCCGGTGGATAAAGAAGTGGGAGATCCCATATCTGCAGCTACTATGAATCAGTCAGGTTTTGTCAAATGCCGGGCTACAAGAGTTGGTGAGGATACAACGCTTTCTCAGATTATTCAAATGGTTTCTGATGCGGCAGCTACAAAGGCACCCCTAGCCAGAATCGCTGATAAGGTGGCCTCTGTCTTTGTGCCAGCAGTGATTGCCATTGCTTGTGTAACTGTAGTAGTGTGGATTTTACTTGGGAAAAATATAGGTTGGTCCTTTGCTCGGGGCATTTCTGTCTTGGTAATTTCCTGCCCCTGTGCATTGGGACTTGCGACACCTGTGGCGATTATGGTTGGAAATGGTAAGGGTGCGCAAAATGGTATTCTTTACAAAACCGCAGCGGCTTTGGAAGGCATTGGTCGAACAAAAGTAGTGGCTTTGGATAAGACAGGGACCATTACTTCCGGCCAGCCAGAGGTAACAGATCTTATAGCTGGTGAAGGGATTGCTCAGTCGGAGCTTTTGACGATGGCGTATTCTTTGGAACAGAGATCCGAGCATCCCCTGGCAAGAGCCATCGTTACTTATGGACAGGAACAGGTACTTGCAGCGGAAAGCGTAGAAGAGTTTCAGGCCCTTCCTGGTAATGGCTTAAGTGCCAGACAAAAGGGGCAAGAACTTTTTGCCGGCAATGCCAAATTTATTTCCAGCAAGGCGACACTTACGCCATCTATGCAGGAAAAGGCGGAAACCCTGGCTTCCCAGGGGAAAACACCTCTTTTCTTTGCAAAAGCCGGAAAAGTATTGGGAATTATTGCAGTTGCTGATACCATTAAATCAGATTCGGCTTCGGCAATTCAAAAACTTAAAAATATGGGCATCAAAGTCGTTATGCTGACAGGAGACAACGAGAGAACCGCCAAGGCTATTGGAAAACAGGCAGGGGTGGATCAGGTAATCGCCAGTGTTCTTCCGGATGGAAAAGAGGCTGTGATTCGGGATTTGCAAAAAGATGGCAAGGCAGTTACCATGGTAGGTGATGGAATCAATGATGCACCGGCTTTGACAAGAGCTGATGTGGGAGTGGCCATCGGCGCAGGTGCCGATGTGGCCATTGATGCGGCGGATGTGGTTCTGGTGAAATCCCGTCTGTCAGATGTGGCAGCAGCCGTTCGACTTGGACGGGCGACCATCCGCAATATTCACCAGAATCTTTTCTGGGCTTTCTTCTATAATATTCTTTGCATTCCCCTGGCTATGGGGATTTACGGATTTGCTATGAAGCCCATGTATGGGGCAGCGGCCATGGCATGCTCTAGTTTCTTTGTATGCATGAACGCCCTGCGCTTAAATCTGGTGAAGCTTGGCAATGAAGACAATAAAGACAATAAAGGTAATGAAGATGACCTGCAAAATGCAAAGAAAGAAAGTCTTGAAGATGCTATAATAGAAAAAAGTGATGATCATGAAATGAAAGAAGAGAAAGGAGTCATTATGACAAAAACAGCAAGTATTAAGGGTATGATGTGTGGCCATTGTGAAGCAACAGTAAAAAAAGCCTTGGAAGCAATCGACGGAATCGAGAAGGTTACTCCGGATCATGAAGGGGATAAAGCAGTGATTGAGATGTCCAAAGATGTTGCAGATGAGGAAATCAAAAAAGTAGTGGAAGATAAGGGCTACGAATTTATTTCTATTTCATAAATGAGAAACTTTATCGAATTTTAACGAATTTTTTATAATTAGAAAAAAGTTTTTGGGGATATTTCTTCTTGTTTTTTGGAAATTAGAAGTATAGAATGAATGGCATAAAGCAAGGGCGCTGAAACAAAAGTTTCGGCGCCTTTTCTTTTTCCCTTAAAAAAATAATGGAAAAGGGGAGCGCGAAGCATCCGGAGGCGGAGCGTACTACAAACGGAGGAGGAATATGGTATGACAGCTAATGAAATTACCAGTATTGTAAATGACAATCTCTTTGGTGTCTGGTTCTTGATCGGTGCCGCTTTAGTATTCTGGATGCAGGCCGGTTTTGCCATGGTTGAGACAGGTTTTACCAGGGCAAAGAACGCAGGTAACATTATTATGAAAAATCTGATGGACTTCTGTATCGGTACAGTAATGTTCATCCTCATAGGCTTTGGCCTTTTGCTTGGTGAGGATATGGTAGGTCTGATTGGAAAACCGGGCTTTGATATTTTCACATCTTATGCAAATTTTGATTTTTCAAACTTTGTATTTAACCTTGTATTCTGTGCTACTACCGCAACTATTGTTTCCGGTGCTATGGCAGAGCGTACAAAATTTCTTTCTTATTGTATCTATTCAGCAGTTATCTCCGCTTTGATCTATCCCATCGAGGCACATTGGATCTGGGGCGGTGGCTGGCTGTCACAGTTAGGCTTCCATGATTTCGCAGGTTCCTGTGCAATCCACATGGTTGGTGGTATCTCCGCTCTTGTAGGAGCAGCGATTCTTGGACCCCGTATTGGTAAATTTACAAAAGATAAAGCAGGCAAGATTGTTAAGGTAAACGCTTTCCCAGGACATAACCTTCCCATTGGTGCACTTGGTGTATTCATTCTTTGGTTAGGTTGGTATGGATTTAACGGTGCTGCCGCAACAAGCCTTGAGCAGTTAGGTTCTATTTTCCTGACAACGACCATTGCTCCAGCTTTGGCAACAGTAACCTGTATGATCTTTACATGGCTGAAATATGGTAGCCCTGATGTATCTATGTGTTTGAATGCTTCTCTGGCTGGTCTTGTTGCTATCACAGCAGGTTGTGATGTAACAGATGCCTTAGGTGCAATCGTTATCGGTATTGTAGCAGGTCTTCTGGTTTGCTTTGGTGTATGGCTTCTTGACTATGTACTTCATGTAGATGACCCGGTTGGTGCTGTAGCAGTTCATATGATGAACGGTATCTGGGGAACTATCGCAGTTGGTCTTTTCGCTACCACATCTGCTCCAGGAAATGATGATTTTACAGGCCTTTTCTATGGCGGTGGATTTAAACTTCTTGGCATTCAGCTGGTAGGATTTGCATCCGTAGCTGCTTGGACCTTGGTTACGATTACCATTACCTTCCTGGTAATCAAAGCGACAGTTGGTATCCGTGTAAGTGAGGAAGAAGAGATTGTTGGTCTGGATGTGAAAGAGCATGGTCTTACTTCTGCTTATGCAGGCTTCAGTATCCTGAACCTGGATGCAACCATGGATGCAAATGAAATGACAGCTCTCGGTGTTGGCGAATATGAGAATGCCAGCGAGGCACAGATCAATGCGGCTGTTAAGGTAACAAAAGAGGCACCCCTTCCTGCAGAAATGGATTCCTCCATGCGTAAGGTGGTTATCATCTGTAAGATGGCTAAATTCGATGCTCTGAAACGCGCTATGAATGAAATCGGTGTAACCGGTATGACCATGACCCAGGTAATGGGCTCCGGTATCCAGAGAGGATCAACAGGAAGATATCGTGGTGGTGTTGTAGACAGCACTTTGATTCCTAAGATTAAAGTTGAGATCATTATCTCCAAACGTATCAGTGAGGATGATTTGATTGCTGCGGCTAAGAAAGTTCTTTACACAGGTCACATCGGTGATGGTAAGATCTTTGTTTACAATGTACTCCGTGTTGTTAAGGTAAGAACCGGTGAGGAAAACTTTGACGCATTGGCAGACGTTGAGTAATTAATATAGGAAGAAACTCCCTTTAAAATAAGTTAAGTAGAGAAGAGGCATCGCATTTAGCGGTGCCTCTTCTTATGCTATTTGTAGGTTTTACTGATCTTCGCCCAGAGTTTCTATCAGAGTATCCAGGCGTTCCTGAGCATTATCTTTGGTAATGATAGAACAACCAGTATCATAGAAATCATCCAGTTCTTCACCATTAAGGGCGGCTACTGCTTTTTCTACAGATTCATAACCCATTTCATAAGCCTGCTGCGCAACGGACATAGTCTCTTCATCATCAAGGATGGATTCGCAAGCAGACTGGATTCCATCAAATCCACAGAAAATCGTATTTTCAAAAGCTTTATTTCCTTTTGCAGTTTTTGCTGCTGCAATGGCCATATCATCTGAAGAAGCTACGATTACAGAGACTCCTTCTGGGTGAGTTTGCATGATGGCTTCCATAGAGGTAACAGCTTTATCTGCGACGCAGTCTGCATATTGAACTTCATCGGCTAGATAGGTGCCACCGGCTTCTGTGATTCCTTCTTCAAAGCCTTTCTGTCGCGCCATGTCCGTGCTGTCTCCCTGAACTCCGGCAAGCATAATGGCCGTCACGTCTTCCCATCCGGCTTCTTTTGCTGCTTCAACTGCGGCTTTTCCACCTTCTTTTGCAGCATCTTCATTTCCCGTACCAACGAAGGTAACGCATTCCGGGGCGTCGATATCTGAATCGAGTGCAACAATGGGAATGGTCTGGCCTGAAATCTGATGAGCTACCTGTTCTCCATTTAAGGGTCCGATTACCAGGGCATCGTAGGCTCCGGAATTCAGATCTGTTTCAATCATATTCAACTGTTCATCGTAGGCAGTTGTAGAGGTAGGGCCTTTTACATCCACAGTTACTTCGGGATGCTCTTCTCCATAGGCCTCAGCACCTTTCTGTACATAGCCCCAGTATTCTGAGGAACCGATTTTAAGAATAACACTTACATTGTAGCCGTCCTCAGAAGAGCTAGATTTGGAATCACTGGAGCTGGAATCATTTCCGCTGCTAGAAGTTGAACTTCCACATCCTGCCATCATACCCATTGCCAATGTTCCTGTCAGTAATACAGCTATTATTTTTCTTCGCATATCCTATCTCCTTTAATAAAAAAAACAATTGTGCAAATTCAACAAACCAAACATTGCCTTTTGTTTTTCTTTGTGCATATTTTATAGCAGGAGACTTGTGTGGTCAACAATAGGAATTGTCATAAAACTTTTCATTTTTGCTAAATGTTAAAGTGGCATATCTCGATATTTCTTTGGTGTAACTCCGATTTTGCGTTGAAATACAGAGGTGAAGCTGGTGGAATATTCATAACCTACCATGGATGCAATTTCGGAAATCGAGTAGTCCGTGCTTTTTAACAACTCCTTTGCCCGGTTAATGCGAAATAGTACCAAGTATTCATGGGGGGTATAGCCTACTTCGGATTTAAACATTCGGCTGAAATGAAAGCGACTGACGGAGACGGAATCGGCTACATCATTGATTTCCATAGGTTCCATATAATGCTCTCGGATATAACGAATGGATTGTTCAATAACAGGATTACGGGAGGGATTAACGGTATGCCCGGTTTCCTTGGCAATAAAAAGCATGCTGATCAAAATATCGTAGATTTGTTTTGTAATTCGATCTTCAATTACAATTTCCTCTGCACTGTTTTCCTGGGTTCGCAGGAGGTCAACCAATTCATGAATTTTTTTCCAAACACCGCTGCTAGAGGAAACATGGAAAACCGCAGAATGGCGTTCCAGTATATGCTCATAAATTTTTTGTGTAGTTGCACCACTAAAATGAAACCAGGTAAAAATGGTATTAGATTCCAGGGCGATATAAGCATGGGGCATGTGGCAGTTAATGATCCCAATATCTCCCTTGTGTGCCGTGTAGCTTCGACCCTCATTCTCAATATGCATGGATCCCTGATCAACACAAAAAATCAGATAATTATTAAAATTTTCTCTGACAATCCGATAATCCTTGTTACAAATAAATCTTCCACAGCGATGTAAGCAAAAAAGCAGGGATTCCGCCAGCTTGGAAGGGGTGACAAGAAAAAGCTCTGATCCCATATCCACGCCGTGTTCCTGATGTTGATATAGCATACTCATTACTCCTTAGATTTTTTAAACATAATATAGGAAGTAAGTCTGAAATGTAATTTTCAAAAGCAAGTTTGAGTAGTTTTTGAGCACATAGGATTCTTTACTTCATGGATAACGAAAGCTACAATACAGACAAACAAACCAAGAAAAAGCCTTTTAAGAACCATTTATTTTGCTTTATTGTACCATTTGCTTTCATAGAGGTAAATGGCAAATATAAACAGATTTAAAGCCTTTTATTTATTTCAAGAAGAGAAAGAAAAAGAAATCTAAGGAGGAAGTAGGAATGAAATTAAAGTTTTCAGCGAACCTTGAAGTATTGTACGTAGAGCTTCCTTTTGCAGAACGTTTTGCAGCTGCAAAAGCAGATGGTTTCCAGTACGTAGAGTTTTGGGGATGGGAAGATAAAGATTTAGAAGAAGTAAAGAAATTGCTGGCAGAAAACAATTTGACCCTTTCTGCAATGGGTGGTGATGGCCCCTTCTCTATGTGTGATCCGGCAAATAAAAAAGAATATCTTGATTATCTGAAACGTGCTATTGAAGCAGCTAAGTTTGTAGGCACAGACACCTTGATTATTCATTCCGATGCCCTGCAGCCTTCACCCCAGTATGCTGTTCCCCTTTCCGGTGATTATTCTTATACAACAAAAATCTGTACTATGTTTGACATCATGAGTACAATTGCTCCCTGGGCCGAGGAAGCAGGTATCACATTTGTATTGGAAGCCTTGAATATTGTGACAGATCATCTGGGCAATTTCTTGACAGATCCTCGAACCGGCTCAGAGCTGTGTACCTTAACCGGCTCAGAGCATATGAAAATTTTGTATGATGTTTATCATATGTATCTGAATGAAGGAAAAATTGTAGAGCAGACCCAGAAATATCTGAAGTCCATCGGCTATATGCATATTGCTGATGCTCCGGGAAGAGCGGAGCCAGGCACCGGTGTGATCAATTATGAAAAATATTTTGACTATGTGGCAGATATGGGCTATGACCGTGTCATCGGTTTTGAATTGTATCCTTCCTGTGGCACAGAGGCAGCTGTAAAAGCGATTAAGAAGGCTTGCGGTAAACATTGGTAAAATTTGGGAGGAGAATGTCGTGATGAGATTTTCAGCACATATTGATGCTTTATATGGAGAATTGCCTTTTGCAGAGCGCTTTGCTGCAGCGAAGGCGGACGGTTTTGATTATGTAGAAATTTGGGACTGGGACAATAAGGATGAGGAAGTAGTAAAGACAAAGTTAAAGGAACATCAACTGACCTTGTCGGCTATGTCCGGTGATAAGCAGTATGACATGTGTAATCCGGAGCATTATCAGATGTATGTAGAAGAGGTAAAGCAGTCCATTGATAAGGCAGTTGCATATGGTTGTCCCACCTTGGTAATTCATTCTAATGAATTGACACCGGCTGGTCCGGTAAGTAATTCTTATCCGGAATTATCGGAGTGCACGAAACTTTGTGCCATGTTTCGATGTCTTAAAGCCTTGGCATCTTATGCAGAGGAAAAGAAGGTGACTCTTGTGGTAGAACCTTTGAATACGGTTACGGATCATATGGGAAATTTCTTGACTTCTGTTGCTCAGACTGCAGATTTGATCAATGCTGTAGGCAGCCCCAATATTAAGGTGCTTAATGATATTTACCATATGTATCTTAATAATGGAAAAATTGCTGAGACCTGGGATAAGTATCTTAAGGAAATTGGTTATGTACATTTTGCAGATGCTCCGGGACGTCATCAGCCTGGTACTGGCGTAATCAATTATAAGCAAGTATTTGAGTATATGCGTAAGGTAGGCTATGAGGGTATTATTGGATGTGAATTATTTACCACAACGAATACTGCAGATGCTATTGCAGCTATCAAAGAGGCAGCTATGACCTTGTAAGGTATTTCATAAAGGAGATGGATCTGATGAAAGAGTTAAGAATAGGAGTAGTAGGTGCTGCCGGATTTATCGGTCGGAATCATATAAAAAGATTAAATAGTGTAATCAACCATTGCAGGGTGGTTGCTGTCTCTGATTTGGATGAGAAAAAAACAAAAGAAGTGGCAGAGACCTGTGGCGCAAAGGTATATACCGATGGAGTGGCATTGATTAATGATCCGGATGTAGATGCTGTGGTAGTTACTTCGTGGGATCCGACCCATGCGGAGTTTGTACGGGCAGCTATTGCTGCAGGAAAGCCGGTTCTATGTGAGAAGCCATTGGCATCTACCATGGAAGACTGCGAAAAAATCGTAAAAGATGAGATGGCATCTGGAAAACACCTGGTACAGGTTGGTTTTATGCGTCGCTTTGATCCAGGCTACTTGGAAATGAAAGAGATTATGGATAGCGGTAAGTTGGGACAGCCTCTTCTGGTACATTGCAAGAGTCGTACCCCTATTACACCGCCGAAACACACCAGCAGAATGCATGCAACAAATGTTGTACCGCACGAAATTGATGTACTTCGCTGGATGTTAGATGATGAATTTGATCAGGTACAGGTAATTATGGGACGTTCGTCTGCTCACGCACCGGAAGGCCTTCAGGATCCTCAAATGATGATATTAACCACTAAAAAAGGTGTGGTTATTGATGTAGAGGTTGCTGTAAATGCTCATTTTGGATATGAAATTCAGTGTGAAGTTGTATGCGATAATGGTACCGTGTCTTTGCCTCAGCCTTCTCGGGCAGAAGTATGCTTGAATGAGGCTTGCTCCCATGGCATTATGAATGATTGGTCAAAACGTTTCGTTGAGGCTTATCAGGAGGAATTCCAGACTTGGGTAGATAGCTGCCTGGAGACAGGCGGAGTTCCTACAGGATCTGGTGCATGGGATGGCTATGTTGCCTGCATAGTAGCTGAGAAGTTAGCTGATGCACAGGGCACAAAACTTATGGAAGCAGTAGAACTTCCGGCAAAACCTGACTTCTACAAATAAAATCCCAAAATAAGATTTGAGACAGAGAGAGGTAGGCTCCATGAAAATTGGATTGGTTACAGATTGTCTTGGCGATCAGAGCTTTGAAGAATTGCTTAAGACTTGTAAAAAACTAGGAATTGAGCAAATAGAGCCTGGATGCGGCAATTGGTCCAGTGCGCCCCATATTGATCTAGATGGCCTTTTAGAGAGCTCGGTTATGCGGGATGAGATGAAGGGCATGCTGAAAGAATATGGAATAAGCATCTCTGCTTTTAATTGCTCCGGCAATCCTCTGGCTCCTGGGGCCTGGGGAGAAAGAGAGCGGCAGGTAACAGAGAAAACCTTTCGCTTGAGCCAGTATTTTGAAAAAGATACGGTGATTATGATGTCAGGTTTGCCTGCTGGTGGGCCTGAAGACAAATTTCCTAATTGGGTGGTAACCTCCTGGCCACCGGAAACTCAGACCATACTGGATTACCAGTGGAATGAGGTAGCGATTCCCTATTGGCGGGAGATCACAAAAGTTGCAAACGATTACGGCGTGACAAAACTGGCTTTAGAGCCTCATGGCTGCCAGCTAGTGCATGATGTAGAGAATTTTTATAGATTGAGAGAGGCATGTAAAGGCGATGAGACAATTGGATTTAACTTAGATCCCTCTCATTTGTTCTGGATGGGTGCTGACCCTGTTGCAGTGGCAAGAGCCCTGGGAAAATATATCTATAATGTGCATGTAAAGGATGTGCGAATCGAAAAACCTGTAGCAGTAAATACATTGATGGATGGCAAGGGAGTACTGGAATATGCCAAACGATCCTGGAATTTTGCTATTCCCGGTTATGGACATGATGAAAGGTGGTGGCGCGAATTTATCGTAACTTTGAAGATGATGGGCTACAACGGCGTTCTCTCCATTGAGCATGAAGATTATACAATGAATACCCTCCAAGCGCTCAAAAAAACCGTTGGGCTTATACAAGCAAATATGATTTAAAGAATTACGATAGCTAAAATAACAAAGTTTTTTCCTTTTAATCCTTTTACCTTGATGCAAGTCTGTTTTCAAACTATACTAAGTCTGAAATCAGACTTGGGTTTATGTGTTAATTGCGCAAGATTATTTTTGCAAAAAAATATAACTGAATAAAAGGGACTACTATCCATTTACTCAAAAAGATTTTTCAGCATTACTTAATGCAACTACTCCTGAAAAATGTTTAGTAGACCAATATAATCAGAAGAACAGTAGATCAGCCGTTGTGGCTGTTTATTTTGTTCCGGGATTAGGCGAAGTTGCTTTACTTGCTACGGGATCTATTGTTATTGGTGTGACAGTCTATTCTGCTGGTACATGGGCCTACAAAACATTTAAAAAATGGTTAAAAACATCTGCTAAAAAAGAAGCTCAAGATGCTGCGAATAAAGTCAAGGTCAAAGGTTCTAACAATAGAATTGACCTAGGGCAATTTAGAGATAAGCAGGGAAAAACACCAAAAAACAAAAGACAGGGAGTTTTACCAGCACAAAAGATAAAAGATATACTATAAAAAAAGATACCTCTGGACACACAGGATATGATGGAACTATAAAAAAAGGAAATTATATTTAAGTGGAAGATGCGTTGCTTCTTTAAATTCTTCTGGTAAAATAGTTGGTAAATAATCCAAGGAGGACATGTTATGTTTACTTATAGTATTGGGAAATGGACCTTAGAATTTGAACAAGATTATCGAATAATTCAGGACGAAAGTGCTGCAGTTGTAATAGATTCTGAACGAACTGCGCTGGTATTAATCAGTCTAACAAGCGGTGGAAATATTTGCATTGAAAGAACATACTATGACATGATATGTGAAATAAATGCAGAAGAACACAAAATCACTTTTCATAATACAGAAGATGTAGCTGAATAAAATAGGCTGCCGCAATGAGTATGAAATATTGCGACAGCTTTTTTACCTTGACACAAGTCTGATTTCGGACTATGCTAAGTCTGAAATCAGACTTGTGTTTTTGTTGCCATGCATCCGTAGGGAACTGCCGGTGGCAGGGTCTGGAGGTGCTTACAAGGAAGGTGTTTATGGAAAAATTAACAGAAAGCATGCAGAAATATAATTTCATCAACAACGAAATCAATTCTGCATATCATGAGGCCAGCCTGAAACTGGGATTGACGGATACAGAATCCTTAATTCTCTATAGTTTTTGCCAGATGGATCAGGTGTCCCAAAAGGAAGTGGTTCGTTGCAGTGGTTTGAGTAAACAGACTGTGAGTTCTGCCGTGAAAAAGATGATAAAAGACGGAATCCTACAGCCTTTGAAGGGAGAAAAAAACGAGGCTCTTCTTTTAACGGATAAAGGAGAAAGTCTGGTGGAGGAGAAAATCAGTCATATTATTCGGGCGGAAAATCAGGTGATGAATTGCTGGACGGAGGAGGAAAGGCAGACCTTTATAGAACTCAATAAGAAATATTTGACTATGTTTTGTGAGGAACTGAAAAAATTGTAAAGAACGGTTACAAGAATATTAAAGGATGAGGAAAGAAATTATGAAAATTCAATTGTCGGATCATTTTACTTATGGACGCTTGCTCCGTTTTACCCTTCCATCTATGTTTATGATGATATTTACGTCAATTTACGGCGTAGTGGATGGTTTCTTTGTATCAAATTATGTGGGGGCAACTCCTTTTGCTGCCTTGAACTTGATCATTCCTTTTATTATGATTTTTTCGGCCATCGGTTTTATGCTAGGTTCCGGTGGAAGTGCTCTGGTAGCAGTGAATCTAGGTATGGGAAAGGAAAAGCGAGCTAAGGAAATATTTTCTATGATTTTGTTTGTGGTTATTGTTCTTGGTGTGATATTTACCATAGTAGGTATTATTGCAACGCCTAAGGTGGCTGTGCTTTTGGGAGCTTCCGAGGAGATGCTTCCCTATTGCATTATATATGGAAGGGTTTGCTTTATAGGTTTGGTTCCCTTTATGTTGCAGAGCTGTTTTCAGACCTTTATGATCACAGCGGAGAAACCTCAGCTTGGCCTTCTCTTTATTGTGGCTGCCGGTGTGACCAATATGGTTTTAGATGCTCTTTTTATGGGCGTATTTGGCTGGGGCCTTTGGAGTGCTGCAGCTGCAACTAGCATTGGATATTGTGTGGGTGGTTTTCTGCCCCTGTTTTATTTTATTGCCCCCAATAGCTCTAAACTTCATATGTGTAAGACAAAACTTTATAAGAAGGAACTGCTTCAGGCAGCCTCTAATGGTTCATCGGAATTCCTTTCTAATGTATCTTTGTCTGTGGTAACTATGCTTTACAATTACCAGCTGATGAGATTTGCGGGACAAAATGGAGTATCGGCTTATGGAATCATTATGTATACCAACTTTATTTTTGTAGGTACATTCCTTGGTTATTCCATGGGAAGTTCTCCTGTGGCCAGTTATCATCTGGGGGCTGGTAATACAAAAGAATTGAAAAATATTTTCACGAAAAGTATACGTTTGATTTCTGTAGCCGGTGTAGCCATGACTTTGATTTCCTTTTTTGCAGCACGGCCTATGGCTTATATTTTTGCCAGCTATGATGCAGAACTTTTGGATATGACTACGGATGCCATCCGCATCTATGCCTTTTCCTTCCTGTTTATGGGATTTAATATTTATGGTTCTGCCTTCTTTACAGCTATGAATAACGGACCGGTGTCGGCTTTGATCTCCTTTATGAGAACTATGGTATTTGAGGTGCTTGCCGTTTTGTGCCTTCCCATGCTCCTGGGTCTTCATGGAATCTGGGGTGCAGTAATTGTGGCGGAATTGGGTGCTCTTGTAATTACCGTCAGCTGTTTTGTAAAGAATCGGAAACGATATCATTACATGTAACTATTTATAGACCTGCAAGATTGCTTTCAGCGAATACATGTATTTAGGCAGAATAGCAATTTTCAGAATACTTAGCTCGTTGAAAAGAGGCTTGAAAAAAATACAATAGCTACCTATAATATAGGAAGATACAGGGGAGCTTGCGGGAAGCAGGCTGAGAGGAAGCTGTTGCTTCGACCCTTTACCTGATGCGGATAATGCCGACGTAGGAAGTTATGGATTTGAAAATTCTTGCTGGAGACTCCGTAGTGGGGTCTCTTTTTTTCATAGTTGAAGGAGGAGATATAATGCTTGGAATTTATGCAGATAATGTGCGAAAACAAGTGCCTTTGGTGCATAATATCACCAATTATGTGACAGTTAATGACGTGGCTAATGTGATTTTGGCATGTGGTGCCAGTCCTATTATGTCAGATGATCCTGACGATGCAAGAGAAATTACCTGCATCTGTGGTGGCTTGAATATCAATATCGGTACATTAAATAAGAGAAGTATTGAAGGAATGCTTGCAGCGGGAGCAAAAGCCAGCGAATTGCAGCATAAGATTTTACTGGATCCGGTAGGGGCCGGAGCATCCACGCTTCGTACCAATACGGCATTGGAACTTTTAAAAAAAATAAAATTCACCGCGATTCGAGGAAATATTTCAGAGATTAAAACCTTGGCCTTGGGCAGTGGAACGACCCAGGGGGTAGATGCAGACGTAGCGGATGCAGTAACGGAGGACACATTGGATCAAGCCATCAGCTTTGTTAAGGCGTTTGCAAAAAAACAAGCTTGTGTAGTGGCAGTTACCGGAGCTATTGATTTAGTCAGTGACGGTGAGAAATGCTATGTAATTCGCAACGGTCGTCCTGAGATGGGCAAGATTACCGGAACCGGCTGCCAGCTGTCAGGAGTTATGACGGGATTTCTTGTGGCAAATCCGGAACATCCCTTGGAGGCAGCAGCGGCAGCAGTTTGTATGATGGGATTGGCAGGTGAGATTGCCTGGAGCCGTATGCAGGAAGGGGATGGCAACTCCACCTACCGTAATCGTATTATTGATGCAATTTATAACATGGATGGCAATACATTGGACAAGGGGGCAAAATATGAAGTGCGATAAAAAAGATCTTCTTTTGTATGCAGTGACAGATCGTCATTGGTTAGGAGACAGAAGTTTATATGATGTAGTTAAGGAAAGTCTTGATGGTGGTGTGACATTTCTTCAGTTGAGAGAGAAACATTTAGATGAGGAAAGTTTCCTTGCAGAGGCGAAAGAAATGCAGCAGCTTTGCAGGGAGTATAAGGTGCCCTTTATTATCAATGACAATGTGGAAATTGCGAAGGCTATGAATGCGGATGGTGTTCATGTTGGACAGAGTGATATGGCTGCCGGGGATGTGCGAAAGAGACTGGGAGACGATAAGATTGTCGGTGTGTCAGCCCAGACCGTAGAGCAGGCCCTTTTGGCGGAAAAGCAGGGGGCAGATTATCTGGGAGTAGGAGCGGTATTTCCTACTGGTTCTAAGGACGATGCCGTAGAGGTATCCCATGATGTGGTTAAGGCCATCACTGAGTCGGTATCCATTCCCGTAGTAGCTATTGGCGGCATTTCTAAAGAAAATGTAGGGGAGCTGGCAGGCAGCGGTGTATGTGGTGTGGCTGTGATTTCTGCTATTTATGCCCAGAAAGATATTAAGACAGCAGCTAGTGATTTGAAGAAGAAGGTTCAGGAGATGTTGGAGGCATGATTCGGGGGGCAATTTTTGACCTGGATGGCGTAATTTTGGATTCTCTGGGAATTTGGTGGGACCTTGGAGATCGTTTTCTCCATGCACATGATATGAAAGGCAGGGAAGGACTGGCAGAGGCTCTTTTTTCCATGAGTATGGAAGAGGGGGCCAGTTATTTGAAAGGACACTATCCTCTTGCACTTTCCCAGAAGGAGATTGTGTGGGGTCTGCAGAAAATGCTGGAGGACTATTATCTTTATGAGGTGGAAGAGAAGAAGGGAGCCAGCGCCTTGCTTTCCTTTTTAAAAGAAAAGCAGATTCCTATGGTGGCGGCTACTTCAAGTCCCAGACTTCATGTGGAGGGAGCTTTACAGCGCCTGAAGCTGCTTTCCTATTTTGAAAGAATTTATACGACAGAGGAGCTTACCACAAGCAAGCATAGTCCGGAAATTTATCTGAAGGCAGCTGAATTTCTTAAAAGGAATCCCAAGGAAACACTGGTTTTTGAGGATTCCTTGTATGCTTTAAAAACAGCAAAAGAAGCAGGATTTCCTGTGATAGGGGTATTTGATGCTCAGGGAGAACCAGATCAGAAGGGTTTACGATCCCAGGCGGATCTTTATGTGGAAGATTTGGGAGAAGCATTAAAAGACCTTAGCGAATATAATCTGTGAAGACAGTAAGAAATCAAGATTGTACTTTTTTCTAGACAAAGAGGTCAATTTTGTGCTAAGATTTTATTGACCGTAGAATGTTGATGCATGCAGTGATTCGTGAGTCGGCACTTTAGGTCATCGTTAGTTTGTTTGTCGTAATTGAAAGTGAGGAATGTTTAATGGAAGTTAAACAGATGAAGGCGCTCAGTGGGGGCCCTGATACCAGGGTGTACTCTGTCAAGCGCTCTAAGACAGTATGCTGTGCAAATTGTCGTATGAAAAAGAGACTGGAAGCTGGCAATATTATCGTTTTCGATAATTATGCATTAGCGGAGGAGGCAGGATATCGTCCCTGTCAAAAATGCAGACCGGACCTGAGAGAGAATGGATGGAAAGGCTGCAGCGGCGAGTTAGCTGAAAAGGTGAAAAATTATGTGGAGCAGCATCAGGATCTTAATTTTTCTTTGGATGAGATGGCTGAGGAGCTTTATTTTAATAAGTTCTATCTGGTGCGTTGCTTCAAAAAAGAGACGGGATATACCATTGTATGGTACCTGAATTATGTGCGTTGCGAGCATGCTAAGAAGCTTTTGGATAATACCAGTGCTTCGATTTCGGATGTTGCGATTCGATCTGGCTATGGAAGTTCATCTTACTTCTCAAAGAAGTTTCGGGAGATTACCGGACAGACTCCAAAAGATTACCGCAGTCGCAGTGAGAAAAAACGTCGTCATGCATGATGATTTAGAAGGAGAAGAAAATGCCTTATATAGAATTAAAGACAACAGTTCCTGTGGATATGAGCAAAAAAGAAGAGCTTCGTGAGGATTTTGGTAAAGCAATTACCCTAGTTCCCGGCAAGACAGAGGATGTTCTTATGGTGGAGATTGAAGACCAGAAGGATATGTGGCTGGGTGCCAGCAAGTTGGATAAGGGAGCTTATCTTAGTGTGGATTATTTCGGAGTTGTGGAAGATAAGTATTTAGACCTTTTAAATGATGAACTTTTTAAGATTCTTAAGGAAAAGCTTTCCCTGCAGCAGGAGCAGATTTATGTGACATTTACACCAAGAGCTGACTGGGGCATGCCTTCTGGATGTATTCATGGAAAGAAGTAAAATAGCTTTATTGGATGAAGAAAAGTCCTAAAGCAAAGATTATAGTAAAAAAGAAGAACTCTTGTAAGCGGAGACACTTACAGGAGTTCTTTTTTTAGTGAAAATCAATCCAAAAGTGTATTTACCATCTCTGGGGTGAATACCACTTCAGATACATGGTTGACTTCAATCTGATAGAGGGCATTGGCTGCCAGATGTTCTGCGGCCTGCTCCAATCCACGGATACCGGTGCTGTTTTTATATTTGACAATAACTGCTTTTACAGCTTCTTCTGAAATCTTGCATTCCCCTTCCTGCAGTCCCATGCGCTTGATAACTTTGGGTAGAGCAAACTTGGAGAAAATGACACATTTTTCTTCGTCTGTATAATCAGGAATGTCAATGACAGCAAAACGAGACATCAAGGGGGCACTGATCAGACTCTTATCGTTGGCTGTAGCAATAGGATAGACGCCTACAGTAGGAATGGTGCACTCGATATAATTGTCTGTGAATCCCAGATTATCCAGCAAAGTCAGAAGGACATCAGCGGGATTACTGCTTCCTTTGGCAGCGGCGGCTTTATCCAGTTCGTTGATAATGAAAACTAGGTTGGATTCACCAGCCATGGAAAAAGCTTCCATAATGATTCCAGGCTTTGCATTGGAATAGATACGAGAACTTCCCGTCAACTGTTCTGCGTCATTGATAGAGGACATATCCAGAGTGGTCCAGGGCAACTTAAGAATTCTTGCTACCGCATAGGCTACCTGGGATTTACCGGTTCCGGCAGGACCTGCAAGAAGCAGACCGTAGGCGGGAAGGGTATGGGTACGATTAATCTGGATAATGGTTTCAATAATTCTTTGCTTTACTCTCTCCATTCCATAGAGCTCTTCATCCAGAATGCGACGAGCTTCTTCAGGATCGATGGCTTCAAAGTAATCGGTCTTCCACTGGATGTTCATCATAATGGAAAGAGCCCGCTGAGCATGACGGCGTTCCTCTGAGGTTACCTCCTGGGAACGTGCTACGGCAAGATTCCTTCTGGCCCAGAGACGGATATTATCGGGAAGGGTTCTTCCGGCACAGTTGATAAAATCGGTAATACTCTGGATGCTGGTGAGTTTCATATCATCGCCTTCAATATCCTGATCCGGATCGATAATTTCCTCTGAAGGGGGATTGCTGGCAAGCAGACGCTCAATCATAAACTGCAGGAAGCCATCCTCAGCAGAGAGTTTCGTACCTCCGCCGAAAGCGAGTTCCTTAATTTTATATACGGCATAGCCCTCTTCGGTATTTTTTCCGGAAAGACGAATTTTGATGCGGTTTTCACCAAGCCAATGGATCAGGCTGATAAAACGGGCATCAATTCGTAAAATATCTGCACGGATTGTCTCGGATTCTTCTTTGAATTCGAAGGCAGTATGAATGGCCTGGTTGCTGAACATTCCATTGGAATGATGCTTCCACTGCTGGGCACTATTATCCAGAACTAAGATAGGATGTTCCGGAGAAGTAGTGCTGTTGTCCGTGCGAAATACGGTGTAAGTGCAGACAAGTTCTTCTTTATTATCATTTTCTGAATTGCTATTAAAATCAAATACTGGCATAAGTCTTCCTCCTGTCCGTCTATCATATCATATTTTTACCAAAAAGTTTTCTGAAATAGAGCGCTAATTCATTTAATTTCAAATATTTAAAAATTTCTCTGGCATATGGAAAGAAACTGTGCTATACTCTTCTTAAACATAAACATATTAAAACCATATGTTAATATGTATTTGAAAAAAGAAAGAAATTTGAGAGGTGAAAGGCATGAGTAATTCAGCAGTGAACAACTACGGGGCACAGGTCCTGGGAAGAGAAAACACAGTTCAGAAAAAAGGTTTTGCTGCTCTTATGATGTCTCTTTTCAAAATCGGATTGGTAGGCTTCGGTGGTGGAAGCGCTCTGATTCCGGTGATTGAACAAGAGGTGGTAACAGACCGCGGTCTGGTTACCGAGGAAGAGTACAATAAAGATACTCTTGCTGCTTGTATTACTCCTGGTGCACTTCCTGTAGAAATTTCCACAGGCTTAGGATTAAAAGCTTTTGGCGTATCAGGTATGTTGACAGCAGCCTTGGCTATGGCAATTCCTGGTTCCTTCCTTACTGTGGCAATTTTGGCAGCTCTTTCTGGTGCCAATTCCGGAGTGCTGAGCCTGATTCAGTGCCTGTCCATTGGCCTGGGGGCTTTCATCAGTTCTCTGTTGGTAGTTTACGGAGTGAAAACCATGAAGGAAGCGAAAAAAGAAAGCAGCAATGAAGCTCTTAGAACCTTGGCTGTTATTCTTGGCGTATTTCTTCTTTCTTGTGGAAAATCCCTGAGTAGTATTCCCTTTATGAATGGTCATTATCTTTTTGGGCTTTCTACCATTCAGATTTTGGGTGCTTCCTTCTTTGTGATTTTCTATACAGGTGGTCAGCTGACTAGAGTGAATACCCTAGTATCTGCTTCCTTTGTTCTGGCTTATATCCTGGCTAAAGGAAAAATTGCCTTGATTGACAAGCCAGTTCTGGTAAATGGAATTGTAGCAGCTATGGTTCTTTTGTCTGTCTATGGCCTGGTAAAGGGCATGAGAGGAGACATTCAGAAAAATGGCAAGCTGGATACCACCATATTTAAGAAAAATAGCCGTTCTCTCAGAAATGAATTGTTGGCATGGATTGCTTTCGTTGTAGTATGCTCTATCCCAGCTCTGGTGATTACTGGAGAGACTCCGGCCTATTTATTTAAAGGATTTATCTCTACTTTAATGAGCTTTGGCGGCGGAGATGCCTATCTTTCTGTAGCTGATGGAATGTTTGTAGATTCCGGAGTTCTGACAAAAACAGAGTTTTACAGCTTTTTGGTTCCCGTTGCTAATGTACTTCCGGGCTCCATTCTCTGCAAGATTTTAACAGGAGTTGGTTATTATCTGGGATTTAATGTAGGTGGGAGCGTATTCGCAGGCCTTTGGACTGCTCTGGCAGGTCTTGCAGTCAGCACAGCAGCATCCGGCGCTGTATTTTGTGTGGTATACCATGCCTATGAATGCTTGGAAACTACCAGCATTTTTCAGACCATTGGAAAATGGATCAAACCGATTATTTCTGGCTTGCTGCTTTCTGTAATGGTTTCCATGGTTAGTCAGAATCTTTCTACCGCATCTGAAATCGGAGCCAATGTGGGAAGTGTACTTTTGGTAACTCTTGGTATTCTTGCTTTGGATCTTTACCTGTATTTGGTGAAGAAGGTGAGCAATATGACTTTGATCGTAATATCTGCAAGTGTTGGTCTGGTTTTGGTTCGCCTGGTATGCCTGTAAGATTATTATATGAATATTTACTATATTGTAGAAAATAGGAAGGGGAGAGACTTGTTTCCTCTTCCTTTTTTATCGCATAGGAAACTCTTTGTCCTAAATTGTCCCTTGATGGAATGGATAATTGGAAGTATATTAGAGTTGGCTGATAGTTATCTATGTGCTTAGAATAATAACAGATAAGTTTTCGTCGCAAAGAGTAAAAAGGAGGACAAAACGATGTACAATTTTAGATTTTCTGTACCTACAACAATTTATTTCGGTCAGGGGCAGATTAAGAAACTGTCAAAGCTTGCTGAGAGCGGTTCTAAGGTTCTTTTAGTTTATGGCGGTGGAAGTATTAAGAAAAATGGAATTTATGATGATGCAGTAAAGATTCTTACGGATGCAGGACTTAGCATCAGCGAACTTTCCGGAGTAGAGCCGAACCCTCGAATTGAGACTGTTCGTAAAGGTGCAGAGATTTGTAAGGATCAGGGAATTGATATGGTTCTTGCTATTGGTGGAGGAAGCACCATTGATGCAGCTAAGGTGATTGCTGCAGGTGCTAAGTATGAAGGAGATGCCTGGGATTTGGTGATCCACCCTAGAAATATTAAGGCGGCTTTGCCTATTTATTCTGTTCTTACCTTGGCAGCTACAGGTTCCGAGATGGATCAGTTTGCAGTTATTACAGATCTTAGCAAAAATGAGAAATGGGGTACAGCGGCAGCATGTCTGAAACCTACGATGTCTATTCTTGATCCTACCTATACCTACTCTGTTTCAAAGAAACAGACGGCAGCAGGAACGGCAGATATGATGAGTCACACCTTTGAGAACTATTTTACCTTTGTAGAAGGTGCTGAGGTGCAGAAATATTTTGCAGAGGGTCTTTTAAAGGTTATGATCAAATATGGTCCTATTGCCTTGGAAGAGCCGGATAATTATGATGCCCGTGCCAATCTGATGTGGGCAGCAAGCCATGCGATTAATGGCTTGGTTTCTGAGGGCAGCGCTCCTGCCTGGTGTATCCATCCCATGGAGCATGAATTGTCCGCCTTTTATGACATTACCCATGGAGAGGGTCTTGCGATTCTGACACCGGTATGGATGGAGTATGTGTTGGATGAGAAGACGGCTCCTATTTTTGCCGCATATGGAAGAAATGTTTGGGATATTCGAGAGGGCAGCGATATGGAGATTGCTAAAGCGGCCATTGAAAAGACAAAAGATTTCTTCTTTAATAAGATGGGGCTTCCGAAAACCTTGGCAGAAGTTGGCATCAATGAAACTAAAAATTTTGAAGTTATGGCTGAAAAAGCGGCAAAGGGAAGCCAGGGAAGCTTTGTTGAACTGACAAAAGAAGATATTGTGAAAATCTTCCAGGCTGCTATGTAAAACTCTTGAAAGAAAACCTGGGGATATTGACAGATGATTTTTACGGGGCTAATATGTCTTTAAAAAGTTTTTTTGAGTCTCGGTGCTAGTTAGGGCAGTGAAGACAGGGGAGAAAATTATGCGTAAATATGAGAAATCTGTCAAATTAAATAATGTTTGTTATGATATCCGTGGACCGGTTATGGACGAAGCTAATCGTATGACAGCGGCAGGAGACAAGATTCTGAAGCTGAATATTGGTAATCCGGCACCTTTTGGTTTTCGAGCCCCCCAGGAGCTGATTGAGATCATGAAGGACCAGTTGACGGATGTAGAAGGCTATTCTGACTCCCATGGTTTGGTTCAAGCCCGCGCTGCCATTAAGGAGTACGACAAGAAAAAAAATATCTATGTAGAATATGAAGACGATATTTATACAGGAAATGGTGTCAGCGAGCTGATTACCATGTCCATGCAGGGGTTATTGGATTATGGGGACGAGATTTTGGTTCCCTCACCAGATTATCCTTTGTGGACGGCATCGGTTACTCTGGCAGGCGGTACAGCAGTTCATTATATTTGTGATGAATCCGCTGGCTGGTATCCTGATGTAAAGGATATTGAAAGTAAGATTACCCCAAGAACCAAGGGTATCGTTTTGATTAATCCCAATAATCCTACAGGAGCTTTGTATCCAGAATCTTTGCTGCGGGAGATTGTGGCGGTAGCAGAACGCAATGATCTGATTATCTTTGCAGATGAGATTTATGATCGTCTGGTTTTTGATGGAAAGAAGCATATTTCTGTGGCAAGCCTTACAGACCAGGTGCTTTGTATTACCTTTAATGGTCTGTCCAAATCCCACTTGATTGCAGGATATCGTGTGGGATGGATGTCCATTTCTGGCAATAAAAAGGATGCCAAGGGATATTTGGAAGGAATCAATCTTTTGTCCAATATGCGACTTTGCTCTAATGTGCCTGCCCAGTCTTTGATTGCTCCGGCTCTTAAGATGAATGAGGAGACAGATGCCATGCTTCAGCCGGGAGGCAGGGTATATGAGCAGAGAGAGTATATTGCCAAGGCCATTGAAGGAATTCCAGGATTAAGTGTAGTGAAGCCTGAGGCTGCATTCTACTGTTTCCCGAGAATCGATATAGATAAGTTCCATATTCATGATGATGAGAAATTTGTCTTGGATCTCTTGCGTAAAAAGAAAATCCTGATGACCCACGGTGGTGGCTTCCACTGGGAGAAACCGGATCATTTTCGTATTGTTTATCTTCCAGAGATTTCCGTACTTCAGGAAGCTATGGAGAATGTTGCCGATTTCCTTGTGGATTACCGACAGAATGATTGATAGGAAAAAGAGAACCTGTCCCTGTGGGCAGGTTCTTTTAAGTTGATAGAGTGTATTTTGCTAGGTGGAGGAAAGCATGGCTGTAAATTATTGTTTGGTTAGCTATAAGGAGCAAGAGGGAATTGAGATTACAGGCACGGAGTCGGGTAATTCTTGCCTATATATTCCGGATCAGATAGATGGCTTACCGGTACTTGCCGTCGCTGCACATGCTTTTAGTAAGAAGACCGATCTTGAAGAGATTTATTTGCCTCCTACAATAAAAAAGATAGGAGCTTTTGCTTTTTATGATTGTCAAAGTCTTAAAAAAATCAGTCTTTATGATGAAATAGAGGATTATTACGATGGAGCAATTCGCAGATGTAAAAATATCAGAGAGATAGATCTTACTCTGTTGTCCGGCAACTACCGGATTATGAAGGAAATGCTTCAGGATAATGATCGCAAGTTGCGTTTTTGCCTGCATGAAGGGGAAAAAAGCTGGAATTTAACATTTCCCTCTTACTACAATGAAGACAGGGAGGATACCAGAGCCAGGGTAATCCATTCCCGCATTGTAGGGGCTGGCTATAGTTATCGGGAATGTGTCAGCAGGACGGGAATTGGCTATCGGCAGTATGATCAGCTTTTCTATAAGGCGGTTATTGAGAGTAAAACGACAGCGGCCCAAATTGCCTTGGATCGCCTATCTTCCCAGAGACAGCTACAGGAGGAAGAAATCCGGCGATATCAGGACTATTTGAGGGAAGAAGCAGGAGAAATTATAAGATGGCTCTTACAGGAAAATAATCGGAAGGCTTTGGCCTATATGTTAACTTTAGACGGAATTTCTCAAGAAGCCTTGTCGGATAATATCGACTATGCGTCGGAACATCAGCAAACAGAACTTTGCAGTATGCTTATGGAGACCTACCATAGAGATTTTGGCGGTAAAACGCAGATGGAGACTTTCTCCCTGGAGGATTTCTGATGAAAAGTGCAAGAGAAATGGAAAAACTGGGAATTCGCATTCTGGATACTGTGCGGACAGAGTTATATTTGTCCATGCATTTTTTGGGGACAGCTCTGCATAGTTTGAATTTTCGGATGAATCGTTCCACCTTGAAGCTAGGGACGGATGGCCTATCGATACATTTCAATGCCCATTATCTATTTGAAGTATATATGGAGCATCCCTACCTCTTGGATCGGGTGTATATGCACATTCTTATGCACTGTATTTTTCGGCATATGTTTTATGCTATGGAATTTGAAGATGCCCAGTTATGGGATTTATGTACAGATATTGCAGTGGAATCTGTGATTGACAGCATGGATGTGCCTGTTCTCCATGTGACACCATCAGATGCTAGGGAGGCTTGCTACCAGCAGCTTCATGAGAAGATGCCATTTTTTACAGCCCAAAGACTCTATCGTCATTTCAGTCAGCATCCTCTTTCTTTCCGGGAAAGGGAAAAATTGATGAGAGAATTTTCCAGAGATGATCATAGTTTTTGGGAAAGAATGGGGGATAGCAAATCAAATCCGCAGGAGCAGACGGAAGAAATACAGCCCCAGATGCTGCCGCCCCTTGCCATGCGGGCACGGGATATTAAGAAAGAAGAATGGGAGCGAAACGCAAAGCGGATTCAGACGGAGTTGGAAAGTTCGGGAAAGAATCGAACCAAGGAAAGAGGCATTCTAGAAAGAATTTTGTCTGCAAGTAATCGGGAAAAAACCGATTATCGGGAATTCCTTAGAAAGTTTTCTGTCATCCGAGAGGAATCCAAGATTGATGTGGATTCTTTTGATTATGGTTTTTACCATTATGGAATGGAGCTGTATGGCAATATGCCATTGATTGAGGAAAATGAGTACAGGGAAACCAACAAAGTGGATGAATTGGTGATTGCTATTGACACCAGCGCTTCCTGCCAGAATCGATTGGTTCAGCAATTTCTCAATGAAACGGCGGGTATGCTCTTGGAGCAGGAGAATTTCTTCCACAAGGTTCATGTTCATATCATAGAATGTGATGAAAAAATCCAGAAGGACTTGGAAATAGAAGACCTGGAGGAAATGAAGCATTATGCCGAAGAATTTCAGGTAAGAGGTGGCGGAGGAACTGATTTTCGCCCAGTATTTCAGCATGTAGAAGAATTGCAAAGAAGGGGAAAACTCCAGAGCCTTAAGGGACTCTTGTATTTTACAGATGGTTATGGCATCTATCCCCAGGAGCCCACCTCTTATGAGACAGCTTTTGTTATTCCTGATGAAGATGAAGAAATTGAAAGCAAAGTGCCGGATTGGGCTTTGAAATTGTGGATGCCAGTAGAAATTGAGAGCATGAATGTGGATAAAAAGGAGAGCACAAGGTGAATATAAAAGAAGCAAAACAGGAAATCGCGGATGCAGTGGAAGCTTATTTACAAAAAGATGCTACAGGAGAATATGAAATTCCCATCGAAAAACAAAGACCTATTTTGCTTATGGGACCTCCAGGTATTGGCAAAACGGCAATTATGGAGCAGGTGGCTAAGGAGTGCGGCATTAATCTGGTGTCCTATACGATTACCCATCACACCCGACAAAGTGCTATCGGTCTGCCTTTTATTTCCAAGGAAGAGTTTGGGGGAAAGGAATATTCTGTTACGGAATATACCATGAGCGAGATTATTGCTGCAATTTATCAACAGATTCGTCGATCAGGAATTAAGGAGGGCATCCTTTTTCTGGACGAAATCAATTGCGTGTCAGAGACCTTATCTCCCACTATGCTGCAGTTCCTCCAATATAAGACGTTTGGAAGCCATCGGGTGCCGGAGGGCTTTGTTATCGTTACCGCAGGTAATCCGCCTCAGTACAATAAATCTGTACGGGATCTGGATGTGGTAACCTTAGACCGCGTGCGCCGCATTGATGTGGAGGCGGACTTTGATTGCTGGAAGGAATATGCTTATGATGCAGGAGTGGATGGCTCTATTCTTGCTTATCTGGAAATAAAAAGAGAAAACTTTTATTCGGTGAAAAATGATAGCAAGGGCAGAAAATTTGTTACAGCCAGAGGATGGGAGGACCTTTCCCGTATTATCAAAGTACACAGAAAGCTAAGACGTCCTGTGACAGAAGGCTTGGTAAGTCAATATTTGCAAAACAAAGAAATCGCCAGAGACTTTAGTGATTATTATGAGTTGTATCATAAATATCGTCAGGTATACCGTATTCCGGATATTTTAGAGGGTAAGCTGCCCCAGGAGAGTGACCAGCTAAAGACAGCACCCTTTGACGAAAAACTAAGTCTGATTAGTTTGTTGATTGATCAATTGAATCAGGAATTTCGTTCCTATGGGGAAAATCTAGAAATTCAGAGAGAAATATTTACGGCAATAAAAAGAATCCGTGAGAAAATAAATGACAATCTACATTTTTCCGGAACTTTACCGGAAGCCATAGACAAGGAAAAAGAGCATTTGCAAAAGGAATTGCTTCAGGCGAGAGAGGCGGAGCTTTTGACCCAGCAGCAGATTCGAGTGAAAAAGCTGGCAATTGCTTACCTAGAGGATTTGCAGCAGAAGGTCATCTTAGAGGATGGCGACTTTTCCTATGTGAAAAATTGTTTTTCAGATCGGGAACAGGAGAGACAGAAGCAGGTACAGGAAACGGGAGAACATTTGACTAATTCTTTTGCATTTCTGGAAAAAGTGTTTGGTGAAGGACAGGAAATGGTAATATTTCTGACGGAACTGTCCGCTGGAAGTCTCAGTCTGAGATATATTCGGGAATGTGGTAATGAAGCTTACTACAGATATAACAAACTATTGCTCTTAGAGGAAAGAAAGGAAGAATTGACCAGGTCCATCCAGGAGAGTCTTGCTTTGTAAAGAAATCTTTGTTTTGACAATGAGGCTTAGGAAAGATGAAAAAGACGGGAAAGGAATAGAAAATGAGTGTATACAAAAAAATAAATGAAGATTCAGCCATCAATGCAGTAGCCAATCGCTTCAATGCATATGATGCGGAAATTACCTTGGAAAATGAAGAAGGAAAAAGATGCTATCTTCATATGAGTGAAGTGTTTGATACAGAATATACCATATCTGAGGAGAGTCTTATGGAGGCAATTAAGAGCCGGCCCTCCACAGATATGTTAAATGAATTGTTCCCTATTTATCTGGCCAGTAAAGATTCCATTCCTCTTCTTGAACTTTATAAAGTGAGAGAAGAGATGGGGGAAAACGAATTTTCCCCCTATTTTGATCGTCTGGAAGAAATGATTCAGGAATTAAAGGACTATGTAGAAAATTAATTCATACCTTCGAAGGTAAGAAAGGCTTTATAGGCTCTGTAGGTTTCAAAAACGTCTGCTTTGCTGGAAATCTCCATAGGAGCATGCATGCAAAGCAGGGCGATACCACAGTCGATAACCTCCATGCCGTAATTTCCCATAATATAAGCGATGGTTCCGCCGCCACCGGCATCTACCTTGCCTAGTTCTGCTGTCTGGAATTGGACATTGTGATCTCCCAGCACCCGGCGAATGGCGGCCAGATATTCTGCATTGGCGTCATTGGAGCCGGACTTACCTCTGGATCCTGTGTATTTGTTAAAGACAGGACCTTTGCCCAGAAATGCAGCATTTTTTTTGTCAAATACATCTCCATACAGAGGGTCATAACCGGCACTGACATCGGAAGAAAGCATGGTAGAATGTGCGATGCATCTTCTAAGGGCAAGATCAGAGCTGTGTCCGCAAAGGTGCAGAAGCTCTGCAGTGGCATTCTCAAAGAAACGAGAGTGCATTCCGCTAGCCCCCACGCTGCCGATTTCTTCTTTATCTACCAAAAGACAGCAGGCGGTACGTTTTGGTGTCTCACACTCTAACATAGCAAATAAAGAGGTGAAGGCGCAGATACGGTCATCCTGTCCATAGCCTAGAATCATACTGCGGTCAAGTCCCATATCTTTTGCCTTGTTCGCAGGAACAATCTCCAGTTCGGCGGAGAGAAAGTCCTCTTCCTCCATGCCGTAATATTCTTCCAGGAGGCGGAGAATATTGGCTTTTACCCTTTCTTTTTCTTTTTTCTTCTCATCTTCATTATCATCAGCAGCCAGACTGGCACTGCCAATGAGCAGGTCCAAATCTTCCCCCATAATTAATTCCGGTGAGCTTCTTTTCATTTGCTTTTGGGCAAGATGAATGAGCAGATCGCTGATGCAAAAAACGGGATCCTCTTCTTTTTCACCGATGTTAACGATGATCTTGCTGCCGTCTTTCTTCACAACCACGCCGTGCAAGGCCAGAGGAATCGTTACCCACTGGTATTTTTTGATTCCGCCATAATAGTGGCTGTCCAGATAGGCAAATCCCTGATTTTCATAGAGGGGATTTTGCTTAACATCCAGTCTGGGGGAGTCAATATGAGCACCAAGGATATTCATTCCTTCTTCAAGGTTATCCTCACCAATATGATAGAGGATTAAGGTTTTTTCATTATAAACTGCATATACTTTGTCTCCAGCTTTTAAAGAGCGATTCTCCTGAATTGCCTTCTTAAGGGATTGGTAGCCGGCTTCTTCTGCCATTTCAACAGAAATGCGAACACATTCCCGCTCCGTTTTTCCCTGATTCAAACAATCCTTATAACGTTCTGCCAGAAGATTCATATCACAGATTTGTTCTTTAGAATAATTTTCCCATAATGTTTTTGTTTCCATAGCAAATTCCTTTCTTTGCAAATACTATGGCTATTTTAACGCGGATTTCCAGGTCTGTCATCATTTTTGAAAAAATTGTGTGCAGGAATCGAAAAATGGAAAATTGAGTAGAAAAATAGCTATTTTGCCTTAAAATAGGCCTTTAGCGGACTTTGCGAAATTTTAAACGATAGAAGAAATGCAAAAAGTGAGCAGTTTTTTAAAATAAAAATTATTGATAAAATATTGACAAAAGCGAAAATAAGAATTACTATAATACCAGCAGATTCGAAACATCGTAAAGGAGAAGATTGATATGGATGAATTTAGCAAGTCATTACAAGCAGACAAAAGAGTAATCATTACAATTCCGACAATCTATAAAATGGCAGATTTCGGACAGTTAGCAGAGGAATTCAATCTTGGTGAGAGAGACGTAGTTCTGACAAACGAGTTTATCTACAAACCGTTCATGGAAGAGTACAATGTTCCTTGTCAGTATGTATTCCAGGAGAAGTTTGGTAAACTTGAGCCGTCAGAGGAAATGATTAACATCATGTATGACGCTATCCCTTATGATTCTTACGATAGAGTTATTGCTATCGGTGGTGGCGCAATCATGGACCTTTGCAAACTTCTTGGATGTAAGAGACCCTCTTCTGTACATGAGATGTACTTCAAGAGAGAGCCGGTTATCCATGAGAAAGAGGTAATCGCTATTCCTACAACCTGCGGTACAGGTTCTGAGGTTACAAATATCTCTGTAGCAATCGTTAAAGATGAGAAGGACGGCGTTCTTACAGGCGGAGAGACAAAACTGGGTCTGGTATCTGATGATATCACTCCGAATAAGGTAGTTCTTATTCCAAAGTTCATCTCCACACTTCCTTACAGACCGTTTATTACATCTGTAATCGACGCGCTGATCCATGCAACAGAGTCCTTCCTTTCACCAGGAAGAAAAACAATTACATCTGAGATGTATTCTAAGAGAGCTATGGAGATTATCCTTGAGGGCCTTCGTCTGATCGCTGAAAAAGGTCAGGATGCTCGTATGGAATATCTGGATGAGTTCTCAACAGCTTCTTACCTTGCAGGTATTGCATTCTTGAAAGCTGGTTGTGGTACAGTACACGCTATGTCCTTCCCTCTGGGAGGAACTTATCATGTACCTCATGGTGAGTCTAACTACGCTCTGTTTGGAAAAATTCTTGAGATCTACAATGAGTATGATCCGAACGGCGAGCTTCTTCGTTTCAAACAGCTGGTAGCTGAGATTACAGGATGCGAAGTTGAGAAAGCAATTGATTACCTTAACGAGATGCTTGAGAAGGTATATCCGCTGAAACCAATCCATGAGTATGGATTCAAAGAGGAGGATATCGTAGGATTTGCTGAGTCTGTAGAGGCAAACCAGCAGAGACTGATCACAAACTCTTATGTACAGCCTTGGACAAAAGAGCTTTCACAGAGAGTTTACAGAGAGTGCTTCTAATCCACATATCGATAGATTGTAAGTTGCATAATTTGTGTAAAATGTAAAAGAGTAAGAGCCATCGCATTTCGTGCGGTGGCTCTTTTGAACAGTAATTATTTATTGATCATTTCTTTTAAGATTTTTTCTAAGTAAGCTGTTGTGTAGAAGAGAATCTCATAATGTAAAAATGAGAGAGAATTCTTGTCCCAAAGAAATTGGGCAGCAGCGGGGAATTCATCATCCGCATCCCAGAATTGGAACCATACATGAAAGAAATCAAAGACAGGGATGCTGTAACTGACGTCTCCACCTTTTTCTTCTTTACCTCCCAGCGCTTCGCAGGCTTTTTTTAATTCTTCCACTTTGCCCACAAAGGGAGCAATAGCTTCATCACTGAGAAGTCTCTGCTGGGTGTGACCACTGCCGATGATACCACCGAGATTGGAAAGTGTTTCCCACTGGCCGGTCAGTTCCGGAAGTGTCGCCTTGTCTGCGGAATAACTAAGCATGTCATAGATTCCCATCATAGTATCGTGGTCGGCTGGCATAGGGGTATTGCCCTCAGAAATATAGCCCTGTCTGCGATCAATCTTATATTCCTTTCCAAAGAAAGTCATATATAAAAATTTCTCATCATTTTTCAGGTGAAATTTCTTAATCAAGATATCCTGATTAAGTGTAAGAAAAAGCTGACGGGAATCTTCCGTCATGGTCTCCGTGTTGCCACACATAGTAATTTCCCTCCTATTACCGTACTTATAACTCGTTTTGTATTATAACAGAGCATTTATAAAAATACTACTGAAAATCATACAACTGTTGCAAAACATTGTTAATTCATTTACAATAATCATTGGTATATGAAGTATTGTTGCAAATGACATGATCGGATTTTCGAGTTCGGTCAAAAATGGAGGTGTAAGCATGAGTTGCAAGATTACAGTAATCGGTGCAGGTAATGTAGGTGCTACGGTAGCTTATACGCTTTCTCGTGAAAGCTTTGTTACCGAGATCGTAATGATCGACATCAACAAGGAGAAGGCTTTTGGTGAGGTTATGGATATGGAGCAGGGTACTTGTTTCCGTTCACCTATTAGCCTAAAAGCAGGAGACTATGAAGATGCGGAGGGCTCTGACCTTGTAGTCATTACATCGGGTATCGGCAGAAAACCTGGCCAGACAAGACTTGAACTGACACAGACCAATGTAAATATTATGAAAGACATTGCTCAAAAAATTCCAAAGCATGCACCGGATGCTAAATACGTTATCGTAGCAAATCCGGTAGATATCCTTACCTATGTATTTACAAAGATATCTGGTATTCCAGAGAGTCAGATTATTGGCTCAGGAACACAGTTGGATACAGCCCGTCTTCGTTTTATGCTTTCTGAGGAGATTGGATTGTCCCAGAGTAATATTCATGCCTATGTTTTAGGTGAACATGGTGACACATCTTTTGTACCTTGGTCTGCATGCTATGTAGGTGGTCAGCAGTTGGATGCCTATGTTGCTTTGATGGAAGATATGGGAGAGCCCATTCATGATATCAATCGGGATGAGGTAATGCAGTATGTTCGTAAATCCGGAGGAACCATCATTGCCAATAAAGGTGCTACTTTCTACGGAGTAGCTGCATCTGTATGCAACCTTTGTAAAATCCTTATGAGTGCTAAACCATCTACGACAACAGTTTCTACCATGTTGCATGGAGAATATGGCATTGAGGACGTTTGTCTTTCTATGTTGGTAGAATTAGGACCTAATGGTGTGGAGCATCGTATTCCTTTCCAGATGACAGATGAGGAAGTAGAGATGATGAAAAAGAGTGCCGCAGCATTGAAGGATGTAATTGCTCAGGTTGAAATTTAACTCAGTCGGAGAAATCCCTCACATCTAAGTTTAGCGCAGGTGTGAGTAATGACAAAATCTAATGGGAAATATAGTATTTCCTAAAATAGTCATAATCGAAAAAGGCCTGGGAACGGTTCCATTCCTAGGCCTTTTCTTTTCTATAGTGACATGCGCTCGTTTCTTTTAATTTTGAGAAGAAAGCAGATTTTCTAATTTCTTGTGGGCTTCCTCGTAGTTGGTGAAAAGTATTCCATGTATCCCATAGGCATTAGCAGCATCAATATTGACAGCGGTATCGTCAAGAAAGACGCAATTTTGTGGTGTCAGGGAATATTTCTCACAGATGCATGTATAGATTGCTTCTTCAGGTTTAAGCAGGTGGACATCACAGGAGAATACCCCACCGTCCATATAGGGTAGAAAATTTAATACATCAGGTGCGGCGTCCATAAGATAGTGGGAATAGTTGGAGAGGAAAAGAACCTGATAGTTCTGCTCCTTTAATTCTTTGATCCAGGGAATTGCATGGCTGTAGGCATGGCAGCATTCAGCAATGCGATTATAGGAAAAGCGAATAGCATCTTCTACGCCGGGATCTTCATGAATGAAAGCCGCCAGAATATCTTCATTTTCACGGTAGCCACGGTCGAATTCTTCCCAAAGGTGGGTATCAAACATGGCCTTGGTTACTCTTTTGATCACTTCCGGATCATTGAAATATTTTTTCATAAATCCAGGCCAGTCAAAGCGCATTAGAACATTTCCTATATCAAAAATAATAGTATCAATCATGGTAAGCTCCTTCCTTAGAATTTCTTCTCCGTATACTGTGAAATATAGAATAAGAAAAGGTCTTTTCTTCTATACACCGAAGAAACATGGTATTCTTAGAATATATCATTTCCGTAACTTTTCGAAACCATGCTTACATGGTAAGTTTCACCTAAGCTTACTATATAATGGGAAGCATGTCAAAAGAGGATGGATTTTGAAAGAAAAGGTAGGAGAATTATTCTCTATTCCGAAAGTTCAGCAGTCTATACAGAGATTTCAATAAGGAGGAATGAAAAATGAAATATCCTTGATAATTATTATTTTAGTCATAGCTCTTTTAATAAAATTACAATGTGTACTTTCTAATTTGAAATCCCAAATTCCTGGACTGATTTTACCAATAGTTACTTTTATTTTATCATTGTTTTTGGCTTTTGGTTTGGTTCCGATTACAGAATCCGTAAGTACGGAGGTTCAGACTATTTCAGAACAGATGGATGTAAGTACAAGTAATGACTCAGAAGAGAATGTTGGTATGTTTCAAAGAGATATTTCAGCACTTTCGATAGTTTATGTGCTGCTATTGATTAACATTCTTACAGTTATTTATTTGCTCATCTATTATATTTGTAAAAAAAGAAAAAAAGATATATGGAATTAAAAAAATGCAGATTGAAGATTATTAAAAAAAGAGAGTATTGCAAAGAAATTTATTGCAATACTCTTTTTTGCTATGTATAAATACTTCTGCTATAATATGGGGGAAATAGTGAACGATTGAAGAGAAAATAGGAGTAAATTTTATGAATGTATTACATAATATAGAACCGAAAGAAGTATTTCGTTTTTTTGAGGAAATCAGTAGTATTCCCAGGCCGTCATATAAGGAAAAGGCAATTAGTGATTATCTGGTGAATTTTGCGCAAGAAAGAGGTTTGCAATATTGGCAGGATGATCTTTATAACGTGGTTATGATAAAGGAAGCGACACCAGGATATGAAACAGAAGAACCGATTATTCTTCAGGGTCATATGGACATGGTATGTGAAAAAGAAAATGGCTGCAATAAGGACATGGAAAAGGAAGGACTGGATCTGGCGGTAGAGGGAGATTATGTTTACGCAAAAGGCACCACCTTGGGGGGCGATGATGGAATCGCTGTTGCATTTGCTTTGGCAATTTTGGATTCTGACAGTATAAAACATCCTCGTCTGGAATTTGTATGCACGGTATCTGAGGAAGTAGGCATGGATGGAGCAAAGGCTTTGGATGTATCTATGCTGAAGGGACATTTGCTTTTGAATATGGACTCCGAGGAGGAAGGCACAGTGCTAGCTGGTTGTGCTGGTGGCGGAAGTGCAGAAGTGAATTTGTCCGTAAATAGAGAAAACTTTCCCGGAGAACCGGTAGTGCTTCATATTGCTGGATTGAGCGGAGGTCATTCAGGAACAGAGATTAACAAGGGAAGAGCCAATTCCACTTTGCTGTTAGCAAGGGTTGTAAGAGATGTAGAAAAAAATACAGAAATTCGTTTGAGCGCTTTGGAGAGTGGAAGTAAGGATAATGCGATTCCCAGAGAAGCAAAGGCACTGATATGGGCGCAGGATATTGATGCTTTGAAAAAAACTGTGGAAGATAGCCAGGAAGCACTGAAAAACGAATATTCCGTGTCTGATCCAGGTTTGATTGTGGAAATCCTTCCAGCAGATGCTATTTCTTCTGTAGCTGTGAACGCTGCACCTTTGAATCTTGAGAGTAGTCACAAGGTTTTGAGCCTGATACAGTCTCTTCCTAATGGCGTGATGCGTATGAGTGATCATATAGAGGGACTGGTGGAGACTTCATTAAATATGGGTGTTGCCGGTTTGAATGAAGCCGGTCTTACGCTTCGTTTCTCCATTAGAAGTTCTGTGGGTAGTGCCTATGCAGATTTGAAGGATCGTGTTTTGTGGATTGCCAAGGCATTTGGTGCGGAAGCTTCTGTTAGCGGAGAATATCCTGCCTGGGAGTATGTGGAAGAATCTGTTCTTAGAGAAAAGATGGCAAGAATTTATAAAGATATGTTTGGAAAAGAATTAATAATAGAAGCTATTCATGCTGGTGTTGAGTGCGGTCTTTTGGCAGACAAGATTTCTGGATTAGATGCGGTTTCTATGGGACCGGATATTTTAGACATCCATACGTCTCAGGAAAAACTTTCTATTTCTTCCACAAAGAGAATGTATGATTATGTAGTTCGGATTTTGGAAGAAAAGAAGGAATAAAACACTGAAAAGCAAAATATAATCATATAGAATAAGAAGGAATTTTGCTATAATAAAAGCTGTCGACGAAAGTCGAAGTTGTTTAGTCCTCAACTTTACAACAAAATTATTCTTTTCGAATTTCATGCGGCGGAATTCGAATTACGAAAGATTCCCGGTTTCTTTGGAGGCTGGGAATTTTTTACGTTGCTATACATCTGAAGGGAGCTGCCAGTGGCAGGTCCTGTAGGTATGGGAGAATTCTTTCTTATGAGAGAAATTAGAAGGAGATTTGTATGAAAATGAAAAAATCAATTCTTACAAGAATATGGGCATTGCTTTTGGCACTCCTCATAGCTTGTACCGCTTTTACTGGGTGCGGAAGTGATTTACAGGCAGAAAATAATGAGAACAGCAGTTATGTGGAACAGTCAGATGATATTCCACAGGACGTAGCAGCGGCGACAGAGGATCGACAGAGGACCGTTCTTGACGAGACGGGTTCCTATACCAGCAAGGAAGATGTTGCCTTGTATCTTCAGGTTTATGGGAAATTGCCAGATAACTTTATGACCAAAAAAGAAGCGCAAGCCTTGGGATGGTCTGGCGGTGGTTTGGACGATTATGCAGAGGGAATGTGCATTGGCGGAGACCGATTCGGTAATTACGATGAGAAACTTCCGGTGACAGAGGGTATTACTTATCATGAATGCGATATTAATACGCTTCATAAATCGAAAAGAGGTGCTGAGAGACTGGTCTATTCCACAGATGGACATATTTATTATACGAATGACCATTATAATACCTTTACTGAGTTATACAATGGGGAGGAATGAGTGTGAAATATTGTATGGACCTGCAGGAAATTCATTCCGTGAAGGAGCTGCATGATTTTTTGCAAGAGCAGATGGATTTGCCAGATTATTATGGAAGAAATTTGGATGCTCTCTATGATTTGCTTTCTGAAAGAAAAGATTTGGAAGAAATTTCTTTCATTAATTGCAATGAAGGGGACAAAGAACTGATAGAATATGTGGGGCGTTTGAAAAACATGTTGGGTGATTTGCTAGAAGAAAAGTAGAATTTAATCTTATTTGTGCCAATAAAATAAAGAACAGGGAAAAACCGCAGTAGTTAGGGAAAAATCTAAATTACTGCGGTTTTTGCTTGCCTTTTTGAATCCTATATCTGTTTTTAACGAATCACATTATATTCAAGCTCCCAGGGAAGTGCAGGGATCCTTCGATGAAAAGTAATCCGGTAAAAGCTTGCTTAGAAGTTTGGAAACTGTAGTCATTTCGTTTATTTGGTCAAGCTCCGAACCGCAGAAGAAAAGCCCTTCTTCCCAGTTGCCTTTTACTGCTTCAATCAAGGCTTGGGTAATGCAGTAAGGAACCTGACCGGGGTTGCAGCCTTTAATGCAGTGGGAACAATGTCTGGGGGGAATACGACCTTCTCTGGCAAGGCGGTGAATCAGGGGGGAATGGATCGCTCTGCCTGGCATACCTACCGGACTATGAATAATTTCTGCATCTTTGGAGGATGCCTGAATCAGGATATCCTTATAAGCTTGGGAAGCATCACATTCTTCTGTAGCAATAAAGGGCGTGCCAATCTGTACACCGGAAGCGCCTAGTTGCAGAGCGTGGTAAATTTCTTCTTTGCTGCGGATGCCGCCTGCGATAAAGAGGGGAATATCTTTCCCTTTGGCCTGGATGAAGGGCTGCACTTCTTCTGCTACTTCCCTTAGAAGATCATAAATATTCTTGCATTTTCTTTCTAAAAGCTCTTCTTCTTTAAAGCCTAGATGGCCACCGGCTTTTGGCCCCTCAATTACCAGAAAATCTGGATAACGTTGGTATTTTTTCTTCCATCTATTTAAAATCAGACGAGCTGCGCGGCCACTGGAGACAATGGGGGCAATGAGGGCCCGGCCTTCTTCCACCAGCTCTGGAAGCTGCAGAGGAAGACCGGCTCCTGAAATGACAGCATCAACACCTGCCTGCACGGCAGTGCGAACGGCATCTTCATATTGCTGCGTGGCAACCATGGCATTGATGGCAATCAGACCATTTCCTCGGGAGATTCGCTTGGCAGTGGCTATTTCCCTGCGAAGAGCTCGAAGATTTGCTTTTTCCGGATGCTGATGGAAATCAGACTCTCGATAACCGCAATCTGCTGTGCTTATGGTACCTAGTCCACCACAGGCGGCTACAGATCCGGCAAGCTGCTCCAAAGATACGCCGACGCCCATGCCTCCTTGTATGATGGGGATAGTTTGATGACGGATTCCAATCTGTAATAATGACATACTCGTATTCTCCTATAACACTCTTGTAAATGGCATTTGATAACACATAATAAGTTTCTGAAAAACTGATTAGAGAATAACACGATTTTAATAACTGGTCAATAGGTTTATGAAAAACTTATTTCCTTTCTTTGAATTTTGCTGAGAAACTGCTAAAATGGAGAGAAATAAAGAAATGATATAAAGGATAAATCGATTGCTGTTTACAGATAGTTACTGTGCATAGTAGTCTGATTCGGAGGTGATTATGCTTCGCGATGTAGATATTAATGAAATTTCTGATGGAAAATTTTATAACCTAAATGATATGGTGAAGGTGGGCTGTGATGATTGCCGTGGCTGTTCATCCTGCTGTCGAGATATGGAATCTATTATTTTGGATCCGTATGATGTGTATCGAATGACGGGAGGCTTAGGACGTAGCTTTGAAGATCTCCTAGGGGATGCCATTGAGTTGAAGGTGGTAGATGGTGTAGTTTTGCCACAATTAAAAATGGATGAAAAAAGTGAAAGCTGTGGTTTCTTAAATGAAGAAGGAAGGTGCAGTATTCACCCTTACCGTCCCGGCATTTGCCGTCTTTTCCCCATGGGCAGATACTACGAGGAGGAAAGCTTTCGTTATTTCCTTCAGGTGAATGAATGTGCGAAAAAAGATCGCTATAAGGTGCGCATGAAGCAATGGTTGGATACTCCGGACCCCCAGCGTTATGAGAAGTATATTTCCGACTGGCATTATTTCATTCGGAAATTGGGAGAGTCTATGCCTTTGGTAACAGACCGGACGAAATCGGAACTTACTACATACTTGCTCCGCTTATTTTTTATGAGTCCCTATCATCAGTCAGAGGATTTCTATGGTCAGTATGAGGAGAGAATGAGAACAATTCGAAAGGTTTTGGCTCCCTTGGGCTTCTGATCGCTGATGCAGACTCGAATCCGGCGTGCAAGATGGAAAATCATCAAAGATTAGTTAGGAGGAAGAAAATGGAAGAACAAATAGATGAAGAAATAGATTTTACAAAACTTTGCAGGGATCGTTATGTCCGTAAGGTGAATTATTATGAAACGGATCGAATGCAGATTACTCATCACTCTAACTATATTCGCTTTATGGAAGAAGCCAGAGTCTATTTCTTGGAAAAATTGGGATGGGGCTATGATCGCTTTGAGAAAGAAGGCGTTGTTTCTCCGGTAATCCATGTGGAATTTAATTATAGGAAGTCGACAACCTACCCTGATGAACTGGAGATTCAGGTAAGAGTAGTAGAGGCAGGGGGTGTGCGGCTAAGCCTCGCTTACAAAATGTTCTGTCGAGGTGAATTGGTAGGAGATGGAAAAACGGCGCATTGTTTTTTGAATTCTGACGGAAGACCCATTAGCTATAAGAAGAAATATCCTGAATTTTATGATTTAATAAAGCAATGGATGAAAGCGGACAAGAAGTATGAACTTATGGGTAGGTAGATCGTAGTAGATAATATAATTTTTCACGATTGACCTTAATTACTATATGTGTTATAACATAAATAGAACAGCTGAAAGATTTGAGGAATTTTCAACTCAGAGCTGTAGTTTGTGAGGTGATTGTTGTGAAAAAAAGAGATTATTATGAGGTTCTTGGCCTTGATCGAAGTGCCGATGAGAATCAAATAAAAAAAGCATATAGAAAACTAGCCAAAAAATATCATCCGGATGCGAATCCTGATCATAAGGAAGAAGCAGAGCGTAAGTTTAAAGAAGCGACGGAAGCTTATGCAGTGTTAGGGGATAAGAATAAAAGAAAACAGTATGATCAATTTGGCTTTGCAGCCTTTGATGAAAGTGCTGGTGGTCAAAATCCTTATGGAAGTCAGGATGCTGCGGAATTTTTCAAAAATTTCCACTTTGGTGGGAATAGTGGCAATGGCTCCTATGAATACCATTTTGATAGCAGCAATATGGGAGATCTGGGGGATATCTTAAAGGATCTTTTTGGATCAGGTTTCTCCGGAGGCTTTTCCGGAAATTCTTCTTTTGGAGGATCGGGATCCTATGGAGGAACTTCTGGTTTTCACCAGTCCACGGGACAGGGAAGAGGCTATGGAAGCCAGGGGCAGGATGTGCATACGGAACTGCAGGTATCTTTTGATGATGCCGCTTTTGGTGCCGATAAAGTGATACGTCTCCAGAGTGCAGGAGGCATGCAGTCCTTGCAGGTACATATACCCGCAGGAATTGAAGATGGAAAAAGTATTCGTCTAAAAGGAAAGGGACAAGCGGCTTTTGGCGGTGGTCCCTCCGGTGATCTTTATATTAAAGTTCATGTAGGACAACGTCCAGGCTTTGAACGTAGGGGAATGGACATTTATACCACGGCTTTTGTTCCCTATACCACAGCGGTTTTTGGCGGAGATTGTGTAGTAAATACTTTATCAGGAAAAGTTAGTATAAAAATTCCGGCGGGAACCCAGTCGGGAAGTAAAATGCGACTTTCAGGAAAAGGTATTGTATCCATGAAAAATTCCCAAAAATATGGAGATCTCTACGTAACAATTCAGATTCGGGTTCCCAAGGGATTGAGTCCTAAAGCCCAGGAGAAACTATGGGAATATAAGCAGTTATCTCAGGAATAAGTTGAAAAATATAGGAGTTGCCTCAAAAATAAAGTGCGGCAACTCCTATTTTCTGATATAGCCTTGCAAGGTGAAAATATGTTACAATGTCTCTGGATTTTGATTTATGAGAGCTTAGCTATCTCATACATATAGAGAGGAAAGAGATATGAGTAATCTAGGAGATGAGCTGAAAGAGGAATTCTCCTTGCCGGAGGGGTATTTTACGAACCGTTTCGGAAAGCTTTTGATATTGATTAAGTGGATCATTGTAGGTGTTGTCGTAGGCTTGGTGGTAGGTGGAATTGGCACCGCTTTTTATTTTGGCATCCAATATGTTACACAATTGCGGACTGAACATGATTGGTTGATTCTTACACTTCCTTTTGTGGGTTTGTTGATTGTATTCTTGTATCGACTGGCACATGAATATAATGATCAGGGAACCAATATGGTAATTGATGCCATTGCTCGAGATGAACATTTGCCCTTGAGAAAGGCGCCCTTGATTTTTATTTCCACTATCTTGACCCACCTGGCAGGGGGCTCTTCCGGTCGTGAAAGTGCAGCACTCCAATTAGGAGGAAGTATTGGTTTTAATCTGGGACGTCTCTTTAAATTTGATAAGAATAATCTGAAGATTATCACCATGTGTGGAATGAGTGCTGCTTTCTCTTCACTTTTCGGAACACCTATGGCAGCTGCTTTTCTTGCTATGGAAATTGAGAGTGTGGGGGTCATGTATTATGCAGCCATGGTGCCATGTGTCCTTTCTGCATTGACAGCTGATACGTTAGCTTCCTATTTGGGAACGGAGGCAGAGGCTTTTAAGGTGCAGGTAATTCCCAGTTTTAACTTGGAACATGTAACGTATGCCGCGATATTGGCTGTTTTATGTGCTTTGGTCAGCGTGCTTTTTTGCGTTTGCATGCATAAATGCAGCTATCTATATAAAAAATTTTTGAAGAATCCCTACCTTAGAATCTTTGTGGGAGGCTGTATTGTAGCAGCTCTGACTTATATTTCCGGCACAAGAATTTATAATGGTGCGGGAATGACAGTCATTGAAGAGGCGACCAAGGGAAATGTTCCTTATTTAGCCTTCCTTCTAAAGATAATTTTTACGGCATTGACATTAGGAGCCGGTTATAAGGGCGGAGAAATTGTGCCTGCTCTGTTTATCGGAGCAAGTTTTGGCAGCACATTTTCTCAGATTGTTGGATTTAATCCTATGCTTTGCGCGGCAGTAGGTATGGGTGCTCTGTTTTGTGGTGTCACGAACAGTCCCATTTCTTCCTTACTCTTGTGCTTTGAATTATTTGGCTATAATGGAATGCCCTATTATCTGATTGCGATTGCTTTGAGTTACACCTTTTCTGGCTATTATAGTGTATATAGCAGCCAAACGATTGTGTACTCAAAATATGAAAATAAATATGTTAACCATAAGACTCGCTAGCTAGGTGAATATGGAGGATAAAAGGAATTCCCATTTCGTTGCTAGAGACAAGACAATAAGAATAGACTTGAGAGGTATCGTATGAAATAAAATACGATGCCTTTTTTCTTTTTCAAAATGTGTTATGTGATAAAAATATAGCAAGTAATTTTTGTATAGAAGCTGCAAACTCTGTGAAGTGCAATCAGTCAACACAAGAGATATAATGCAATTACAAAGTAAGAACACAGAAAATATTCGAAAAAACCCGGGAATAACAGAATATTTGCGAAATGTTTAAAAGAAAAATAAAAGTCAAAAAAGTAAAGTTATTAGGAGGTAGTTATCATGGCACAGGAAATTCGTATTGGTCTTGTAGGTTCAGGTTGGATGGGTAAAGCACATTCTTCTGCTCTTGCTGATGCAGAGATGCTTTTTGGACCTGAGTATGGTGTAGCATCATTTGAGATTGTTGCAGATTCTAACGAGGCAGCAGCAAAAGCAGCTCAGGAGAAAATCGGTTTCCGTCGTATCACTACAGATTGGCATGATGTTGTAACAGATCCTAACGTAGATCTGGTTGATATTGCAACACCGAATGCATTCCATTATGCAGTAGCGAAAGCTGCTCTGGAAAATGGGAAAAACGTATATTGTGAGAAGCCTCTTTCCATTTCCGCTGAGGAATCTAAAGAGCTGGCAGAACTGGCAGCTAAAAAAGGCGTAATCAACTATGTTGGCTTTAATAATACAATGAACCCCGCAAATGCTTATGTTCGTGAGCTGGTTCAGTCTGGAGAGCTTGGTGAGATCATGCGTTTTGAAGGAACCTATGATCAGGATCAGCTCTTGGATGAGTCTCTTCCTATCACATGGAGACACATTAACAAACTTGCAGGTTGCGGTGCTCTTGGCGATCTTGGATCCCACTTGCTTTCCATCTCTCAGTTCATCATGGGAGATATCACATCCGTAAATGCAATGGCAAAAACCGTATTCCCCAAGAGACCTAAGAGTGCCGGATCTAATGAAATGGCAGATGTTGAGAATGAAGATATTATGCATTTTATGGCTCAGTATGCAAATGGTGCTATGGGAACCATTGCTTGCTCTCGTGTAGCAACTGGACGTAAGAATTATCTTTGCTATGAAATCCAGGGAACTAAGGGAAGCGTTCGCTACGATCTGGAGAGAATGGGTGAAGTGCAGGTATACTTCCACAATGATAATGAAAGAGATCGTGGATTCCGCACCGTTCTTTTGAATCCATTGCATAAAGGCTACTCAGCATTCCAGCCAGCAGGTGGTATTTCTATCGCTTATAACGATATGAAAATTCTTGAAGTGCATGAGCTTTTCTCTGCAATTACAAAGAAGACACCTTATGCTTGTAACTTTGAGTTTGGTTATAAGATTGACCGTACGGTTGCTGCAGTTATCGAGTCTTCCAAGACACGTAGTTGGGTTGATGTAAAATAATTAATACATATAATGAAAAGGAGAGAGAAGAAATGGCGATTAAAGTAGGTATTGCACCGGATTCATGGGGGGTATGGTTCCCGGAGCATGAGAAACAGACTCCTTGGACTCGTTGTATGGACGAAATGAAAGAAGCAGGATATGCAGGACTGGAACTTGGTCCTTGGGGTTATTTCCCAAATAAGAATCCTGATTTGAAAAATGCTTTGGAAGAGCGCTCTTTGGCTTTGGTGGCAGGAACTGTTGGAGGAGATTTCCTTGATGATGCATCTATTGACGCTATGTGTGAGACAATTGATGACATTGCAGTTCTTTTAAAAGATTTTGATGAGGCAAAATATATTGTATTGCTGCCAGCTATGTATACGGATCTTGAGACAGGTGAGCAGGTTATGGATCCAAATCTGACAGATGAGCAGTGGAAGAAATACTGTGCAAATGTTCAGAGAGCAGCAGATTGTGTAGCTTCTCATGGTTTGATTGGTGCATTCCATCCCCATGTAGATTGCCATGTACAGACTGAGGAGCAGATTGAGCGCTTGCTGAATGATACAAATGTTGTTCTTTGCTTCGATACTGGTCATCACGTATATGGTGGTGGAGAGCCGATTTCATTCTATAGAAAACATGCAGATAGAATTCCCTATATTCATATCAAGGATTGCGATCTTGCAGTAAAGGCAAAGATGGATGCAGAACACTGGTCTTTTGCAAAAGCAGTTACAGAGGATATTATGGTAGAGCCAGGCAAAGGAAGTATTGACTTTGCAGAGTTGTATCGTGCACTCCAGGAAAAGAACTATGATGGATGGGTTGTCGTAGAGCAGGATCTTTTCCCTGTAAAATCATTTGATGTGCCCCTTCCTATTGCCAAAAGAGGCCGTGAGAATTTAAGAAAAGCGGGATTTTGCTAATTTAAATGTTTGCTAATTGAAATATAAGAAAATATAAGAATCCCCCAGATTGGATTGATAAGTCATCGAATCCGACCTGGGGGATATTTGACGTATAAGAAAATCGCATTTGCGTGATAAAATCTTAAAACTGGATATTTCGAAATTCTTTGGGACTGATATCATTTGCCTTGCGAAAAGCCCTGGCAAAATGAGAGGCACTGTTAAAGCCGCATTTGTAGGCAATTTCCTCCACAGAATCCTGAGTAGATAGTAATAATTGTTTCGCTTGACGAAGTCGGAAGAAAAGCAGGTATTCGTGAGGCGATTTATTCATATAACGATTAAAACTTCTTATAAAGTGGGATACGCTCATATGACACATAGCAGCCAGGTCTTCCAAGGGCAGATTCTCCATATAATGGTCTCGAATACACTTTAGGGCAGGGCTTAGCTGGAAATTTTCCGTTCTTTGACGGCTAGGAGAGGCCAGTCGGCCTAAGAGCTGAGTGACATGCAGAGAGACCAGATGTTCGTCATTGGGAATATTTAAAGAGTAAGTGAAAATTCGCTCAAAACTTCTCTCCAGGCTTTTTGCAATTTCACCAGAATAAATAGCTCCCTGACTTCCGAGAAGAAGTTCTGTGTAGGCGATACTGCTGCAACCATTGTAGTGGAACCAAAGAAATTCACTTTCTTCTGTGCAGTAATAGTAATGAGGCTTGCGACAATCAATGATGGCAATCTGATCAGGCCCAAGTTGGTATTCCCGGTTGCCGGTGGAAAGCTTCATTGCTCCATTTCTAAGATAAATCATAAGAAAGAGATCTAGGGACTCCCTTTTAATGGAATAACTTTCATTGCAATAGAAATGACCGAATTGCGGGACATAATAAAGGGACTGCCTGGCAAATTCGGAGGGTATCGAAAATTCCATAAAAGAAGGTTCAAAAACACCAGAATCTGAAATGTCCATGGCAGCCGCCTTTCTTGGGAGTAAATCCCGATATAAATTACATATGCATTACGTTAATCAAAAGGACCCATGCCAAACCATAATAGGTGATTACGGCAACTAGGTCGTTCAAGGTTGTGATCAGGGGGCCAGAAGCCACTGCCGGATCAATCTTGAGTTTGTTAAAAATAAGTGGGATACAGGTTCCTGTGATGCTGGCAAGGAACATAGAAACCAGCAATGCCACACCAGTGCAGGAGGAGAGCAGAAAAGCAATATGCCAGCTCATACCCTTTGCAAAGTGAATAAAAAGTCCGATGAGCACAAGGGAAGCACTTCCCAAAACCAAACCATTTAAGAGGCCCAGACGGGCTTCTTTTATGATTAATAGGAACTTCTGTTTTGCAGTAAGCTCCTCATCAGTCAGTACGCGAATCGTCACAGCCAAAGACTGGGTTCCTACATTACCGGCCATGTCCAAAATCAAGGACTGGAAGGACACGATTAAAGTTAATTCCGCTACGACAGCTTCGAAAAGTCCTACAACAGAGGAAACCACCAAACCAAGTCCAAGAAGAATTACCAACCAGGGAAGACGTTTGCTCATGCTGCGCCGAACAGGCTCATTAAGTTCCTCTTCAGCAACCAAACCAGCAAACTTTGCATAATCCTCGCCCAATTCGTCATCTACAATATCCACCATTTCCTGGGAGGTAAGTGCACCAAGAAGTTTATTATTGTCATCCAGAACAGGAATGGAATCCTCAGAATAATCGCGGATTCGATCAATACAATCTTCAATCTGCTCGTGGGCATATACATAAGGATAGGAGGAAGTGATGATGTCTTCCAAACCATTTTGATTTCGTGCAATGATGAGATCCTTCAAATCAATTGCACCGTAAAAAAGCTGCTGATCGTCCACTACATAGAGAGTGGAAATGTTATCATTTTCTGCGGCCTGTTCTACCAAGGAGCGCATGGCTTCCCGGACAGTCAGTCCTTGTTTGATGACCACGTAGTTGGTGGTCATACGACTTCCGATTTCATCCTCATCAAAGGAACTAAGAAGGACAATTTCCCGTTTGGTTTCATCATCCATAAGATCGATGAGCATGGCTCGCTCTTTCTTGCTTAGTTCTTTTAAGTAGTCTACTACCGTATCCGTCTCAGCGTGAGACAGGATATCAATTTTCTTGCGAATATTGAGCTCGCTGAAATATTGACCAAAATCTTTGGTATATTCCAGGGTATTGGCAAGAGTTTCGGTATCCAGGATGTTGTAAAGTCTTGCTCTTTCGTCTTTGTTAAGTAATTCCAAAGCTGCAGCAATATCATTTTCATGATATCCCAGGATTTCTGTTTTCATAGTCATCGGGGTGCGATTACTTCTGATGATTCGCACGATTTCCTGGGCATAATCGGGATGTTGCACCTGATTTGTTGCCTCTTCGGAGCCCGCTATTATGTTCATGTTTTTTTCATCCATTACGATGAACCCCCTTAATCCGTTTTCTAGTAATTTTCAAACTTTGAAAATGATTCTGTATCTTATACTGCAAAAGGGCATAAAAAAGCCATTGCTTAGTACAAAAATATCAGAACCCCGAATGGAAACTTCGGGCAATGTATCCTTATAGGGCAATGGCAAACCATGAACTATTTATATAGTTGCTGAGAGAGTCAGTGTGCGGACGACAGATAGCTATCGACCATAATCTGACAGACAGTGTTTACCGTGCCCAAACATCGACCATTACTACTACCGTCCACAAACTCACCTCACATTCTTTCGGACATAAAAACAGGATTAATTGTATGCATTTTTAAGATATTATAAGATAAACGACACAATTAATCTAAGATTCCAATTCTTTTAAATATTAGCACAATTTATTAGGACTGTCAAAAGAGAAAAAGAATCTCCAAAAAGATATGAAAATCTTTATAGAGATTCTTTAAAATGCAAAAAATGTTTATTATAGATGGTCAGGAGACCGAAAAAGAATGTGGCGATATTTCTCCAAAAGCTTATATAGAATCAGTCCAAAGATACCGCAGGAAATAACTTCTCCGATGCCTACGGTTACCATCATAAGAGGAATGGGAAGGTTGACGCCATAACCATAATAGAGGGTAAAGGGGACGATCAGAGCATTTGCTATAATGGGGGGAAGGGGTGCCAGAAATTTGTGACACTTTCTCAATTGGTAAGTGAAAATAGCACCAATCAGTGTTGCCAGGCTTCCGAAAATGACATCCAGGATTACCGCACCACCCAGAAGGTTGGAAATCAGACAACCTATAAAAAGTCCGGGAATTGCGGCTGGTGTAAATACAGGAAGAATGGTCAAAGCCTCGGAAATTCGTACTTGGATTTCACCATAGCTGAAAGCTGAAAAAATTGTGGTTAGGACAACATAAATTGCAGCAATAGCTGCCGCTTCTACCAGAAATAAAGTACCTTTGTTTTTCATTTTTTTTCTCCTTTAGTTTTGTTTTACGAGTGGAAGGTTTCGAACACTCATTGCATGTAACTTGTAGGGACTCAACTATTTTAAATATGCAAAATGCCTACAACGAGGAATAAGTCTAGCATGGGGAAATGGAAAAAGCAAGAGTGTCGGCCACATATTTCGGAATATTTGACGGGTTCTGAACAGTTACAAATTGAAAAATATTTCCCTTCTATGATACAATAGGCGCGGAGGACAAGAATTTATGTCTCAAAACATTTCAAAAATAAAGAGAGAACGTCTCCTTACCGAAGTAAAAGAACTTCGGCAGGCTATTAATCAAATGGCCAGTGGAGAGGTACGTGATAAACTGAATACCTATTGCGATGATCTGGAAGAAGATTTGCAAGAGCGCAAATATGGTCTGGTGTTTGAACATCATAGAGAAAAGATACAGGAGATTTTGGAGCAGAGTTCCCCTTATCTTGTAGAGGATGAAGACCTTCGCATCAGCCGAGGCGGTAGGGAGCACATTCTGATTGAAGGAGAAAATTATGCAGCTCTTAGTCTTTTACAGGAAAAATATAAGGAAGGCATTGATCTGTGTATAATTGATCCCCCTTATAATAGAGGAAAAAAAGATTTTATCTATGACGATGATTATGTAGATCCTTCGGATCATTTTGCTCACAGTAAATGGGCATCTTTTATGTATAATCGTCTGATTTTGGCCAGAGAACTTTTGAAGCCGGAGGGCTATATATTTCTTAATATTGACGACAATGAGCTAACTACTTTGCGGATGATTTGTGATGAAATCTTTGGAGAAAAGAATTTTGTCGGAATGTATATGTGGGAGAAGACTTCTACTGCGCCAGCTCTGTCTAAGAAAATACGAAAGAAGCTGGAATATGTGCTTTGTTATGCGAAAAAGCTTGATAAAAAGCACCAATTTTCCCAGGGATATATTGATGGAGGGGATGCTCCTCTTCTTAACACAGGAAATGCAAAACGGACTTTAATTTTTCCAGCGGGAACTGTTCGTTTCAGCATTGAGGATGGAGAATATCTTCCTTTTGAGAATCGTAAGGTGGCTTTAGAACAGCCTGTAACCGTGAAAAATGGAACCAATGTGAATCGATTAGTATTAAGTGGGGAATTTAAATGGACACAGGAGACCTTAAACAAGGAAGTATCCAGCGGCACCTGGTTTCTGATTAAATCTGTTTTATTTTCTATCCGTTATCAGAGAAAGGGAAAACGTCTTCATAAAACCCCTCAAAATTTATTGAACGCGTCTCTGGGGGTTGGTACCAATGAAGATGCACAGAAGGAATTGCGCGCCTTAGGAATTACGGATTTTGATTATCCCAAGCCGGTGTCCTTGTATACGTTTCTGATTGACATGGTGAATATGAAACCGGACATTACGGTGTTGGATTTTTTTGCCGGTTCAGGCACGACAGGTCATGCGGTTATGAGAAAAAATAGTCAGGATGGAGGTAGCAGAAGATGCATTCTCTGTACGGATAATCAGGAAAATATGTGCAGAGAAATTACCTACAAAAGATTGGGCCGGGCTATGGAACAGGAAGGATTTTTCGAGTCTTTAAAAT